>UQTM01000033.1 GCA_900544025.1 uncultured Odoribacter sp.
TGGGGATAATAGGGCTGATAGTAGTTTAAAAAGTTATTTTAATTCTATTCAGGGTACAAGTCAATATTGGTGGGGGGTAGATAATAAGAGACAGTTGGCAAACTTCTCGGATAGTGCTGGTTATCGAAATGCAATTCTGTCCAATGGAGCTGTTGTCTGTATTATGTACCTGCTTTTCTTTGTTCTTTATGCCTTAAATCGTATAAAGTCCATATGGTATATTCTTATATTTATAACCTTGCTACTTGCTACATTATATCAGCGTCCTGGGTTATTTTCTGTTAATTATATCTTTCTATTTTCTATGTATATAGTAATGCACGACAAACGTGAAAATATAAAATTAAATCCATGATGCATATTTGTTATCTCACAGGGCTTTATTCTCGAAAAGACCCATTGATCTTTGACCGTCAGGGGAAGGCATTGGCAATGGCTGGCTATAAAGTTACTATTGTTGTTTGTGACTTAGAACCGAATGAAACAATTGATGGTATTGAGTTTATTTCGTGTAACTATAAGCCATGCTCGCGTATAGAGAGGATGCTGAATACCAAGAAATTTCTTTATAGGAAAGCACTGATGATAAATGCAGATGTATACCAAATTTCTGATCCGGAGCTATTATCTCTTGGGGTTAAATTGAAACATAAGGGATATAAAGTTGTATTTAATCTTCGTGAGTTTTATCCTGGCATCATTCATGATAAAGCATATTTGCCTAAAATGGCTCGTAATGTAATTGCAGTGCTGATGGAGAAATATCTGAAGTCATCTCTAAAGAAATATAATGCTGTATTTACTGTAACTGATGATATTGACAATCGCCTTGAAAAGTGGGGAATAAAGAATCATTATGTTATTAAAAATTTCCCTGTTGTATCTTCCAGGTTTACTTTATCCAAGGAGGAATATTTATCCCGTAAAAATGTTCTTGGATATATTGGAACAGTCTATTGGATTAGTTGTCAAAAAGAAGTATTAAAAGCGTTAGCGGAATTGCCGGATATCAAATATTATGTTGCAGGTGTGATTGAAGAAGGATATGTTGATGTTCTTGAAACTTTTCCAAACTGGAAGAATGTGGATTTTGCAGGGCCGTTTAAGAAAGAAGAGATATCAACAGTTTTTTCAAAAATGACTATTAGTAATACTCTTCGGGATTTTAGTCGGACAGGCAGTCCGAATGGATCTTTTGGTGTGTTGAAAATATTTGAAAGTATGGAGGCGGGGTTACCGGTGTTGCTTTCGGATGTGAAATGCTATCGTGAAATTGTAGAAAAATATAATTGTGGAATTTGTGTTGATCCACATAATTCGCAGCAAATAAAGGAGGCTATTCAATATTTAGTTGAAAATAAGGAAATGGCTTATCAGATGGGGCAAAATGGTCGGCGAGCAGTTTTAGAAGAGTATAACTGGGAAAGTCAGGCTAAACTATACATTGAAGTATTAACAAATATATAAAGCGAGGAATATATGATACACCCACTGGCTGACTGTCAAAGTAAATTAATTGGTGACGGGACTACTATATGGCAATTTTGTGTCATCTTAAATGGTGCTGTTATTGGAAGTAACTGCAATTTATGTGCCCATGTTTTTGTAGAGAATGATGTTATTATAGGTAACAATGTTACTGTAAAATCAGGAGTACAATTGTGGGATGGTCTAAGAGTAAAAGATAATGTTTTTATCGGAGCAAATGTCTCTTTTATTAATGATTTGATTCCTCGTTCAAAAGTCTATCCAAGTGAATTTTTAATGACGACACTTGAGGAACATTGTTCGATCGGAGCCAATTCTACAATAATGGGAGGATTGATTATTGGTGAGTACGCTCTTGTCGGGGCAGGAAGTGTTGTTACAAAAAATGTTCCGGCACATGAGATTTGGTTTGGTAATCCTGCATGTAAAAAAGGGTATATCACTAAAGATGGTATTGCTCTGGACTTAAATATGTGTGATAAAAATGGAGTTAAACATAAAATATAAAACGGATATGATTAAATTTTTAGATTTACAGAAAGTTACTGCAAAATATGCAGAAGAGATTCATGAAGCAGTATTGAGAGTCGTTGATTCAGGGTGGTATTTACAAGGCAAAGAAAATGCAATGTTTGAAACACATTATTCTTCATATATTGGTACTAAATATACTATAGGATGTGCTAACGGCCTTGATGCATTGATTTGGATTTTCCGTGCTTATATTGAAATGGGGATAATGAAACCTGGAGATGAAGTTATCGTTCCTGCAAATACCTATATTGCTTCTATTTTAGCCATTACTGAGAACGGACTCATTCCTGTGTTGGTTGAACCCAATCTGGAAACATATCAAATTGATGATTCTAAGATTGAAAAAGCTATAACTTCTCGTACAAGAGCTATACTTATAGTACATCTCTATGGTCAGTGTGCGTATACTGAGAAAATAGGAGAATTATGTGAAAAATATAATCTTAAGCTTGTAGAAGATAATGCGCAGGCACATGGCTGCAAATTTAATGGGAGAATGACAGGCTCGATAGGCGATGCTGCAGGGCATAGCTTTTATCCGGGTAAAAACTTAGGTGCATTAGGGGATGCAGGAGCTGTGACAACGAATGATGATGAGTTGGCACATATAGTAAGGTCGGTTGCTAATTACGGATCTGCAAAGAAATATGTTTTCCAATATGTAGGGCGTAATAGTCGTCTTGACGAAATTCAGGCAGCTATTCTTGATGTTAAACTCCGTTATCTTGATAATGATATACAATTAAGAAAAGAAGTTGCAAAATATTATATAGAAAACATTGAGAATCCAGCGATTATTTTGCCAATTGTGAAAGATTGGAATGCACATGTATTTCATCTTTTTACAATTCGTTGTGCAGATCGTGATGGCTTGCAACAATATTTAGCAGAGAATGATATTCAAACTAATATCCATTATCCTATTCCTCCTCATAGGCAGGAATGTTATAAACAATGGAATAATTATTCGTATCCTGTAACGGAAAAAATTCATGCAGAAGTGGTTAGTATACCTATGAGTGCCGTATTGACGGATGAAGAGGTGAGAAAAGTGGTAGAGATTATTAACCAGTACTAAGTGGATAAGCAAAAAGATTCGTACCGGACTGCGATGAAAGGCATCACCATTTTTGGTGGTGTTCAGTTTGTTTTGGCTATCATCAATATTGTGAGAGCCAAATTTGTTGCGATTCTTATCGGTACAGAGGGAATGGGAATTGCGGCTTTGCTGAATTCATCTATCGGATTGATAAATCAAATCGCAAGCCTGGGTGTTAGCTATAGTTGCGTCAGAGATTTTGCGAGAGCTGAAGTTGACCGGGATGTTGTGAGGTTAGCAAAAATATTTGTAATTATCAATCGTTTATTATGGATTACAGGTAGCATTGGAGCAATTCTGACAATAATTTTTGCAAAGCAGCTTAGTTTATGGGCTTTTGAAGATGAAAATTATACCTGGAGTTTTGTTTGGTTATCCATTGCCGTTTTATTTACAATTGTAGCCCAAGGCATGAATGCCTTATTGCAAGGCATGAGGATGCTCAAGAGTTTGGCTAAATCCTCTGTAATCGGTGGAATTGTGGGGTTATTGGTTAATGTTCCTCTTTATTATTTTTATGGGATTGACGGTATTGTTCCGGCAATTATTATAGCAGCATTTACTACATTTATATTAGCATTTTATTATGTCCGCCGGATTGAAACTCAACCACAATCTGTTTCTCTAAAAGAAACGTTGGTACATAGTTGCCGGGTTGTTAAGTTAGGTGTTGCCTTAGTTTTTACAGGGTTAATATCGACTCTGGTAGCTTACCTGATGAATATTTTTTTACAGAGTACAGATGGGAAAACCGCAGTGGGGCTATATCAGTCGGGATTGGTATTGACGACACAATATGTGGGGTTGATTTTTACCGCAATGGCTACCGATTACTTTCCGCGTTTATCTATGGTTCAAGAGGATAATGCCCAGACAAATCTTTTAGTAAACCAACAGATCCAGATGGGCCAATTAATTATTACCCCTATTGCCATAGGGTTGATTATTTTCGCTCAATTGGCTGTTTACCTTTTATTATCATCCGATTTTTATCCAACGATACCTTTAATTCAATTGTCACTCGCCGGAATGTTGTTTAAAACGGCTTCGTGGGCAATAACTTATATTATTTTAGCCAAAGGGAATACCGGTTTATATCTAATCACAGAATTTACATATAACGCTCTGTGGTTGATTCTGAATATTATAGGTTATAAATTATGGGGACTTGCTGGGATAGGGGTAGCTTTTCTTATGTGTTTTTTCATTTGTGTGATCATATTGTTGATCATAACACACACTAAATATGGTTTCTTTTTTAATAAGAAGACCGTTCAATTGTTTTGGATACAACAGGTATTATTAATGATTGGTTTGTTTGTTGTTTTCGGTATTGAAAATGAATATATCCGATATTCAGCAGGAGTTGTTTTAGTCATAATTTCTATTCTATATTCATTTTGGCAACTTGATAAAATGTTGTCATTGTGGAATCTAATAAAAATAAAATTAGGTCGTCGGAAATGAATTTTATTTTTAAGTTAATAAAATATACTTTAAACGGACGTATTGGAGGAATCGTTTGGTGTAAAATAAAAGGATATTATTACACAAAACGTTACTGTGAAGGCAGGGGGCATATTATATTTCAAAAGCCGTATCTTAAATTACGTATAGAAAAACATCCGGGAGGTAAGATGATTCTGGATGGAAATTTGAGACTTGAAAGCCATGCCGGCGGTCATGGCTATATCACGTTTGTCATTAGTGCGGGTGCTGTTGTAAAGGTGAAGAATGATTTTGGATTAGGACAAAACTGTAAAGTGTTATTGTGTAACGATGCTTGTTTAACCTTAGGGGGCAGAGTGGAAGAGTCGGCAAGTGGCATTACATGTGATTCAATGATTATGTGTTATCGTAATATTACTATTGGTGAAGATTTGATTTGTGGTTGGAATGTATATATCACGGATTCTGATTGGCATTCAATAGTTAAAAATGAAAAATTAGTTGCGCATAATGAAGATGTAGTTGTGGGAAATCATGTTTGGATTGGTAGTAATGTGATTGTCGGTAAAGGTGCTCGGATCGGAGACCGTTGTATTGTGGGAGCTTATACAAAAATATCACAGAAAACAATAGAGGCTGATTCAACAGTAGTGGGTATTCCTCCAAAAGTTGTTTCAAACACGACCAAGTGGAAAAGAGATATATGAAAATAAAACATTCCATACTAGTAATTACATATAATCAGGCAGACTTAATTCCGTATTGCCTTGATTCTTTGCTAAATCAAGATGTAAAGCCTTATGAAGTGGTTATTTGTGATGATTGTTCTACCGATAACACTTATGAGGTCTTACAAAAATATAAAGAATCTTATTCCGATCTTATCAAAGTGTATCGTAACGAACCTAATTTGGGTGTTTTTAATAATATCAATAAGATTAAAAAATTGGCAACCGGCGATTTTATCAACTTTGTTTCAGGAGATGATATGTTGCCGGCAGGTGTTTTAAAAAAATATTCTGAATTTATTGAAGAGAAAAAACTTGATTGCACGGTACCATTTGTAATTTATAGCGATTGTTTGATATTGAATCCCGATGGTACTACCCACCGAATAAGCAATCAGAAGGTAATGGAAAAGTATGATGTTTTTGAAAGCACTGCTTTAAATTGTCTGTGGGGATGGGATACGGGAATCAGCCGGGGTTTGTTGGATTGTATGTTACCCATGGAAACCGGGATTGGTTATCAGGCAGATCTGCTATGGCATTTTGATAAAGCGGTAAAAGCTAAATGGCATTTTTATATTCCAATGGATGGATATATATATAGGGCGAATGTGGGAGTAACGGCAAAAACAAAACTTCAGGAGCATTATGAAAGTAAGAAGAAAGTTGTAGCGAAAATATATGAACGTTATAGTAGCCGTATCTCTCCTAAAATACGTTCTTATTTCGATTTTGATGAAGCATTGAATGCGTATGCTTTAAATCCAGGAATATCAAAATATTGTCGTTTAGTGAGATGCTATTTTAAGGCGTGTCCTCTTCGTCCCAATAATATATATAAAGGCAAAATAGGGGTTATTGTGCCATATTGGATGAAGAAACTGGTAAGGAGAATACTCTGAAAACGATTTGATGAGAATTGCATTTGTGACCCCTAAGATGGTAATAGGGGGAGCTGAAAGTTATATTATTGTAAAATCCCGTTACCTTATAAAACGAGGATATACCGTTATTGTTATTTCGACAGGAGGGGGGAATGTCGCTAATTTACCCGACGGAGTTAAGCATTTTACACTGAATAATATCGATAAGGCTCCCTATGAATTATCTGGTCATAAAAGAAAGGAACTGATAAGGAATTTAGAGGAAATATTATTAGTTCATCGGATAGACCTGGTTGAAGCTCACAATACTTATCCTATTTATTACGGAGCTTTGGTTTCGTGTAAAATGGGAATCGCCTGTTTATATAATCTTCTGAATGAATTATCACATAGAAAACAGTTAATCACTAATATTTTAGTTAAAGAATTTTCACAGGCTGGTTGTTATTTTACTTTGACGGAACAGATGAATCGTTTCGTTGTGTCGGAAGTGGGGTATGAATTAAAGCCGGTTGTATTGCCGATTCCTGTAGAGGGGATTGAAGTTTCTAACGGTGATTGTGGAGATAAGAATTATATTTTAACGGTCTGTCGTTTCGCTTCCGATAAATTATATGTTTTATCACTAATTGAAGGATTTGCTGAAGCTGTAATGTCTGGGGGGATGCCGCAGGGTATTGTATTGAAAATCGTAGGAGACGGCGAGTTGCGTGAGGATATTGAAAGAAGAGTAACAGAAGCAAATGTTAAAATAGGACATAAAGCAGTTGATTTGTTGGGATTTAAGTGTGGAGATGAGTTGGAGCAATTGTTTTGTGCTTGTACATTATATGTTGGAATGGGAACTACAATGCTTAAGGCTGCTCAATTGGGAAAAGCTGTTATGTGTGTCGGCCTCGAACCTCCTTTATCGTATTATGCCTGGGGATTCTGGGGAGAAAATCCTGAACGGGATGTTCATAATTTGGCAGAACAGACCAATGATATAGCGAATGGGATTGTTTTTGCTAAAGCTTTACAGGTTGTAACAGATAAAGATCGGTTAAAAATTTTAGGAGACAAGGCTAAGGCCTTATTTAATTCTTATTATGAATTAAATCATATTATGTGGCAATGGGAAAAACATTATGAGCGGATAAGTAAGGAGAGATATATTTTACCGGCGAGAATAAAAAGAAGATTGGAATTCCGTGCATTTGTTTTACATTCTGTCTGGTCTATATTCCAATTTATAAAACGATTAAGATGAAAAAAAAGATATTATTGGTTTTTGGTACGCGCCCGGAAGCCATAAAAATGGCTCCCTTAGTACATGCTTTCCAGAATGATGAAGTTTTTTTTGAAACGCGAGTTTGTGTTACGGCTCAACATCGTCAAATGTTGGATCAGGTCTTAGATTTTTTTGGAATTATTCCGGATTACGATTTGAATTTGATGAAACCCAATCAAACATTAAATGGGGTTTGGGCAGATATATTGACAGGGATGAAAGTCGTAGTAGATGAATGGCGACCGGATTGGGTGTTGGTTCACGGTGATACGGCGACTTCAACAGCAGCTGCTTTAACTGCCTTTTTTGCCGGCTGTAAAGTGGGACATGTAGAAGCAGGATTGAGAACTTATAATAAATGGTCTCCATTCCCTGAAGAAATGAATCGGCAACTTACAGGGCGGTTGGCAGATATGCATTTTGCTCCGACAGAGCGTGCACGGCAGAATTTACTTCAGGAAGGTGTTGAAACAAGTAATATTGTTGTAACCGGGAATACAGTGATCGATGCTTTATATCAGAGTGTCAATATTGTGAATCGGGATGAATACACAAATGAAGAAATCGAAAACCTAAAATCAATATTGGATTTTCATAAAGATTTTGTGTTGGTGACTGGACATCGACGTGAAAATTTCGGTCAGGGATTTGTTGATATTTGTCATGCATTAAAAGAAATTGCCCAACGGAGAACCGATATACAGATCATTTATCCCGTACATTTGAATCCTAATGTACAACAGCCTGTAAATGAGATTTTAACGGGTGTGCCCAATATTTATCTTATTCCACCATTAAACTATCCGTCTTTTGTTTGGGCGATGGATAAGGCCCGCATAATCATTACAGATAGTGGGGGGGTACAGGAGGAGGCTCCGTCTTTGGGGAAGCCGGTATTGGTTATGCGTGATACGACAGAGCGCCCGGAGGCTGTGGAAGCTGGTACTGTTATTTTGGTCGGTACAGATCGAAAGAAAATTGTAAATGAAACAATGAGTTTATTAGATGATCCTTCACGATATGCAGCTATGAGTCATATTGAGAATCCATATGGAGATGGACATGCTTGTAAAAGAATTGTAGAAACATTGAAAAATGAATAAGATACTTTTTATTGCTCCATATCCGACTCTTGAAAATATTAAAGATGGCATGATGCAGCGTATTAAAGCCATTGATATGGAATTTGAGAGTGTTAAACGAGTTTATTTAGAGATCAGAGTAAAGAAAATCATTCTCTTTCCGCATATCAAACGTACGGGCAATGTTAAAGTCATCGAGATAAATCTTTTGTTACACTGGATGCTCGCTGTATTTTATTTGTTGCGGTATCGTAATCTTTATATTCACTCAGTAGCTAACTGTCATCGGATTGCATGGTTTAAATTTTTTTCCCGTAAGAATATTATTTTAGATGTGCATGGTTCGGTTCCGGAAGAAATGGATTTTAATGGCCGGACGAAATTGGCTCGAAAACTTGAACGGATAGAACAACGTTTTTTTAGATTTTCATCAATTATCGTTTATGTCAGCGAGCAGATGAAAAAGTATTATGAGAAAAAATATCCGTTTGTTTTGTCTAAAACAGTTGTTGTTAAACCGATTTATTCCACGAATGTGTTGAAAAAAAATTCGTCATGTGATGGAGATACTCTACGTGAAGAATTGGGAATAAAACCACAGACGACAGTCTTTATTTATGCGGGAAATTTGCAAAAATGGCAAAATTTCGACCTTATGCTCGAAGCTATAAAACGAATTGACCGGGTTTCCTATCATTATATAATTCTTACCGGTGAACTTAAAACAGCACAAGAGAAAGTAAGCAATGCAAATATACCTCAAGAACGGGTGACGATTCGTTGTGTTTCTCCAACAGAATTAAACAGGTATTATAGTATATCACATTATGGTTTTATTTTACGCGATGCCCATATATTGAATCAGGTTGCTGCTCCGACAAAAATGGTTGAATATCTTTATTTCGGACTTATTCCGATAGTCAAGTTTGAACATATCGGCGATGCAGCTTTGTTGGGTTATGAGTATTTTTCAGTGGATTCTCTTACGGAGAATTTTAAGCCAACTAAATCCCTGAAAAACGAACAGATCGCAGCAACCTTGTTAAAGGAAAGTTCTGATAATAATATTTTTAATATTGCTCAAAATATATTCTGTTGATTAGATGAAAGATAACGTGGCTGCGATAGTTGTATGGTATAATCCGGAAGCGGACTATGCCAGAATGAATATTGAGTCATATATAAGTTCTGTGGGAGCTGTCTGTGTTGTGGATAATTCTGACAGACCGCTCTCTTCCGATTTGGAGACTTATGTGGCGGATAATCCTAAATTAATATATGTTTCCCTGGGATCTAATTTAGGTATTGCCTATGCCCTTAATGTTGGGGTTCGCAAGATTGAAGAAATGGGTTTTTCCTGGTTTTTGACAATGGATCAGGATTCTCAGGCAACACCTTATATGGTTGAGCAACTTTATAATTTTGCAATAAGTGAAGAAATACCCAATATTGGTATTGTAGCGGCTCGGCCTAACACTCCGACACGGGCAATAAAAACAATAAAAGGCTATTCGCTTATGGATGTCGTTATTACATCCGGCAATTTGGTCAGTATTCAGGCTTATAAAATTGTTGGCGGTTTTGTTGATAAATTATTTATTGATTATGTCGATTTTGTATTTTGTTTAGCTGTCCGTGAAGCTGGATTTGCTGTGGTACAGGTCAATAATGCAATTTTGTTACATAGTTTAGGGCATCTGACTCCTAAATCGTTTTTGGGAATAAGGATGTTTCCCACACATCACAGTCCTTTACGGCATTATTATATAGCTCGGAATAGATTGTATCTAAGACAAAGATTTAAAAAAGCATTCCCGGATTATATCCGGATAGAATGGAAAAATAACCGAAATATGTGGATAAAAACTTTTCTGTACGAGAAAAGTAAGTGGGCTTCATGGAAAATGGCCTTACAGGGACGTAGGGACTTTCGCCGTGGAATTTTTGGGAAATATCAATCTTAAGCTCTTTCATTCTGCAAAACATATATTTCATAATATTTATTTTACTTGTTTTACTTTCGGGTATGGACTTCAATAACCATGACCGAAAGTTAAAACGTATTGTATATATTCTTGTCGGGGGAATCCTTATTTTTTATGCAGGTTTTCGTAATGGTGATTATGTGTTTGACTACAAAATGTATCAGTGGTTGTACGATGAAGAAATTTATGTCGTGGAACCAACATTTACAGCTATTAGTCTAATTACACGTTATCTTTTAGGGGGTAATATAGTATGGCTTTTTCTGATATACGCCGTAATAGGAGTTGGGATAAAATTCATTGCGATAAAGCGTTTGTCTCCCCTGATTTTTTTATCGGTTTTGATATATGTTTCGGATTTTTTCCCGTTACAGGAGATGGCGCAAATGAGAGCAGGAGTGGCAACAGGAATCATGTTGCTTGCTATTGACCCACTATATGAACGTAAAGGCAAGAAATTTGCTTTATTGACGTTTATTGCATTCCTTTTTCATATTTCATCCATTGTGATGATTCCTCTTTGGTTTCTTAACCCTTATAAAATAAATAAAAAATTTTGGGTGACGATCATTTTGGTGGGATACATTATAGCATTTTTAAAAATTGATGTAATCTCATTACTTTCATATGTTCCCTTGGGGGTAATAAGGGAAAAATATGAGATTTACCGGGCTCAACAAGAAGAAGGTGGTTATGTGGCAAATATATTCAGTCTCTTATTTTTAATAAAGTTGTTGCTGACCTTTTTATTGTTATGGAAGAGCGAGATTTTAGTAGAAAAAACTAAGTATGGCTACTTATTGCTTAAAATCATGTTTGTAGCATTAGCCTCTTTATTGTTACTCTCACAGAATCTTGCGGCCGGGCTTAGAGTTTCGGAATTCTATGGGATTGTGTCTATTGTTTTGTTTCCTATGTTATACTACATTATTCGTCCTCGGTGGTTTGCCTGGATTATTATTATAACTGCTGCAATAGGGTTCATCATGGTTAGAATTTTTAGCATGCAACTTATTTCTTCGATGCCTCTATGATAACTGTATGTATGGCCACCTTTAATGGTGAGAAATATCTGAGAGAACAAATTGATTCCATTTTGGCCCAAATTGGGCAAAACGACGAATTAGTGGTTTCAGATGATGGTTCGACTGATAAAACATTGGATATTCTGGGAAATTATCAGGATTCAAGAATTAAAATATATCATCACGGCAAAACACAACAGAAATTTTCATTCGGTTATACGACGGCAAATTTTGGAAATGCATTGTCTTATGCGAAAGGTGATTATATATTTTTAGCAGATCAGGATGATGTTTGGCTTGCAGGACGGGTTGAGAAGATGATAGAGAAGTTACAAAGTGCTGATGTTGTTATTTCTGATTGTGAAATTGTTGATGAGAATTTAAGGATATTGATTCCATCCAAGTTTAAAGCAGAAGGGATATATACAGGAGCAATCAGAAATATTATAAAATGTACTTATCTCGGCTGTACGATGGCTTTCAGGCATTCTGTTTTAGATTATGTTTTGCCATTCCCGAAAAATGTTCCTCATGATCTCTGGATCGGTATGCTGATAAAATTTGGTGGTAAAATAGAAGTTCTCGATGAAGTCACCATTATGTACCGTCGGCATATGAATAATGTTTCTGCGACCTCTGGTGTCGTCGTGGAAACAGGTGCGTCATTACCTAAAAATACGAATACATTGAGATTTAGATTGTCTTATCGATTAATCCTTTTAAAAGAATATCTAAAGTTTGTGTGTAAAAAAATTCTGAGTTCTGTAAAATGAAAAAAATACTTCATATACCTAATTACTACCCTCCTCATACTGGGGGTATTGAAGATGTTTGTTTTAATATTGTGCGTTTACTTCAAAAATCTTCAGATTATGAACAGTATGTCATTTGCTTTAACGATGTAAAGGAGAGTGAAAAGGAGGTTTACGATGGTGTTGAAGTCGTAAGGGCTGGAGTTTGGAAAAAAATTGCGAGTCAATCGATATCATTTGTTTATAAACGGGAATTGAAAAGAATATTAAAACAATATCGTCCTGATATAGTTCATTTTCATGCTCCTAATCCATTTGTTACCTGGCTTTTACTTTCACTTTTACCTAAAGACGTTAAGCTTATTGTACATTGGCATTCGGATATTGTCGCTCAGGTTTTTGCTTATCGTTTTGTGAAGCCGCTTGAAACTCGTTTATTAAAAAGAGCGGATACAATTATCGCTACCAGTCCTAATTATGTAGATTTTTCAAAACCATTGCAAAGGTTTAAAGATAAGATCACTGTGATTCAGAATATTATTGATACATCAAAATTTATAATTTCTGAGCAAAAACTGAAAAAAATAGAAGAGATAAAATTGCATTATCAAAATCTGCCTATCATATTGTTTGTGGGAAGGCATGTCTTATATAAAGGATTGACCTGCTTAATTGAAGCATCTAAAAAAATATCGAATAAATGTGCCGTAGTTATTGGCGGTGAAGGTCCTTTAACCGGGGAATTGAAAAAAGCTGCAAAAGATTTAAAACATGTAAATTTTATTGGGCGGATACCTGACGAAGATTTAGTCGCATACTATTATGCCGCTCAAATTTTTGCTTTCCCTTCGATTACTAAAAATGAAGCTTTTGGGGTAGCCTTAGCCGAGGCTATGTATTGTCAGACTCCCGCTGTTACTTTTACGATAGACGGTTCCGGAGTAAATTGGGTGAATTTGAATGGCACAACTGGAATCGAAGTCGCTAATTCTGATATTACCGGTTTAAGTATGGCAATAGATTCATTACTTGCAAATAAGGAAATGCAAGAACAGATGGCTATTAATGCTAAAAGAAGGGTCGAAGAATTATTTGTTCCTGAAAAAATAGAAGAAAAAATAAAACGATTATACGAATGAAAGTAGCTTTAATTGGTGGTTCTGGTTTTGTCGGTACACGCCTGATCGACTTATTACAACAAGATAGTAATGAGATTTTAAATATAGATAAGAACCAGAGTCATTTTTTTTCGAAAATTACAACGATAGGAGATGTTAGAGATAGGGAACAGTTGACCAAATTGTTAAAAGATACCGATGTCGTTGTTTTGTTGGCTGCAGAGCATCGGGACGATGTAACCCCGATAACAAAGTATTATGATGTGAATGTTGCAGGGATGCAGAATACTCTTGCAGCGATGAAAGCGAATCATATAAAGCGAATTATATTTACTTCCTCCGTTGCAGTATATGGATTGAATAAAGAAAATCCCAATGAAGAGTATCCGAAAGATCCGTTTAATCATTACGGAAAGAGCAAATGGATGGCCGAGATGGAACTTGAAAAATGGTATAAGGAACATCCTGATTGGAATATAAATATATTACGTCCGACAGTAATTTTTGGAGAACGGAACCGTGGCAATGTTTACAATTTGTTAAAACAGATTTCTACAGGAAAATTTGCGATGGTTGGTAAGGGTGAGAACAGGAAATCCATGGCTTATGTTGGAAATATCGTAGCTTTTATTAAGTTTTTGATAGATCAAAAGACGATAGGCTATAATGTATATAATTATATTGATAAACCTGATTTTACAATGAATGAGTTGGTTGATCATGTTAGTAAAGTATTGAAAAAACATATTCCGGCAACTCATTTCCCGTATTGGTTAGGGATAGCCGGTGGGTATTGTTTTGATGTATTGGCTTGGATGATAAGAAAAAAAATGACTGTAAGTTCTGTGAGAGTAAAGAAATTTTGTGCAACGACCCAGTTTGATGCTTCTAAGGTGAATAGTTCCGGTTTTAAAGCTCCATACACTTTGGGGGAGGGACTTGCCAAAACTTTGGAATTTGAATTTGTTCGTCCTCGACAAGATGATATTATTTTTAAAAGTGAATGATTTTAAAAGGTAGTTATGAAAGGAATTGTTCTTGCCGGAGGTTCTGGTACTCGTTTGTATCCTATCACAAAGGGAGTTTCTAAACAGTTACTTCCGATTTTTGATAAGCCGATGATTTATTATCCGGTTTCAGTGTTGATGCTGGCGGGTATCCGGGAAATATTGATTATTTCAACACCTCAGGATTTACCCGGATTTCAGCGATTGCTGGGGGACGGGTCGGATTTCGGAGTGAAATTTGAATATGCGGAGCAACCGAGCCCGGATGGATTGGCGCAGGCTTTTATTATCGGGGAACAATTTATCGGTAATGATTCGGTTTGCTTGGTATTAGGGGATAATATTTTCTATGGGCAGAGTTTTACCCAGATGTTGCGGGAGGCAGTGCAGACAGCAGAACAAGAGGGCAAAGCTACTGTTTTCGGCTATTGGGTGAGCGATCCGGAACGGTATGGAGTAGCAGAGTTCGATGGAGAAGGGAATGTTCTGAGTATCGAGGAGAAGCCTGCGCAGCCTAAATCCAATTATGCTGTGGTGGGGCTTTATTTTTATCCGAATAAAGTGGTCGAGGTGGCTAAGAATATTAAGCCTTCAGCCCGTGGAGAATTGGAAATAACTACGGTAAATCAACAATTTTTGCAGGATCAGGAATTGAAAGTACAGTTGTTGGGACGAGGATTTGCCTGGTTGGATACGGGGACACACGATTCATTAAGTGAAGCATCGACTTTTGTCGAAGTAATTGAGAAAAGACAAGGATTGAAAATTGCTTGTTTAGAAGGAATTGCTTTGCGGCAGGGGTGGATCACTGCTGTCCAGATGAAGAAGTTGGCACAGCCTATGATCAAAAATCAATATGGTCAATATTTGTTGAAAGTAATTCAGGAACTGGAGGGAAAATAATGGAAGTGATTCAAACCGATATAGAAGGGGTCGTTATATTACAGCCTCGAATTTTTGGAGATGAACGTGGCTATTTTTTTGAGTCATTTTCGCAACGGGATTTTGAGAAGCAGGTCTGTAAAACAGTTTTTGTGCAGGATAATGAATCGAAGTCGTGTTACGGCGTGTTGAGAGGCTTACATTTTCAAAAAATGCCTTATGCACAATCTAAGCTGGTACGAGTGGTAAAGGGCAAAGTCTTGGATGTGGCTGTGGATATACGAAAAGGATCGCCGACATTTGGAAAACATGTTGCGGTAGAATTAAGCGAAGAGAATAAACGGCAATTTTTTATACCGCGTGGTTTTGCGCATGGTTTTGTTGTATTGAGCGAGGAAGCTATATTTCAATATAAATGTGATAATCTTTATGCGCCGGAAAGTGAGGGGGCTTTGGCCTGGGATGATCCTGATCTGGGAATAGATTGGCAGATACCTGTGGAAAAGATTATACTTTCTGAAAAAGATAAGCGTCATTCTTGTTTGAAGGATGCCCAATGGTTGTTTTCTTATAATGAAAATCTTTATGAATAATATATTGGTAACAGGGGCAAACGGGCAGTTAGGGAATGAGATGAGGCGTTTGGCTGAAAAAACGACCTCGAATCGCTATATATTCACCGATATTGCCGAGTTGGACATTACAAATTTGCAGGCAGTGCGGCATTGTATGACTGAAAATCAGGTGACGATAGTTGTGAATTGTGCTGCCTATACAAATGTCGATAAAGCGGAAGATGATTTTGAAACGGCCGATCTGATTAATCGTAAGGCTGTGGAGAATTTAGCGATTGCCTGTAAAGAGACGGAAGCCGTATTGATCCATGTATCCACGGATTATGTGTTCCAGGGAGATCGTAATTTGCCTTGTCGAGAGGATGAGCCGACAAATCCTCTGGGGGTGTATGGAAGGACAAAATTAGCCGGCGAGCAGGCTATAGAGCAAATCGGTGGGAAGTATTTGATTTTTAGAACAGCCTGGTTGTATTCTTCTTTCGGTAACAACTTTGTGAAAACCATGAGACGTTTAACATCCGAACGAGAGCAACTATCTGTCGTCTTCGATCAGGTGGGTACTCCTACTTATGCAGGCGATCTGGCGATGTTGATCTGGCATATTATTGAAGAAGAAAAATATAATCGGCATCGGGGTATTTATCATTTTTCAAATGAAGGGGTATGTTCCTGGTATGATTTTGCAAAAGAGATCGCTTCGTTGTCTGGAAAGGAGTGTGATATTCGTCCCTGCCATTCGGATGAATTTCCGAGCAAGGTGAAACGTCCTGCTTTTTCTGTACTGGATAAGACGAAGGTGAAAAAAGATTTTGGTTATGTGGTTCCTTATTGGAAGGATTCTCTTATAAAATGTATCAATGAATTAAATTAAGATATATGGAATTTAAAAGAAATATTTTAATCACAGGCGGAGCCGGATTTATCGGCTCGCACGTAGTAAGATTGTTTGTCGAAAAATATCCGGAGTATCGTATCGTTAATCTGGATAAACTGACTTATGCCGGAAATCTTGCTAATCTGACAGATATCGAAAATAAGCCCAATTATACGTTTGTGAAGGCTGATATTTGTGATTTCGAAAAGATCATGGAGATCTTCAAGCAGTACCGGATCGACGGGGTAATCCATTTGGCTGCGGAAAGTCATGTGGATCGTTCAATCAAAGATCCTTTCACGTTTGCAAATACGAATGTAATGGGTACTCTTTCTTTGTTGCAAGCTGCAAAAGTTTGTTGGGAGGGGGATTATGAAGGTAAACGTTTTTATCATATTTCAACGGATGAAGTGTATGGGGCTTTGCAGTTTGACGGGACTTTTTTTACCGAGACGACTAAATACGATCCTCATTCCCCCTATTCGGCTTCCAAAGCGTCGTCCGACCATTTTGTCCGGGCATTTCACGATACTTACGGCCTACCTACTGTGATCACGAATTGCAGTAATAACTACGGCCCTTATCAGTTCCCGGAAAAGTTGATCCCTTTGTTTATCAATAACATCCGGCACGGCAAACCTCTGCCTGTGTATGGAAAAGGCGAGAATGTGAGAGACTGGTTGTATGTGGTCGATCATGCGCGGGCTATCGATCTGATTTTCCATAAAGGGAAGATAGCAGATACCTATAATATCGGAGGTTTTAACGAGTGGAAAAATATCGATTTGATTCGTGTCATTATAAAAACGGTAGATCGTTTGTTGGGTAATCCGGCCGGGACTTCCGAGAAACTGATTACTTATGTTACAGACCGGGCCGGACATGACCTCCGGTATGCGATCGATTCTACTAAATTAAAGAATGAATTGGGATGGGAGCCGAGCCTTCAGTTTGAAGAAGGTATCGAGAAAACTGTTGCGTGGTATTTGGATAATCAGGAATGGTTGGATCAGGTAACCAGTGGAGAATATCAAAAATATTACGAAAAGATGTATGATAAACGTTGAGTTGAATTAACGTTCAACCTTTTTTGAATAAAAGTTCTATTGTCTTCGGAGGATAGAACTTTTTATTTTTAAAATAGAGGTGTATTTGCAGAATTGTTTGTTTGTTTTTGGTTTAATTTGTTTGATTTTAAACTCTTCAAACGTTTCCCGACAATATTTTCGGGAATCTTTAACAAACACTTTACTTTTAAAATATTAATTCATAATATTGTAGTCGATTTGTAATGATACTCTGATATGATGTCGATAATGAAGTTAATGGATGATAATTTTAAACGTAGAATTACGTCGCGGGCTTCTGTTGGCATATGGTAGGTGATAATATAAAGATAGAAGCTCGCTGAAAAGCGGGCTTTTATTTTGTGTCGTCAAGGGAAAACAAGAGGAGTTTACAATTTATAATCAAGCAGATAATATAAAACAATAATATGGATGAAGTTTCGAGGAATGGGGCGTTTATAGGTGTGGATGCCTTTATTTTTGAAACTTTCGACAAACTGACAACACATGAAAATCAAAGGAGAACCGAGGGCATTTTTAAGTAATGAAGCCCGCCAACTTTTAAATTTGTATGAGTCGTTGGGCGAGAGGGCAGAGATTTTTCTGCCTCGTCATATTTACGACAACCTGACAAGTTTCGTAAAGCTCTGTTTTGAGGAGCCGGATGATCCTACGGCACAGCAATCGGAGATTAACCGTTATTTGCTGAAGTTCCGCGAGGATATTCCGGGATATACCGATGTTTCGTTGATGCTTTGCCCGCACAATAATTCTAAAGCTTTTGAATTGAGCGGACGGAGAGGGGCGTTTACCAAGAAGATCAATGAATTTTTGGATACAGAGGCGGTAAGTCCTGATTCTAAGGCTCTCCTGAAAAATATAAAAGATACGCACGATTTTTCTGTGGGTACGCCTCCGGTAAGGAGTAGCCATATCGAATTTATTTCCCAGGTGCAGTTGGGGGGACAGATTCGTGATTTGCGTAAGTACCGGGATGTAGTAGGCGTGACCGGTGACCTGAACGAGGCTCATTGGAATTATCTGATGGATACGTTGGAGCAGATGATTAGCCAGAGCACCCATTATACCACCGGGGCAGAAAAGGCCGATTTCCTGAACCGGATGCGTTGGGCGGTGAATTTCAAAGGGCTGAACGGAATGATTACGACGGTGGTTTCCGGAAATGCCGATAAAGCCGTGAGCCTGATCCGGGGGGATGTTTTCAGCAAGAATAGTGTTCAGGTGCTTGAAAATCCGTCGGCCGAGGAATTGTATGAGCAGATGGAGGTGGATACCACTTCGGTGTTTGTGGTGAAAGCAAGGCATATGCGGGTAAATCCGTTCTCCGGGGAAAAATGGTTTCCCTTGCTGACCCGTTTGGTGATTGTGGACGATTCCCGCGAGTCGCGCAGTTCCAATACCTCTTTGGTCTTTTGCTTCCACAACGGGATTATCAATACCCTGAATAAAGTACACACCAAAAAATTAGGTTCTCCGGCCAATACCCAGCTGAATTTACGTTTGATTTTGGAGAATGTAAATCCTTCTTATTTGGCGGAGTTCCGTGAAAAGATAGAGATTCAGATCAAAGAATATGAACGGGAAATCAACGGTATTCTTTCGGAGCAGATCGGAACGATCGACGATCCGTTGAAACGCCTGAATGTGTTTAAACTGGATATGTTTTCCCGGAAGATCGTTCAGGATAAATATTCGCTTGAAAAGCTGAGGGATTTTATCTATTTCCTGGAAAATTGCCATAAAGAGGAAAAACGCCAGATTCAGACGAAAGAACTTATCGAGGAATTCGAGCAGCGTATTCGTCAATATTTCTATTCCAACAGCCCGCAGATCGAAGTGCTGAGCGTGCTGGAGGGAGGCGGACGTAACCAAATCCGTACATACGGGCAATATTTGCTGCAAAAGCCGCTTCATCGTCTGGATGAAAAGGTGTATAAGGCTTGTGAGCTGATCCTGAGCATTATTCCGAGCAACTATGAACGGACGTTGAAGAATCATTTTCATAAGAATTTCGGGATCAATCTGTTTCTTGAAAAATACCAGGCTTATATCACGAAAGTGGATAATGAGGCGAATAACAAGGGACGTTATGACAATTTCCTGAATGACCTGGGTATCCGGGAAAAATACCGGGCTTTGTCGGTGGCCGACCAGGATGTCGTGAAGGAATTTTTGTCGGCATTGGGCAATCTGGAACAGACTTCCGTGTCGGATTCCGTGCAAATGATTATCCGTGACCTGCTTTTCAACCCGAACGGAAAACCGAAACCTTATATCGTTTACAATGCTATGCAGGCCTGGGAATATAAGGATCTGCTGCCCGACGATATGTTCGACATCAATCCGTTCGACATCGAGATCGAGAATTTGCCCGATGGGCGTTTGGCTTATCAACGGCTAACCGAGAAGTTGCAGCGAATTAAATCGACTTTGGCGTTGTTCGACGATAGCGGAAGCCTTTGGGATTTGTTCTGTGAGAATACCACTGTGTTGATTAACGATCCGAACAATCCCACCGGATATACGGATTTCAATACAGAGGCCGTAAACAATTTCCTGCGTTTGCTGAATACCAGTAAGATCACCCTTTTCCTGGACGAAGCTTATGCGGACAGTGTGAAGGTGATCGATAACAATATGCCGAAATGGCGGACGATTTCCCGGTACATTATCAATAACATCAATGCGCAGGCCAATATCCGTGCCGTGTCTTCGCTCTCGACGACGAAGAATCTTTCTGCTACGGGTGACCGCCTGGGGGCTTTGGCCGTGACACCGCAAGCGAGTGCGGTGGCTGCTTTCGTACGCCAGCACAATTCGAGCGCGCACGGAAACAATAATTCCCTGCTGATGCTGAATAATCTGCTGGAAATTGCACAGGTCGCCAAAAAAATCAAAGATACGATGGAAAGCGAACTGCCGAAAAATGCTTCCCGTTTTAAGATCAAGGAAACTCTGGTGCGTTTTATCAACGACCAGATCGGCAGAACGGAAAAATCGAATGCGAACAGCGTAGCTAACCGGCAGTTGCATAAAACGGCAGGCTTTGAAGGGAGCCCATTGTATATTTTCCTGCTGGATGAATTGGTGTCGCTGGATAAGCTGGATATATTGGGATTGCCGGACGACTTTAAATACCACAATGAGCCGTTCTTTGTGTATTACCAGAAACGGCTGGTGGAGAACCTGAATAAATTCCGGGTAAATAAGAATTTCCGCAGCGAGTCTATGCAACGTATGGCCTGGGCGAAGGATGTGGCTCAAAAGGTGATCGATAAATTCGAGGGTACAGACGTGACCTGGTTGCCGTCGGACGGTTCTTATTTGTTCAATTTTCGGGTAGGGGACGGTTTTTCCTATGCAGACCTGTTGTGTTTCTGCCAGTTTCTGGCTTTGCACCGGGGTGTGGCTGCTGTGCCTTATCCTACCGGATTGGTACGGTTTGCCATCGGCGGATTTTTATCGGATACGGCAGAAAGCAAGCAAGTGTTCAAATATGAGTTGGAAGACGGGTTTACCATTTTCCTGAAATACTGGACGATCTTTGCCGGTAAACGGCTCGATCCGGCTTATAATGAAGTGGAAAGCCATACTATTTTGGCTGAAATATTCCAGGATTGCAAGCCTAAGGTGCTGATCGAAAGTATTATTGCCGACTATCCCTTGTCGGCAAAATATAAGAAGGATAAAGCTCCTTCCTTGCAGATCCGGGATATCCGCACGTTGTATCATGCTTCGCCGGAACGTAGTGGGGTCAGCATTACGACCATCGATCGTTCTGTAAATTCCGTGATCGAGCTGCACGGTGATAAGATCGGCTCTTGCCGCGATGTGTTCGAGTTTATCAAGAGTGCCGCTTTCACGAAGGTGTATGAAAACCTGTTGGCTCAGATCTATAAAAAAGTTCCGGCTATTGCCGATCTGGATTTCAATACCGTTAGTTCGAAATATAGCAAGGCGGTGATCCTGAAATACATCACCAATAAGAAAACTTTCCAGCCGAATCACAATGTGCTCGACGATCCGATGGAGAAGAATGTGATGCGTGAGATTTTAATCGAGATGGAGCATATCCTTTTCTCGGATAGCAAGGTGAAGATTTTGGCGATCGACGCTACCGGAAACCCGGAACTCGATAAATCGAAATTGGAGGGTATCAATGTCATCATCAAGAAGTATATCCGTGAAATCCTGTTGCATTTCAATTTACCGTTCGAAAAAGAAAGCCTGGAGCCGAGCCGCAAAGAGATCGTGCGGGTTGCCGGGGAAGCTTTCGAAGAGGTGATCGGTATTAAATTGAGCGATCTGAATTTGCAAATCTGGGTGGACGAGTTTATCAATAAGCTGCGTGCCCTGCCGGAATTCCGTGAGACTTTGCTGTCGCAGAAATGTATGGGGTATATTATGGACTCTATCTCTGCCGGAATCAGTAAAGAGGATATGCCGGTAACGGATAAGATTTTGTTCCTCTATCTGTTGAAGAACGATCACTCTTTCTATCGTTTGGTATCCGATAAGCTAAAATATTTCAGCGATAAGATCGAAGCTACCGAAGACGGCGAAATCCGTATGTTCACCGAAGAGTTTATTTCGGAGATCATGCCTTCGCAACTGAAAGACATTAGCAATTATATTATGCGGCGCAAGGATATTAAGGTGGCAGAGGATGAAATCCACCGTGTAAGCCGTAAAGTGGTGCTGTTCTATATCAGTATGATCAAACGTACGAAAGGCACCGATTATTATAAACGTTACAGCCATATTTTGGTGCGTCTGGTGGAAACCGCTTTTATGAAGCAAAATTCCAGCGTAAACGAAATGGTACAGCACGGTATTTCTATCTACAAAGGTTTCGAGATGGAAAATAAGGTGCTGGAAACTTATAATAACGGCAGTATCGGTTGGATCAACGAATTGATGGCGAAGTGCGGCGTGATTTCGTCGGAACAGCCGGTACAGGAACACACCCGTATCGTAACCGATGCGAAGAAACGGGAATATCCGTTCCATAAGATCGACCGCATCGAGTCGCGTGATAAATCGCAGGTAGAAGAGACCGGGCCGAACGATTACCTGAAATTACTCGACTTGCGTCCCGATTCTTCTTTCTTTGCTCACCGTTTGTCGCGTTTCATCGCCAATATGGATTCCGACGATTACCGTTGCAAGGTGGTAAAACACGGAATGGTGAAGGAATTGGTGATCTTCCAGAAAGGATATATGAAATACCTGACGGACAACTACCGTTTGA
Organism: uncultured Odoribacter sp.; assembly: GCA_900544025.1. GTDB lineage: Bacteria > Bacteroidota > Bacteroidia > Bacteroidales > Marinifilaceae > Odoribacter. The sequence continues at coordinate 23,092 of UQTM01000033.1, forward strand.
ATTATACCGAAGATATCAGTATTCAGGATATTAAGAATTTCGTGCCGGATGTAATCAGCTTCCTGGGTGCACCTGAAAAATTGATTTCTTTCCCGCAGATCGGATATTTCGACATTAAAGGCCCGAACGGAAACATCAAGATGATCGTAACGCCGTTGAAGCAAAAGGTGGATTATTTCGGAGATGTGAAGAAACCGCGTTTGACTGTAATCAACGAAAAGATTAAGGAAATCGGCGGTAATCCGCGTCACGGCTCTCTGTTTGCAGTGGAAGAAAACGACGGTAGCATTTTCGTAATCGAGATCAACGGGGATAGCGGTGTCGGTAAGTCGGAAATGATCGCTGCCTTTATTTTGAAATGGCTGCGGAATAATCTGGAAGGTGTTCGTTCCGTGAAATTGATTGCCGGAGATATGTTCCACGAATTTCAGGATGCAGAGGGAAACCTCTATGGAATCGGTACAGAGGTGGGCGACTTTTCCCGTACCACGGATTTCGACCCGGATTATATCAAATATTATAAGTACCTGTTCGAAAGCAGTGCCGACAGCAATGTCGAGGATTTGAATTCACGTAGTACGGTCAGCGGTATGTGTGATATTTCTATGCCTTATAAAATCGATATTATGCTGAGTGCCGGGAATTACTCGAAAGAAGAAGCCGGAATCACCCGGGTGGATAATCCGGAGAATTTCATGCTGTATATCGATTCCCACGGGGAAAGGAAAGAAAAAGCCACCAGTCAGGACGGCCCGAATTTCCAGCGTACCCTAAAACGTTACACTGCCGATAAGAGCATTGTGGATGTGATCGCCCGCCACGGTAACTATCTGGATGTGGTGCTGGATTGGGATTATGTAGAGAGCGAAAAACAGTATTATCTGGCATCTTCCTATAAGTTACTGGATAAGATCAATATTACCGAAATTGTAAATTCTATTTTCAACGGAAAACAATTTAAACGGGACGGAGTGGTCTATAAGATCGGAACGATTTCGTTCGATATGATTCAGAATCGTTTCATTGCCAGCCTGACGTATGGTGAGGGTGAAACCAGGGAAATGAAGATCGACCGGAAGATGTTCAGTTCAATCTTCGATTCTTTGGCAAGTACGCCGGGCGGGCAGCCTTTTATTGCAGAGGAAGGACAGCTGGATTCTGTATTCAATCTGATTCGTGTGATGCGGGGCGGTAAGGATGGTAAGGGTAAAGCCCAAAACATCCAGTGCGGAGTGCTCTCAACCGAAATCGGTAAGAAAGGCCGGGAAATCACCGGGCCTCAGAAAGCTGCTATGGAATTGAAAAAGTTGATTCAGGAGGTACGGGTTACCCGTCCGGAAATCAACGAAGGAAAGATCCGCGTGAAACGCTTGCTGAATGAAAAATACCGGCATATTTTCCACGGAGAGATGAACAGCACAGAATTGTGGAGATATAATTTCTTCATCTATCAGTTGGAAAACATGCGTAAGGCCGATTATCGCCGGATGGACGATATTAACAGGAAAGTGGATTTGAGTAATCTGGTCGATTTTACATCGGTCGATCCGAAGCATGAATTCAGTCCTTTGTTGGTGAATCCGAACCTGAATATCGAGTTAAATAGTTTCAGCGAAACATTCGAAGAGTTGATGAGTTTGCCGAACTATCCGGAATTTGCACAGGAATTTGCAGAGCACATGGATTCTTTGTACATCGTCGATGGATACAGCGAGGAGACGAACATCAATAATATGATCGTTCAGTTGTTGCTAATGGAAGGTTATGTGACAACCGAGGATATTGCCCGGGGCAGTGTGATCGAGAAAGTGAACCGGGAGACGATTGCCGCAGCAAAATATGCGGTGGTGAAATACCTTGCCGCAGCAAAAAAAGCGAAGGTTGTCAAGGAGCCGGAAGCTGAGCCTGAAAAGGTTGTAAAGCCTAAATCTTCAAAGAAGAAGTAAATTTTCAATAGAAAAAAGGGAGCTTTTTAGCTCCCTTTTTTTGTGGCTAAAAGTTTCCGGTCCCATTGGTTGTATGCTTTGGAGGGGAATAGTCGCGGATAAATTTGGTTTTATACCCGGCTTATACTATTTTTGATGCCAATGGCTTCTGGGTAAGAGATCAAAAAAACGATCCGTCATTTAGTTTTCATATATTTAAAAAATAATTAATTCAATGGAATCAACCGCTGCGCTTAAATCGTCAAGGCTTGATGTGGTGGATGCCCTGAGGGGCTTTGCCGTGATGGCTATTTTGCTTGTCCATTCGCTGGAACATTTTCTTTATTTCGTATATCCCGATCCGGCCACTTTGCCCGGTTGGTTAAATGCCTTGAATACAGGTACTTTTACGGTGATTTTTTCTCTTTTTGCCGGAAAATCCTATGCTATTTTCGCTCTTTTGTTCGGATTGACTTACTTTATCCAATTTAACAATCAACAGCTCCGGCAAAAGGATTTTGCCTGGCGGTTCTTATGGCGATTATTGTTATTGGCGGGTTTTGCAACGATTAATGCGGTGTTTTTCCCCGGCGGGGATGTTTTGCTGCTGTTTACCGTTGTGGGACTTGTGCTGATATTGGCGCGTAAACTGAGTGATAAAGTGGTGCTGATTTTAGCGGTAGTGTTGTTGTGCCAGCCTGTAGAATGGTTTTATTATTTTCGGAGTCTGGCGGATGTTTCCTATGTTTTACCGGAACAGTTGAACGGGGCTTTGTACGGAGTGGTAGGCGAAGCCGTTAATTCCGGTAGTGTGTTCAATGCCTTTTGGACGAATATTACAACCGGTCAGGCTGCCAGTTTGCTTTGGGCCATTGAAAACGGGCGTTTTTTGCAGACGGCGGGTTTATTCTTACTGGGCTTTTTATTGGGACGCCGGCACTTGTTCGAGGCGAGCGATAAGAATTATAAATTTTGGACATCGGCTTTGATTTGGGGGGCTATTTTGTTCGGTCCCGTGTATGCTTTGAAAGTGGAGTTATACGATCGGTGTGAGGTGGCGACTATCAAGCAAACGGTGGGGGTTGTTTTGGATATGTGGCAAAAGTTTGCCTTTACGGTGGTGTTGGTCGCTTCTTTTGTCATCCTTTATCAGAAGATCGCTTTCCGGAAATGGACCGATGATTTGCGTTGGTACGGGCGTATGAGCCTGACAAACTACATCAGTCAGTCGGTGTTCGGAGCGTTACTGTTCTCTCCGTTCGGACTGTATATTTCTCCTTCTTGCGGGTATCTTTTGAGTGCTTTGGCCGGGGGCTGCTTCTTTATGATTCAGGTGAAATTTTGTAAATGGTGGCTGAAAGGCCATAAGCAGGGGCCGCTGGAAGCTTTGTGGCATAAATTGACCTGGATCGGCACGACTAAATAGGAGTTTTAATTTTGGAAACGTATAATAGGACATAGGCATATTGATATGGCACAGGAAATAGAGCGGAAATTTTTGGTACAAGGAGAATTTAAATCTTCGGCTTATGCTTCGGAACGGATCGTGCAGGGATATCTGTCGTCTGTTCCCGAACGGACAGTAAGGGTGCGTGCTCTGGGTGATAAAGGTTTTCTGACCATAAAAGGTATTGCCGATAAAGAAGGCGTGAGCCGGTATGAGTGGGAAAAAGAAATTCCGGTAAGCGAGGCTTTGGAATTAATGAAGTTGTGTGAGCCGGGGATAATCGATAAAGTCCGTTATTTCATAAAGTGTGGAACTCATATTTTTGAGGTGGACGAATTTCAAGGGGAAAACGCGGGATTAATCATGGCAGAGGTCGAATTACGGTTTGCGGCAGAGGATTTCGAACGTCCGGGATGGCTGGGAGAGGAAGTAACCGGAGATAAGCGCTATTATAATGCCATGCTGTCTAAGCATCCGTATGCAAAGTGGTGAACCGGCCCCGGATTTCTTTTGTTTCAATCGTTAATACGATAAAATAGCCTGAGTGAGTATAACTACACTCAGGCTATTTGGTTTATCGGGGCGTCTCTGTCCGGTAGGCGTTTCGTTAGGTCAGGTCTTCTTCTGTCCGGTGCCAGCTTTGCAAATGATCCTGAAAGCGGGTGCTTAGATGGCTGCCGTCACAAAATGGCTTGTTGGCAGAGGCTCCGCATCGGCATAGGGTGACGCGGTTGCGTTGTTCATATTGTGTCCCGTCCGGGCCGTTTACCGGAATGCCTCCTTTTACCCAGAGAGGGCCGCTGCATCGTTTTTGCGGGTCTTCTATAAGGCCGAGAGCCGGTTTTAACGGAGGTTCGAAGAATTTATTTTCGTATTTATCCCATAGTTTTAACCGTCCGGATGGGCAATACATACTTTCGTGAATGGCAATGTCCCTGGCTTCGGGATCGCCGGAATCTTCCGTTAATTGCCACACGGTTCCTTTTGCCATGCAAATCCGGGCATGAACGCAATAATCGGTGTTATCGGCCAGTTGTACGGTGGGACCGTCATATAAATCGGCATTTTCCAGCAATGGACGGTCGTCGGCTGTGAGAGAGGGGTCCCAATCGCTGGTCATGTGCGAGCCGTCACAGTAGGGATGATTATGAGAATGACCGCAACGGCAAAGAGCCGTGGGTTCATTCTGAGTGGAATATTCATCTCCTTTGGCATACTGCCAGGGAATATTTTCTTCGTTCACTTCAAGGATTTCCTGCTGTAAATGAGGTGAGCCATATACCAGATAAGGGCCGTCCGGCGTTATTTCGATGTGATATTTTGAGTCGGGTTGTGGAGTGCCGGCTTCGATATGACGTTTCTTTTCTTCCATATTTTTCTATTTTAAGGTTGTTTGTGTATTATACTCATTTTGGAGTTTGAAAGTTATTTCAATAATTGGAAAAAACGATGGGGCCGGTATAGAAAAATAAAAAAACAGAAGATACCTATGTGATAATCCGGTCAGTAAGTTTTATCGTTAGAGAGCGGATCGGGAGGAAAGGAGCGGGTTACTGTTCACCGATGAAGCCGGAACTTTCTTTTTGAAGCGGCGTCTTCAGATTTATGGAAAGGGAAAAAACAAATCCTCGAACAGGAGCCTGTTCGAGGATTTATGTATTTGGAAAATGTTGATATTCTCTTTTTATGGGATTCGGGAATGATCCCGTTTTTTACCAGCTTCCGCTGGCTCCTCCGCCTCCGAAACTTCCGCCTCCGAACCCTCCGAAAGAGCCGCCTCCCCCGCTGAACGAGCCGAAATTGCGTCCGCCTCCCAGGCCTCCGATGAAGAAAGGAGGAACTCCTCCGCTGCCGTGGCTTCCCGTGGTGTGTCCTTTATGCCGCCGTACAAACAGAGGAACGATAAAGATTACGGCAAAAGGAATCAGGATCAGCCATCCCGAACCGCCTCCCTTCCGGGTGTATTGATCGGCGGTATATTCGCCACCGCTCAGTTTCATCAGGACATCGGTCGCTTTGGCAACCCCGGCATAGTACCGCCCATTCTGAAATTCGGGAATAATCTCGTTGCGGATGATTCGCGATGCAATGGCATCCGGAACCACTCCTTCCAGACCATAGCCCACGGCTATGGCGACTTGCCCTTTTTCATTCCTGCTTTTGGGTTTGACCAGCAAGAGGATACCGTTGTCTTTGCCTTTTTGTCCGATTCCCCATTGTTCTGCAAGCCTTTGAGCATAGTCGTTCGGGGCATAGCCATGCAAAGAGGGAACCGTAACGATCGCTATCTGGGTGGATGAGGTGTCGTTGAAGTTCCGGAGGGTTTGCTCCAGTGCATTCAGTTCTTGCCGGGAAAACATTCCGGAAAAATCGTTCACCATGCGTTTGGGCGACATGGGAGCCGGAAAGTCCTGTGCAAAACCGCTCAGGCTAAACAGCAAGGCTATGAGGATGAAAGTATATTTCATGTTTCGGATTTTATTTTTGGTCGTTGAATGATATATCATCCGGTAGTTCGTTCATATCGTTTTCCTGACAGGGAAAATACTGCTTTAATTGTTTTCCTGCTTCTTGAATGGCTTCACAGATCCCTTCGCATATTTTGCCTGTCCGGAAATTTTCCACCATGTGATTTTTTATTCCGTCCCAAAAATCGCCGGGAACTTTTGTATTGATTCCTACATCTCCGATAATGGATAGTTTTTTATCTTCAAGGGCAAGATAGATCAAAACTCCGTTGCGAAGGGCTGTTTTGTGCATTTTTAGCTCTGCGAACACTTCGACAGCCCGGTCGAGAGGGGATTTTTTGCAGTGTTTTTCAATATGTATCCGTATTTCTCCCGAAGTGTCTTTTTCCGCCTGCCGAATTGCGGCTACCATCGCTTCTTTTTGTGCTTGCGTAAAATATTTTTCCAAAGACATTGCAGTTGTTTTAGAAAATGGTTACTGGTTGTCGTTCTTTTCCGCGATTAAGGACATACGCGGAATGGTATCGGTGGACTTAAAATTCAACTTTAGGTGCATTCTCGGCTCCGGCAGTTGCTTCGAAATAAGGTTTCGGTACAAAACCGAACATTCCGGCAATCATATTTTTAGGGAACTGACGGATGTAAGCGTTGTAGTTCTTAACAGACTCATTGAATTTGCGGCGTTCTACTGCAATCCGGTTTTCCGTGCCTTCTAACTGGGCTTGTAATTCCAGAAAATTTTGATTGGCTTTCAGATCGGGATAACTTTCCGAGATAGCCATCAAACGGGAAAGAGCCGACGACAGTTCGCCTTGTGTACTGTTGATCTTTTTTATTGCGGCTTCGTCCAGCTGGTCGAAATTAATTTGGGTCTGGGTTGCTTTCGCTCTGGCGTTTACTACGTCCTCAAGTGTTTGCTGTTCGTGTGCTGCGTATCCTTTTACGGTGTTCACCAGGTTCGGGATCAGGTCTAAACGGCGCTGGTATTGGTTTTCTACGTTCGACCATTGGGAAGATACGGTTTCGCTCATACTAACCATTCCGTTGTAGCTGCCACGGAACCAAAAGAAAATACTAAGGATCACCACAGCGACCACGATCAATACAATGTAACCTTTTTTCATTTGTGTATAGTTTTAAGTGTGTGTATTCCCGTTTGTCCGGTCTAGCCAACGGCTGGAAGAACATGGGGATTTAAATTTAGTTTTGTTAATGTGGAGACAAATTTAATGATTTCGTCGGTAATCTGTTTCCGGTTATATTTTTTTAGGATATATTCCTGTTTCGGGCTTAGAGTAAGGTGTACCCGGTTAATAATATAACGAGGTAGGCGGCATAGAGTGTCAGTAAAATCGCCCCTTCCCAACGGTTTATCTTTCTGCCTTTTCCGGTGAAGATGAAAAGGAAGAGTAATCCGGCCGACAGGATATTTACAATCAGGTCTGTCCAGCTGCCTGAAGGTACTTCCACCGGATGTATCGTAGCCGAGACTCCCAGGATTAAAAATGTGTTGAAGATATTGGAGCCGACCACATTCCCTATGGCTATATCGGCATTCCCTTTCCGGGCGGCGATGACGGAGGTCGCCAGTTCGGGCAGGGATGTCCCGATAGAAACGATCGTCAGGCCGATGATCCGCTCGGAAATTCCTAAATTTTGGGCAATGTTTACAGCTCCGTCCACTAAAAGTCGTCCGCCGATAATTAGTCCCACTAAGCCGAGGAGGATAAATAGAATGGATTTTCCTATGGAATAGGGTTTGATCACGACTTCTTCTCCGTCGCCTGCACCTCCGTGTTTTGCCAGCATAAATGTATAAAGCAGGAAAATTGCAAAAAAGCAAAGCAGGGAAATACCTTCTACCCGGCTGATTATGCCTTGCGGGTCTTGGTCTGCCATCAATAATATCAATACGGCGGCGAATACGGCTAAAGGCACTTCAACCCAGGTGGTTGTTCTTTTTACGTTCAGGGGCACGAAAATGGCTGTGATTCCCAGAATTGCCAATATATTGAAAATGTTACTACCCAATATATTACCGAGTGCCAATGCCGAACTGCCTTTTATCGACGATACGGTATTGACGACCAATTCGGGGGTGGAAGTTCCGAATGCCACGACGGTCAGGCCGATGACCATGGCGGATATATTCAGTTTATGCGCCAGGGCAGCACCTCCGTCCACCAGTAGATTGGCCCCGTAGATCAAGACGATAAGTCCTGCAATGAGAAAGATGATATCGAGAATCATAGGTGTTTTTTGTGGTTTGAACGTAAAAATTCCGCGGGAGTTATTCTTTACTCCATATTCTAAGGTTTAAGCTCAGGTCGTCGATAATGCCTAAAAGAAGGCAGAGAATGTTGAATTCACGTTTAAGGTTTCCGTCGTTTAACATGGATTGCCAGATACTTGCTTCAAAGTGGTCCGTGCTGTCCGGGATGGCTATAATGACATTGGAATTACGGAAACTGACGGTGATTTTGCCGGGAAATTTCCGGTCGAGGTCTAAAAGCCGTTCCATCATGCCGGGAGTGATGAGGTAACGGGCTTCGATCTGGTTATCCGAATAAACATCGAAACTGTTTTCAAATTCCGGGTTTTCCAGTTTCACCCGTTGTTCACCGAAGCGCAGTTTGATCCAGGAGTTCCGGTATATGGTCGTTTGTCCTTTGAAGTCTTTGTGAAAATCGGCAATGAAGAAAAAACCCTTGAATATATCTACCCAGGTTGTGCGGGTTTGTCCCTTTCCGTTCGTGGTTACCCGTTTTTCTTCTGCATGTATTTCGGAACAAAGGAATGAGGTCGTTCCGATTTTTCCGGAAATGAGGTCTTCGGAATGATAACGGTCGGGGCTGACGGCGAATAATCCGCTGCCGACAAATGTATTTTCACTTATGCCTTTGTCCGGTTCGAAAGTCGCCCCGGAGCATTGCCGGGTGAGAATGGCCGAGATGATATGCTGTTTATAAAGGCTTGTCAATTCTCCGCTTTTGATTTGAATGCAATAAAAAAATATGATTCCGCCTATGATCGCCGAAACCAATAACCACGCCCAGTTCATGCCTGTACACAGCGTTACGGCAATTCCCAGCAGACAGCAAATCCCTGCGGCAATGCTTCCGTTTTTAGTCCCCTGGGCTTTTAATTCCAGACGCCTGGTTTCTAATTGCGCCAGTGCCGGTTTTAGCGATTCGTACAGCGTACAGAAATCTTGTTCCATGTTTTTAGCAGGACGGAGGTTTACGAATTAAACAAATTTTTTACGTTGGGAACCGCCCGTTCTTCTTCCGGTATGGTCAATACTTCTTTCGTTTTGAAATTAACGATACCGGCGACGATGTTGGAAGGAAAAGTCATAACAGAGTTGTTATAATCGGTAACACAGGCGTTGTACGTACGCCGTGAGGCCGCCAGTTGTTCTTCGGTTTCGTTCAATGTTCGTTGCAGCTGGAGGAAATTTGCCGAGGCTTTCAGGTCGGGATAATTTTCAGCAACCATGAAAAAATTCCGGCGGGCTTGTGAAAAAGCCTGATCGAAAGCCGCTTTCTCCTCTGTCGTCATGGTGTTGTAAGACTTGGTGCGCAGCTCTGTCAGCTTGCTGAGCGTGGCGGATTCGTGCTGTGCATATTGCTGAACGGTCGCCACCAGATTAGGGAGCAAATCGAATCTCTTTTTCAGCATGGCATCGATCGTACCGAATGCATTGGATACTTGATTGTTTTTCCGGACTAAATTGTTGTAAACTGCAACAAAATAGAGCAGGAGAACGGCTAATACAATAATGGCTATCATGGTCATTGAATTTTAATATTTTACAAAAATAGTTTTTTTCGTGATTAGACTTAATTTTGTAACCTGAATTTTAAAGGAAAAGGAAAAATGAATATTTGGGGATTTATCAGTACGGCAGTGCTTTTGACGCTTATGCCCGGGCCGGACATTCTTTTTGTCATCACCCAGAGTATCACCAGGGGATGCCGTGCCGGGATCGTTTTTGCTGCGGGGCTTTGTACCGGACTGGTAGCCCATGTCGCTGCCGTGAGCCTGGGAGTATCGCTGTTATTGCTGAATTCTCCGGTTGCTTTTACGGTACTTAAATTTGCCGGGGCTTCTTACCTGATCTATTTAAGTGTGAAAGCCTTTATCGGCAGGAAACGGCAAATTCAGCTCGAATTGGCTGCCGGAACCGGGGGGAAATTATACCGGAAAGGAATTTTAATGAATGTGTTGAATCCCAAAGTGATCCTTTTTTTTCTTGCTTTCTTCCCTCAGTTTATCGAGCCGGGAATTGCCAATCCCATCCCTCAGATGTTGATTTTAGGAGGTATTTTTATGGTGCAGGCTTTTTTGGTGTTTTCTACCGTCGCTTTCCTGGCAGAACGGTTGGCCCGGCGGCTCATGTCGAAGCCTCGCTTTTCTTTCGTAATGAATCTTGTAGAGGCGCTGGTTTATTTTGTGGTGGGGATCAGTATTCTTTTCGTATAAAAAATAATAAGATCAGTATCTATCCTTCCTGTTTTTCCGTAGAAGTAAGAAAAACAGGAAGAATATGGAGGGTTGGAGTGTTATCTTATTATTATCATGGTTTATGACAGGAGCAGAGATAGATACGCGAACAGTAAAAGAGGTGGATCTGAACCGCTATATGGGGATATGGTATGAAATCGCCCGAATGGATCATCGTTTCGAGCGCGGCCTGGTAGGGCCGACGGCTGAATATTCTTTAAAAGCCGATGGAAAGATCCGGGTAATCAACCGGGGCTATAAAGGGACGCTGAACGGAAAATTGAAGACAGCCAAAGGCAAGGCTTATATTCCCG
>UQTM01000034.1 GCA_900544025.1 uncultured Odoribacter sp.
AACGACCCCGAGATTACAAATCACGTGCTCTGGCCAACTGAGCTAAAGAGGCATTATTTCAAAGAAATGGGTAAGCTTACTATGTCGCACCGCTACAACCACTTACCCTTGCTGCCTTCCGACCCTGGGGGGGTTCAGCAGGAGCTGGTCGCATAGGACTTACCCGGGCACAAAAGTACAAAAATTAATATTGCAACCAAATATTTCTCTTGTTTTTTATTCAATAAAAATAGGGCTTTTTTTTAATATTCTTATTGTCAATATAAAACAGAGAAAAGGTGGTGAAAAATGAGGAAATATGGAAGAAAAAAAGTTAAAATTAAAGTTCAGTGCAACTTATTGACTGTTATTTCTGTATATATAACAGTGTTTAATTTATAAAAAACTACTGTAAATTAACAATGTTGATATGGAGAAAGAAATGATGTGCCAAATCCAGAACCGGACTGGAAATGTGGATTTTTTGGCGCGCCTGAATAACCGGTTGGCTGCGCATTTTAATTATGATGAAAATATGAATACTGCATTGGAAATGATTGGAGAATATCTCCATTATGACCGTGTACATGTAGTAGAGGTTCGAAATGATATGTCTCTTGCGATTTTATATGAATGGCATAGTAAAGGATTGACTTTTGTCGATTATACCGTGAAGTCGAAAGAATTACTGAGCGATAGAAAGTTAGTGGAGCAGTTATATCGGTATGATTATATTACGATCGACGAAGCTGACGAAGCATGCAATCCTGAGATGAAAGCGCAGCTGGGTTACCAAAATGGCAAGAAAATGATTTTATTTCCGTTGATCGAATCGGGGACACAGTTTGCATTTATCGCTTTTATACAATGTATGCAACTACACGATTGGACAGAGGAAGAAGTCAGGATGCTGGAATCCGTGACATCTGTCGTGGGAACGAGCCTACATAAAAAAAGATTGATCGATAAGCTATATCATCATTTGGTATTGCTGAAAAAGAATGAGCAGAAAACATTGGCTTTGAGGGCACAGTTGTATAGCCTGAACGAAGAGTTACAACCGATGTGGCAGCAATTGAAAGATCATTTAAAGGGAAAGGAAATAAACGAAACGGAATCTCATACGGAAAAAATCGATGAACGGATTTATGCGTTGAATAGAATTTGTCGGGTAGTGGCTGTAAAGTAAAAGAAATGCTGATCCATAACAATCAATATACTTTATTAGTCGTTACTTCGTCGTTTGAAGAGCCTGGAGAAATATTGGAAACACTCCGGGAAGCTGCATTTCAGGTGACTACCGCCCGTGATTTCGATGAGATTGTTCATGCCGCTAAATTAAAACAACCCGATTTACTGATTCTTAATGTTAAGCCTTCGGAAGAGCAGGAAGAATATGCAATCATTCGCCGGATGAAGCGGCATAAGGACACCCGGGGGATTTCCATGCTGTTCATTGCGGCGATCACGGAACAAACTTATATTCCCGACTGCCTGTTTTATGATAATGTCGATTTTATCTCGAAACCGTTTCGCCCTAAAGAGCTGGTGATCCGTATTCAGCACCAGCTTTCTTTGATGGAAGCTAAGAAAACGATCTGCTTACAGAATCAAAAATTGCAAAAGACGATGGAGTCGAGGGATAAGCTTTATTCTGTGATCGCCCACGATCTTCGTGCTCCGATAGGAACCATCAAGATGATTGCTGCGAGCCTGGAAAACGAAAGAAATCAAATGACCGACCCTCACATTCTTAAGTCGTTCGATATGATCCACGAAACCACGGAGGAAGCCTATAATCTTTTAGAAAATTTATTGCGCTGGAGCCGAAATCAGAATGGAAAAACCCGGATATATCCCACCACTTTCGATTTATCCAAAGCAATCTATCATGTGCTTGCCCTTTTTACAGCGATTGCCGATTCGAAAGGGATAAGTGTGAACAATCATTCAAAGGCAAATGTAACGGTTTATGCCGATGAAGATATGATTCGTACGGTTTTGAGGAATTTACTTTCCAATGCAATTAAATTCTCGTTCCCTGGCGGACAGATCGATGTCGGTTTGAGTGAAATGCCGGATATGGTGATGGTGTCTGTGAAAGATAACGGACAGGGAATAAAAAAGGAGCTTCAGTCTAAGCTTTTGAAAGGGAATGAATACATTAGCACTTACGGCACTCATAATGAGAAAGGAAGCGGGTTAGGATTGATCCTTTGCCGGGATTTTGTAAAGATGAATAAGGGAAAATTGTGGTTTTCCTCTCAGGAAAATAAAGGCACGACCTTTTACTTCACCGTGCCTCGTCACCCGATGTTACCCGCCACTTCAGAAAGGCGTTGATACATTTTTAATGCGCCCCAGGCGTCGGTTGCGGCATAGCGTACCTGCCCTTCTGAAAATTGAGGGGCTTCCCAGTTAGAAGTTCGTTGCCGTTTGGAGATTTTCACATTGAAAATGATTGCCATTAGTTTAGAAAAAGACTTTTCTTCGATACCGAACTCCGATACATAATTTTGCAGGTCGATGAATGAGGCCGGCGTAAAATCGCCCAGACGACGCAGGAAACGAAGATCGTCGCGGATTCCTACACCGATTTTGGTAATATTCGGATCGGCCAGTAAGTTACGTAAGGAAGGCTGGAAGCCGCATAGCTTTAGCCGGAATAAATACACGCGTTCTTCTGTGGCCAGTTGCAATAAGCTGACCTGATTCACTTCTCCTTTTCGGAAAGAGGGTTTGGTCTCTGTGTCGAATCCAAGGGCGCGATGTCTCGACAGGTCATTGACCGCCTGGCTCACTTGCTGTGGATCGTTTATCACGCTCACTTCTCCGGAAAAAATGAATGGAGGGTAAAGTTTTATTTCTTCTTTATCTATTGTCTTTTTATACTCCGCTAACATGCCAACTCAATTTACAAAGCTTTCCTTAATCTTGTTCTGAATCTTCTTCCACTGCATACACGGCATGATGTATTGCCCGTAATACTCCGGCACAGGCCTTACCCCAGTATAACTCAAAATTGTTATTGAGTTCCCATAGAGCTTCTCCGATAATTTCCGGAATGCCACATCGAAAAGAGGCGGTGAAATTTTTCAAATCCTGATAAATATCGCAGATCTTTTCAGAAATAGAATGTACGACCGGCGCTTCGCTATATTGCATTCCTTCGTCGAACACTTCCAAATATTCGTCGTGTTCGCCCAATAAGCGGTGTAGTTCTCCGAAAAGATAATTGTAATCTTCTTCGGTCACCACATCTTCGGTCAGGCCGTTTTCCGTACTTTCGTTGGATGGCAGTAAAGAGCCTTTCAAATAGATTAAGGGTATGAATTTTTGCAGGCGCGAAAGGAAGTCTTTTCGTTGCATTTGGGGGGCAGTCTCTACAAAATCGCAGAATTCTTTGGCCACGGCAACAAATTCGATAACTTCCTTGCTATAACCTATATGTTGGAAATCTTCCATAATCGCTTTATTTTATCTGGGACAAAGGTACGATTTTTTTACCTTTTACTTTTTACTTTACCACTTTTTATTCTATCTTTGCACCGCTGTACTGGAAAGGTGCAGGAGTGGTTGAACTGGCACGCCTGGAAAGCGTGTAATCCTCTAAAGGGATTCCGGGGTTCGAATCCCCGTCTTTCCGCATGAAAATCAAAGGGTTGTAAATCTTGAAAATGGATTTATAACTCTTTTTTTATGTCTGGAAACTAATGCTTTTGTGTTGAAATCCGTAGAAATTCAGAGGAATTTGATAAAAAACCTAGCAAAAACCTAGCAAAAACCTAGCAAATTTTCCTACCTTTTCTTTTCCTGTTTTTGTACAAATGTAAGCAATTGTGTATATATCCACGGGGTTTTATATCAGGTCGTTTTTCCTTGTATGGAAGAGTTTGTGAGGGTTGCCTGAATTAGGTTTCAGGGATATTCGGAACAATGGGAGAAGATATTGCCAATACCTGTGGAGAAAGAATATTTACCGGATAGGCGGACTAAAAAAATGAAGACAGGCATCCCGGATTTTGTATCCTTATTGTAAAAGGGTGATATTTGAAGTTGAATGTAATATTCATCTATTTAGGAAATATTCAGTGTGTTGAATGATTGTTCAGGTTTGGAATGAACTAAGTAAAATTGAATTTATCTTTTAGCAGAATTCGCTGAAACTTGTAGAAATGACTATTTTTGAGGACTGGAAAAGAACTTGTGAAAAAATTGAATTAAACTATTGTGTATGGAATATTATATAGATCCCGTGGCTTTTATGGTCGAGAAAACCGATACGGAGGCCCAATATGTCCGGAATTTAATAGAGCTGTTGAATGAAGGAGCGACGATTCCGTTTATCGCCCGTTACCGGAAAGAACGGACGGGGAGTATGGATGAGGTGCGGATCGGAGAAATAAAGACTTTATATGAACAGTATCAGGAGTTGGAAAAGCGAAAAGCTTCGGTGTTGGAAAGTATCGGCCAGCAGGAAAAATTGACCTCCGCACTGGAAAAGCAAATCAAGGAATGCCGGGACATTCGGACATTGGAGGATATTTATTTGCCTTATAAACCGAAAAAACAGACAAGAGCTTCCAAAGCAAGAGCAAAGGGTTTAGAGCCTTTGGCTGCTATATTGATGAAGCAGGAGAATGGAGATGTCGTGACGAGGGCGCAACGTTTTGTGAAAGGAGAGGTGCAGGATGAAGCGGCGGCTTTGGAGGGGGCGAGAGATATTATTGCGGAGTGGGTGAGTGAAAGCGAGGCGGCGAGAAACCGTACCCGGCGGCAGGTGGAACGTGAGGCCTATATTTGTTCCAAAGTGGTGAAAGGGAAAGAAAAAGAGGGGGAGAAATATGCCGACTATTTTGAATACCGGGAACTTTTAAGACGCTGTCCTTCACACAGAATGCTGGCTATACGCCGGGGCGAGGCGGAAGGTGTTCTGAAAGTGGCGTTGGAGGTGGATAACGAGGTGGTGCTGGAAGGGTTGGAAAGGATATTTGTAAAAGCCGACAATGAGGCGGCCGGGCAAGTGAGATCGGCGGTAAAGGACAGTTATAAACGATTGCTGTTTCCTTCCATCGAATCGGAATATATGGGGCTTTCAAAAGAGAAAGCAGATGATGAAGCCATAAGAGTGTTTGCGGAGAATTTGCGGCAATTGCTATTGGCTCCCCCTTTGGGAAATAAGCGGGTTTTGGGGATCGATCCGGGGTTTAGGACGGGGTGTAAGGTGGTGTGTCTGGATGAAACCGGCCAGTTGATACACAATGAAAACATTTATCCGCATCCGCCACAAAGCCAGAAACAACAGGCGGCGGCAAAGGTGGTGAATATGGTAGCCACTTACAATATTCAGGCGATTGCGATCGGAAACGGTACGGCCGGACGGGAAACGGAAAGTTTTATTCAGAATTTACACTTCGACCGGAAAGTACAGGTTTTTGTGGTAAGTGAAAATGGAGCTTCCATATATTCGGCGTCGAAAATTGCCAGAGAAGAATTTCCGGAATACGATATTACGGTGAGAGGGGCGGTTTCGATCGGCAGGCGTTTGATGGATCCGTTAGCGGAATTGGTGAAGATAGATCCGAAGTCTATCGGTGTGGGACAATACCAGCACGATGTGGATCAGGGAAAATTGAAAGGAGCTTTAGACCGGGTAGTGGAATCGTGTGTAAATAAAGTGGGTGTGAATGTGAATACTGCCGGAAAATATTTATTGATGCATATATCCGGGTTAGGCCCTGCTTTGGCAGAGAACATAGAGGAATATATCCGGGAAAACGGGGCTTTGAAAAGCAGGGAGGAATTGAAAAAAGTAAAACGGATGGGAAGTAAGGCATTTGAGCAGAGTGCCGGATTTTTAAGGATAGAGCAAGCGGAGAATCCATTGGATAATTCGTCGGTGCATCCGGAATCGTATTATATTGTTCAGAAAATGGCGAAAGATTTGGGGGTGGAAGTTCGTAATCTGATCGGGAACGAACCCCTTTGTAGCCAGATCGATTTATCACGTTATGCGGATGAGAAAACAGGGCTGCCGACTTTGCAGGATATTGTGGAAGAATTAAAAAAGCCGGGACGCGATCCCCGGACAATGGCAAAAGTGTTCAGTTTTGCAGAAGGCGTGACAAAGATCGATGATCTGGAAGTGGGTATGACGTTGCCGGGAATCGTGACGAATATCACTAATTTCGGCGTTTTTGTGGATGTGGGGGTGAAACAGGACGGATTAGTGCATATTTCGGAGCTGGCCAACCGTTATGTGGCGAATCCTGCCGATGTGGTATCGCTTCATCAGCATGTTTCGGTAAAGGTGGTACAAGTGGATAAAGAGCGTAAACGGATCGGCCTGTCGATGAAGCAGGTTGAAAATAATTGAAAGAAAGGATTCGGGAAACGGAAATCCCCGAAATCTTTTCGAAAAGGTATTATTTCATTTTATGGGAATTCAGGTTCCGGTGAGTGAGATAATACCTTTTTTATAAATGTTACTTTGGAGCTGGATGAAAGTAACTTTGGCGGGGTAAAAATCTCATTATAAAATTCAAAAAGTTGAATTTTTTTACTTTTCTTTGAAAAATAATAATGGCGTTTGTAAATATTTTATTTAAAAATGAAGAAAAGTGCTTTGGCTCTATTACTGGCTGTTTTGTGTATGGCCTGTTCGGACCGTTTGAAAACTCGAAGTTCGGCTCATGATTTGCAATTTAAAGAATTGGCTAAAACCTGGGATGAAGGCATCCCGTTAGGGAACGGGGTGATCGGGGCATTGGTGTGGCAAAAAGATTCGGCGTTGAGGATGTCGTTAGACCGGATCGATCTATGGGATTTGCGGCCGAACGACAGTCTTTCCGGCGAGAATAACCGTTTTAAATGGGTATATGAACAACGGATAAAAGGCGATTATGCAAAGGTGCAGCGAAAGTTTGATGCACCTTACGACAGATTGCCTGCGCCTTCCAAGATTCCGGGGGCAGGGATAGAGTTTGATCTGGCCGGGCTGGGACAGGTGGAGCGGGTACATCTTTATTTAAATGATGCCTTATGTGAGGTGGATTGGAAAGACGGCGTGCGGATGCAAAGTTTTGTACATGCCACAAAGCCTGTGGGGTGGTTTCGATTTGAAAACGTGAAAGAAGGGTTTATTCCCCGGCTTGTTCCTCCGGTTTATGCGGAAGGTGAGGCAGGGGAGGATTCAGGCCCGGTGTCCGGATTGGATCTCCGCCGTTTGGGATATAAGCAGGGAGAAGTGAAGCAGGGAAAGAACAGTTTGGTTTATCACCAGAAAGGTTGGGGCGATTTCTTTTATGAAGTGGCTGTAAAATGGGAATATAGCGGAGATGTCCTTACGGGGGTGTGGAGTGTTGCTTCGTCTTTGTCCGGAGAAAATGCAGAAATTCTGGCGGACAATGCTTTACAGCAGGGAATCGGTCAGGAATATGTATCTCATCTGGGTTTTTGGAATTATTTCTGGAAACAATCGGGAATCTCTTTACCCGATACCGTATTGGAAAAACAATATTATAACGAACTTTATAAATTCGGCTCTGTGGCGAGGGAAAACTCATACCCGATTTCTTTGCAGGCGGTGTGGACTGCAGATAATGGAAACTTGCCTCCCTGGAAAGGGGATTATCACCATGACCTGAATACACAGTTAAGCTATTGGCCTGCCTATACGGGTAATTACCTGAAAGAGGGAGAGGGGTATCTGAATACACTTTGGGCGCAGAAAGAAACTAATAAGCGTTATACCCGCCGATATTTTGAAGTGGACGGGCTGAATGTGCCGGGAGTGGCGACTTTGACCGGAGAGCCTATGGGCGGCTGGATCCAATATGCAATGTCGCCGACGGTTTCCGCCTGGCTGGCACAACATTTTTATTTGCATTGGCAATATTCCCGTGACCGGGATTTTTTGCTTGACCGGGCTTATCCTTATTTGAAAGAGGTGGCTGTCTTTTTAGAGCAATTCACAGAGAAGGGACAGGACGGTAAAAGGCGGCTGCCTTTGAGTTCCAGTCCTGAGATCAGGGATAACAGCCGGGAAGCCTGGTTCACGGAAATGACGAATTACGATTTGGCTTTGGTAAAATTTGCTTTTACTGCGGCTTCGGAATTGGCCGGCGAAGCCGGGCAAAAAGAGGAGGCCGCTCATTGGGCGGAACTGGCGGGAGAATTTCCCGATTACAGCCTCGAGAGAAACGGGGCGATGATGTTTGCGCCGGGAGCTCCCTACCGGGGATCGCACCGCCACTTTTCGAATGCAATGGCTATTCATCCTTTGGGTTTGATCGATTGGAGTAAAGGGGAACGGGACAGGCAGATTATCAGGGCTACAATAGGTAATTTTGACAAATACGGGCCTGACTACTGGACGGGGTATTCGTATAGCTGGCTGGGAAATATGAAGGCGAGGGCATTCGACGGTGAAGGGGCCGCCGAGGCTTTGAGGATATTTGCGGAGTGTTTTTGTTTGAAGAATACTTTTCATGCTAACGGAGACCAGTCGAAAAGCGGAAAATCCCGTTTCACTTACCGCCCTTTTACTTTGGAGGGGAATTTCGCTTTTGCTGCCGGGATACAGGAAATGCTGATTCAAAGCCACTCCGGAGTGATCCGTTTGTTTCCCGCGATTCCAAAGGACTGGAAAGATGTTTCTTTCCGGCAGCTCAGAACGTATGGGGCGTTTTTGATATCTGCCGGGATGAAGGGCGGTAGAATGCAGGAAGTGACCATCCGCTCGGAAAAAGGCGGAATATTGAAAATGTATTCTCCGTTTATCCGGGAATCGTTCAAGGTTTCGGGGAATAGTAAAGAGTTTAAGAATGAAGGGAATATATTGGAAATTCCGACAGAAGCGGGCGAAGTTATCCATCTCGTGAGGGAATGAGGCCGGAAGCTGCTTAAGCACGATATTAGAATATAAATTGAATGAAATATGAATAGGATGAAATTATTATTTTGTGTTTTGTGTACGGCCTGTTTTGCATTGGGTGCTACGGGACAGGGGACGTTTCCGGTGTCTTCCTTGAATTTACGCATGATGTCTGCCGGCTTCGGCAATGTCAGGGCGAATGTGGCGAGTTCCGGCAAGCCGATTACATTGCAAGGAAAACAATACAAAGGGGTAGGTACGCATGCCGAGAGTAAAATGTTGATAAAACTGGATGGAAAAGGAAACCGTTTTACGGCTCTGGTGGGAGTGGACGATGCTGCCGGAGGCCCCGGAACGGTGGTATTCAGGGTGGTAGGAGATGGGAAGGAGTTGTTCAATTCCGGAGTTATGAAATGTGGCGACCGTCCGAAAAAAGTGGATGTCAAACTGAAGGGGATAGACCGGCTGATGCTGGAGGCTTTACCGACTGCCGACGGAAAGAATTTCGATCATGCCGACTGGGCTGAGGCCGAAATTACGATGAACGAAGGGAAACCCCTGGCGATTCCCGATTGCGAACTCGTGACGGTATCGACAGAGGGACTCGATTTAGTGTTCCGGGTGGATAAAAAAGGAAATTTCTTCCAGCAGTATTTCGGAGAACGCGGAGGACTGGAAAAGATATTCGGCAGAGGAACTCCGAAAGATCAGGCATACCCGACGATCAATAGTAATAGTGAATATACGTATTGGGGGGAACCGGCTTTGCATGTGTTGCATGCCGACGGGCACATGAGCACGGTGTTGAAGTTTCAGGGGGTGAAGACGGAAGAGGTTTCTCCGGGAGTCTGGCTGACCAGAGTGACGTTGAAAGATCCGAATTATGAGTTTTATACAGACCTGTGCTATCAAAGTTTCGGGAAAACCGACGTCATTCAGCAATGGTCGGAAATCTATCATCAGGAAAGCAAGCCGGTGATTCTGAAGAATTTTGCATCGGCAGCTCTGGCATTTCATTCCGGGGAATATTGGCTGACACAGTTTACCGGGGAATGGGCCAACGAATTTCGGGTGGATGAGATCAAGCTGGAAAAAGGATCTAAAGTGCTCGAGAATAAATGGGGAATTACCAGTTCCAACGGGCGGCAGCAGCATTTTATGATTTCGCTCGACGGAAAGCCTTCGGAAAATACGGGACGTGTTGTTGCCGCTTCGCTGGCATGGTCGGGAAATTATAAATTGAAATTCGAAGTGGACGGACAGGGACGCCTGACGGCATTTGCCGGAATGAATTCCTGGGCGTCGGATTATACGCTGGAAGCCGGAAAGCGTTTCGTTACCCCTCGCCTGATCTATACTTACAGTGCCAACGGAAAGGGACAGGCAAGCCGGAATCTGCATCACTGGGCTATCGAGTACGGGATCAGGGACGGTAAAACTCCTTTGCGGACTATTTTTAATAACTGGGAAGCTACGGGAATGAATACTGCGGATTCTAAAATAGTGCCTTTCTTTAAACCGGCCCACGATCTGGGCTTCGAGTTGTTCCTGCTGGACGACGGGTGGTTCGGATTGCCTGATAAAGCCAGAGTGCTGGGGGAATGGGAACCGACCCCGCTGATGCATCCCGATGGATTGAAAGTGTTGATAACGGAATCCGGAAAGGCGGGGATCGACTTCGGGCTTTGGGTGGAGATGGAAATGGCGAATCCGGATGCCCGTTTAGTAAAAGAACACCCGGAATGGCTATTGTGTGAACCGAACCGGGAGAAACATTTGCAGCGCGGACAATATGTGCTCGACCTGGCAAATCCGGAAGTACAGAAATTTTGCATAGAAGCTTTTGATAAAATATTGCGGGATAATCCCGGAATATCCTTTGTGAAATGGGATTGTAACAGCCCCTTTCATAATCCGTATTCCCATTATTTAGGAAATAACCAGCAACACCTTTGGATAGAATACACGAAAGGCCTGTATCATGTTTTTAGTGAAGCGGCGCGCTTGCATCCGGATTTGCAGATGATGCTTTGTTCTGCCGGAGGAGCACGTTCGGATTACGGGGCTATGCGGTATTTCCACGAGTTTTGGGCAAGCGATAATACCACCCCTTTAAGCCGGGTATATATTCAATGGGGATATTCCCATATATTTCCCTCGAAAGCGGTAGGGGCGCATGTCACACATATGGGACGCCAGCCGTTTAAGTTTGCTTTTGACGTAGCTATGAGCGGTTGCCTGGGAATGGACGCCGATCCGACTAAAATGAACGGGGAGGAAAAGAAAATCACCAAACGCTCGGTCGAACTGTATAAAACAAGATTACGGAATACGGTGCAATTCGGCGATCTCTACCGTTTGATGTCGCCTTATGAAACTTCCCGTGCTTCCCTGATGTATGTGGAACCGGAGAAGAAGGCTAAAGCCGTATTGTTCGTTTATCAGGTGAAGGATGCCGGGGACGATTGCGTGGTACGCCCGGAAGGATTGGATGCCGGAAAACAATACAGGATCGAGGAAGTGAATATCGATTCCCCGGAAAAAGCCGCTTGCCGGGAAAATGGGAAAATAATGTCGGGAGAAGAATTGATGAAACAGGGATTGAAATTTTCCTGCAAGAAAAGATTCGACAGTGCGGTAATTTGTCTGGATATGCAATAAAGGCATACGGCGTATTTTATTATACGGATGTGACGGTTATCTTTTTGCTGTTACCGATCCTGTACATATAACATATTTGAATGTAGATCAGGGCATACGGTCGTTGGGCCGTATGCCCTGTTCGGTTATAGAGAGATCAGAATGAGAAAAAGTTTTACGAAACCTGAGAAAAAGGGGGCTTACCTGCTTGCCGCCGACATGAATCGTATGGAAAAATCCGCTTTTGTTTATATTGTGATTCCTTTCGCTATCGGGAAAAATAAATTTTAACCCGGTAGCGGCTTTCTATTCATGACCGGAGAGAAGGACATTAAAATAATGTTAAGTTATATTTTTGAAGCTGTTGAAAGAGAATAAGATGGTAGTATCGTAACTGAAATTGCCCATTAATGGGGAGATCAAAGCAAGGGTATTTTGATTAACTTTGTAAAGAACAAATCTTTTCGATAGACGTAAAGATGAACGTATTTATATAAGTTATGATAAAAGATTCAGAAAAGAAAGACATATTTTATGTGATCGGTATGAGTTGTGCCGGTTGCGCGCTATCCGTCGAAAGTACGCTGGCGGCACGGGAAGGGGTGAAAGAGGCAAAAGTAAATTTCGCCTCTTCGACTGTAATGGTCGTTTATGATGAAAATAAAGTTATTCCTGCCGACTTGCAAAAAGCGGTGCAGTCTGCCGGATACGATCTGATCATAGAGGAGGAAGAAGAAAATCAGGCAGAAAAGTTACAGCAGGAAGAATATCTGAAATTGAAACGGAAAACCATAGGAGCGATCTTATTGGCTTTGCCTGTATTTATTATCGGAATGTTCTTTATGCACATGCCTTATGGCGACTGGATCATGCTGGTATTTACCGTTCCCGTGCTTACTGTTTTCGGACGGGACTTTTTTAAGAATGCCTGGCGGCAATTAAAGCATGGAAGAGCGAATATGGACACGTTGGTCGCTGTGAGTACCGGAATCGCTTTTTTGTTTAGTCTTTTCAATACGCTGTATCCGGAGTTTTGGACGAATAAAGGGCTGGAGGCTCATGTTTATTATGAAGCGGTAGCTGTTATCGTTGCATTGATTTTATTGGGCAGGTTATTGGAAAGCCGGGCGAAAGCGAATACTTCCACAGCCATACGTAAACTGATCGGCTTGCAGCCCAAGACCGTGATCCGGGTATGGGACGACGGGACAGAACAGGAAATTCCGATCAAGGCCGTACAGGAAGGGGATGTGCTGGTGGTGAAACCGGGGGATAAAATTCCGGTGGACGGAACGGTGCAGGAAGGGGTATCTTTTGTGGATGAAAGTATGATAACGGGGGAACCTGTTCCTGTCGAGAAAATTTCAGGCACGCATGTGTATGCGGGTACGATCAATCAAAAAGGAAGCTTTCGCTTTATGGCGGAGAAAGTCGGAAGCGAGACCGTGCTGGCACAGATCATTAAAATGGTACAGCAAGCCCAGGGAAGTAAGGCTCCGGTACAACGATTGGTGGATAAGATTGCAGGAATATTCGTTCCGGTGGTGATAGGAATAGCTGTTATCACTTTTATAGGCTGGATGCTTGCGGGTGGAGAGTTGGCTTTTACCCATGCTTTATTGACTTCCGTAACGGTGCTGGTGATTGCCTGCCCCTGCGCTTTGGGATTGGCAACCCCGACGGCGGTGATGGTGGGAATCGGTAAAGGAGCTGAAAACAATATTTTGATTAAAGATGCGGAGAGCCTTGAGCGATTGCACAAAGTGACGGCGATTGTTTTGGATAAGACCGGAACGATAACGGAAGGGAAACCGGAAGTGACCGATATATTTTGGAATCCTGAAATAGAAATAACGGAATTTATGCCTGTGTTGCTGCATATCGAAAGCCGGTCGGAACATCCGCTTGCCGATGCCGTCGTGCAGCATTTGGCGGGTCTCGGAGTGATATCTTCGTTGTCGGGCACTTTTGAAAGCATTACGGGGCAGGGCGTAAAAGGCGAGATAGAAGGGAATGTGTATCTGGTGGGGAATCGCCGGTTGCTGGAGGGTAACGGAATCCCGCTAAGCGACGAAGAATCGGAGCGGGCCGATGCTTTACAGGTTACCGGAAAAACGGTTGTTTATTTTGCTGGTTCCGGACGAATGATTGCGATGATTGCTATCGCCGACCGGATAAAGGAGAATTCGATACAGGCAATTGCGCGCTTGCAGAATGCCGGGATTGATGTTTATATGCTGACCGGCGATAACGCGATTACAGCAAGGGCGGTTGCCGATACCGTAGGGGTAAAACATTTTAAAGCGGAAGTGATGCCCTCGGATAAAGCGGATTTTGTGAAAGAATTGCAGCAAGCCGGAAAAGTAGTCGCCATGGTGGGGGACGGGATAAACGATTCCCAGGCTTTGGCGCAGTCCGATGTGAGCATTGCCATGGGAAAAGGCTCCGATATTGCCATCGATGTGGCTAAGATTACACTGATCACCTCCGATCTGAATGCCATTCCGAAGGCTTTCGAATTATCCCGGCAAACAGTCGCTGCAATCCGGCAGAATTTATTTTGGGCCTTTATTTATAATGTGATAGGCATTCCATTGGCTGCGGGGGTATTATATCCCTGCTGCGGCTTTCTGCTCAATCCGATGATTGCAGCTGCGGCAATGGCTGCCAGTTCCGTATCGGTGGTTAGCAATAGTTTGAGAATAAAAAGAAAAAGGATTTAAAGCAAGGACAACGGAGACGGGCGATGTGTAACATTTAACAGATAAAAGCCGTTGGAAGTAATATAAATACATAAGTGAAAGAATATGAACAAGAGAACATTAAAATTTAAGACCAACTTGAAATGCGGAAATTGTGTAGCAAAAGTAAAACCACAGTTAGACGAAGCCAAAGAAATCGTAGAATGGTCTATCGACCTGAAAGATCCGGAACGGATTTTAACGGTGGAACTGGAAGAGACCGGGGATGCTGCCGGAATTGAAAAAATTCTTGCCGATGCGGGTTATAAGGCGACACTATGCCCTGAATAAAGAATAACAACAAACTAACCAATAAAACAACTAAGCTATGGACGATAAGGAAAATGTAAAAAGAGAGGCTGACGAAAAACAGTGTGGATGCGGAAAGGCAGGAAAAAGTCAGTCTTTAAAAAATGATGAAACCAATCCGGACGATATTGTCGGGGCATCGAA
The DNA here is from genome assembly GCA_900544025.1 of uncultured Odoribacter sp. GTDB lineage: Bacteria > Bacteroidota > Bacteroidia > Bacteroidales > Marinifilaceae > Odoribacter. The sequence continues at coordinate 14,689 of UQTM01000034.1, forward strand.
CTACGAACGGGCAGAAGCCGACCAGTCGAAAGGCATTTTTGCCAAACAAACTTCTGCTTATAATAAAGCGATGGACGAGATCATCGATAACGACGATGAAAATGCCAAGGATAATTTGTCGGATTATATGGATGAGTTGAAGGAAGAATCTGAAAATGTTGGCCGGCCTTCTTCTATGACTGAAAAAGAGTGGGAGGCGGATATGCGGAAAAAGCAGAAGAAATAAAATGGGAAACCGTTTTATAGAAAGGAGCTTTAAGACGATTAGCTTATTTGGCTAAAATCGAACGATTTGAAATTCATTTAGAATGAGCCCGGTGTTTCCGGGCTTATTTTTTGCCGGTATTTATTGTAATGGCAGGCAGGAGGCATGTTTCTGCCTGTTTTTAATTAGGAAGCTAAACATGGCAGAAAGTATATGTTGAGTTTTAAAAGTTGAATTTTGTGGCAGGCTTGCTGAATTGCTTATGAAGAGGGATTACATATTTGAATTTATCAGCAGGATAATAAAAGTGAAGATCGCGCCGACACAGGCAATAGTCACGAGAAGAGACGGTTGCCAGATGGACTTATCTTTTCGATAAAGACCGATAGCAAAACCGATGATTCCGCATAATAAAAGCGAAATGACTATTCCGAAGATTCCCTGTACGGCAAAGCCTATAATCAGAATAACTGTAAATAGGGTGATCAATTTCTTTTTCATACTGGCTTTCATTAATACCTTACCCGTGAATAAACCTGAGTTGTTTGGATTGAAATATTAGGATGTATTGCAAATATATAAAATCTATTGATAAACAATGGATAATGAATAATCGATTTTAATGATATTTTGTATTTCTCTATATATAAGTATAAAGTTTATAATTATCTTTGTACTTATGAGGCGTCGGAAAATGGCTTGCGTGGCGAATGTGTGATTCAGTAAATGGGCCGATGAAAAAACAGTAGTGAAAAAAATCAGTCTAATTTATTGTTTTATTTGTGGTTAGATAGATTATTATGTAATTGAAAAATGCCGGAACTGCCTGATATAAAGTGAAACTTGGGATTGCATAAGTTTTAAATCTTTATAAAAAAATTTAGATAGGCTTGTTGGTTGAATAAAAAAATAATATATCTTTAACCCCGCAAACGGTTGTATTTTATCGTGTGAATAAATTTATAAATAACAAAAACAATTTACTATGTTAAAAACGTTAAGTATTTTGATTGTTGCTTTGATGTTGGTGACGACTGGGGCATCTGCAAAAAAGAACAAACAATCTGGAAAGAAAATCGCTCCGATTGAAGTGAAAGCTCCTGCCCGTCCTGCCGGACAGCAAGACGTAGTCGGTTTAACCGCACCGAAATTGGAAACTGTACGCGTTGGATTTATCGGATTAGGAATGCGTGGTCCGGGTGCCGTTGACCGTTTTACTCATATCGATGGCGTAAAGATCGTTGCTCTTTGCGATATTCGTCCCGAAAGTGTGGAAAGATGCCAGAAAATGTTAGAAAAGGCAGGATTACCGAGAGCTGCCGGTTATTCAGGCAGCGAAGATGCGTGGAAAGAACTGTGCGAACGGGATGATATCGATTTGGTTTATATCGCTACAGACTGGAAACATCATGCCATGATGGGTGTTTATGCCATGGAACATGGAAAACACGTTGCGATTGAAGTGCCTGCTGCTATGACAATGGATGAAATCTGGTCGTTGATCAACACTTCGGAAAAAACACGTAAACATTGTATGCAGCTTGAAAATTGCGTATATGATTTCTTCGAACTGACAACTTTGAATATGGCTCAACAGGGAGTATTCGGAGAGGTATTGCATGTAGAAGGTGCATATATCCATAATCTGGAAGATTTTTGGGGTTCCTATTGGAATAACTGGCGTATGGATTACAACCGTAATCATCGTGGTGACATCTATGCTACCCACGGAATGGGACCGGCTTGCCAGTTGCTGAACATTCACCGTGGCGATAAGATGAATTATCTGGTGGCTATGGATACCAAGGCTGTTAATGCTCCTGCCTATATCAAGAAAAAAACAGGAGAAGAAGTTAAAGACTTCAAAAATGGTGAACATACCATGACAATGATTCGCACCGAAAAAGGTAAAACGATTCAGATTCAACACAATGTAACTTCACCGCGTCCTTATAGCCGTATGTATCAATTGACCGGAACCAAAGGATTTGCTAACAAGTATCCGACTCAGGGCTATGCTTTGCAGGCTTCTCAGGTTTCATCGGACGTTACTCCTAACCATGAAGACCTTTCTTCTCATAGCTTCGTTTCTAAAGATGTGAGAGAAGCTTTGATGGCAAAATACAAACATCCGATCCACAAAGAGTTGGAAGAAAAAGCAAAAAAAGTAGGTGGACACGGTGGTATGGACTTCATCATGGACTCTCGTCTTGTATATTGCCTGCGTAACGGTTTGCCTTTGGATATGGACGTTTATGACTTGGCTGAATGGTGCTGTTTGGGCGAGCTGACAGCTCTTTCTATCGAAAACAACAGTGCTCCGGTCGCTATTCCTGATTTCACCCGTGGTGGCTGGAATAAAGTGGACGGTTATCGTCATGCTTTCGTAAAATAAATAAATCACTCCTCCATAATTAAAATGGCTGTTCTTTATAGGACAGCCATTTTTTATGCCACAGGCTTAATGTGGAAAGAATTTCCGGAAACTTCAAAACAGATAAGGTGACGATGCTTCATTATATCTTATCGGTTTTGACTGTTTTTGACGATCGTTACTTGAGCTTTTATCTTTTGCTTTGCTGCGACGGTAAAAGCAAACCGAAGATGCTTTTCGTATAGCTGAACTTAAATTACTTTGCAGTAAGGTGGAATAATAAGTAGGTAGAAGGAACAGCCGGACTTTATGTTTCGGTAGGGGGAGGGGAAAAAATATTTTGCCATTGTTCTCCCCCCGATAACCGCAGAGAGTGCAATGGCAAAACATGATTTATTCTCTTATGCCAATAAGAAATCCAGAACAGGCTTATTTAAAAAGTTTTTCCAATCCTTTTATGATTTCGCCTTTCGCTTTATTTTTCAATTCTTTTTCAGCTTCTTTTTTCAAAGCATTGACGGCTTTTGTAAGATCGGGTTTGACAACCGGCTTGTCCAATGTACCTTCCAGCTTAAGATCGACATCTAAGTTCTGGATATTATTGGAGCCGGGAATCGCTTGTAATAAATTATTGATCTCTTTGCCGAAATATTTCCGATCGATATTGGCAGAGAAGGTGTAATTTAACTGTCCTTCCACAGATTGCTGCCCGTAAATGGTAACCGGATTGCCTGCCATCGTTGTCTTGAAAGGTTCGATAATGATATTACCGTTTTCCAATTTGAAATTAATTTTCAGGTAACTGATACTCAATCGGCTGAGTTCGTCGTTTTTCAAAACTCCGGCCAATTGTGTCATAGCCGGATTGTCATTGATCAATATTTCTTTCGATTCGAGGAAACCGTTTCCGTTCACTGAATTCATAATCAGTTCCATATTTTGGTCCAGAGTTGCAGCGAATTTCATATCCGATGATATCAAGCCCTGGCAATTCATCGCAATAGGAAGACTTTGACGGATAAATGAAAACGAATTGAAGGCCGATTTTATATCGAAGTTTTTAACGTTCAGATCAAAATTGACCGTAGGCGACTGAGGTTTCGTGGCGTTATATTTGCCGTTCATCACCATCGATCCATTCAGCATATTCATTTTCAGATTTTTGAGGGTAGCAACAGCATCTGCAAGAGTGACGCTTCCTGTGACATCTTTAATGGTCAGCTTATCAAATAAAATGCTCTGAATGTTTGTGTTGAGCTGTAAATTTAAGTTTCGTGGAATTTCCAGCGCACTGCCTGAAGATGCGGTATTCGATCCGGAAGCATTGGCCGCGGTAGGAGAAGCAGTGGTATTCGTAGGGGAAATACTGTCTGTATTTTTTGCCGGGGCGGTCATAAATTCGTTCAGGTTGATTAGCTGGGAGGAGAGCGAAAAATTACCATTCAACGTTTCATTCTTCATGATGTATGGCAGGTAATTGGAGATGCTTCCTTTCAGGCTTAAATCGGACGAATTGATTTTAACCAACAGATCGTTCAGGTTCAACCTGGCAGGGGTGATCGTAATACTTCCCTGGGGGACAGAAATGCCTTTTGGGAAATCGGCATCTTTATACAAGACATCTTTTAAAGAAATATTTCCTTTTGCCGTGAATTTCTCGTATTGCTCTTTTTCGATATATTGATATTTCCCTTCTAAAGTAATGTCCGTGGTTATGATCCCTGCTAAAGTAATGTCTTTTAAAGGTAGCGCTTTTTTCAGATTGGAGAAATTAATCGTTCCGTTAGCTCCGCCATTTAATAAAGGATCGTCCAACTGGCTGACCTTTAAAAACATATTGAAAGGGTTTCCGGCAATGTCGAATGAAACACGTTTCAAATCCAGCGTCGTTGCATTCGGACTTCCTCCGGGATTGGCGATATTTAAATCTATATTAATTTTACGGATCGCTTCCGGTAGGCCCGAATATTGCACCTCTGCCTGATTCACTTTTAATTGAGCGTCGATAGCCGGTAGGTGATTTTCATACACATCCCCGTTGGCTTTTACATTCAGGTTAAAATCTCCGGTTGCATTCAGCCCGTCGAGATAGTGTTTAAAATTCTTGGGGATCAATGCTAATAAACTTTCAAATTTAGTATCCGGAGCATTCATCGTTAAATCTACCCGATACCTGTCTTCCAGCATTGCGACTTTACCCGATAGATTCAGCCGTAATTCGTTGATGGACAGATCGCTGTTTTGTAGTTCATAAACCTGTTCCTCGAAATTGGCTCCGATCTCCGTGTTCCAGGCAAAATCCATTTGATTCACCCAGACATTATCTTGCTGACGGAAAGAAATATTTTGAAGAGCCAGTGCGAGTTTGAGTAAAGTGTGATTGGCTGAAAAATTACCGGATAATTGCATACTTAAATCCTCAATTTTGGCATAAGTCGAATTTTGTAAATCGGTGTACGATATTTGTAAATGCTCGATAGCAATATCGTTAAACAGTAAGCCTTTATCTTCTTTTGTCTTTTCTGTGGATTCTTCCGGACGGGGGGCTGGAGTGGAGGTCGTGTCGGTGGAAATCAGTATGTCCCAATTCGCTTTGCCTGAAGCCGTCACCAGGGGAGCGAAACGTGAATCCTTCAATAAAACTTTATTGACGATGATCTCATTCCCGGAAATCAAAGATTTCAAATTGACGGAAGCTTCGAACAAGGGAATACGAACAATCGTATCCTGGGCAAATTCTTCTTTACCGGATATAGAAACTTGTTTTACCGCTACATTCAGGTTTGGAAAACTTTTAAACATACTCAATTCAATATCTCCGATAGAAACTTCTGCATCGATATGCTTCTCTGTCTGATTTTGTATGATCTTTATAATATCGCCTTTAAAGAACGAAGGAATAATAAATAAAGCCGCTAATAGGAGGACTAAAATAATTGCTAAAATGATAAAGACTTTTTTCATAGCTCAGTAGTGTGAGGTGAATAATTGTTATAAGCAAAAATAATAATAATAACTCAACGCATTCATTTAAAATAAGGTTTAATTTTTCTTAGGATAAATGAGGGCAAAATTTGTTTTTCTTCCAGTAGGGCAAAAGATAGCTTGCCATATTTACGTTTTGCGTTGAAAATAGCCTTTACGTTCTCATACTCTAAATAAGGATGCTGTAAAACAGATTTAAAACTCATCGTGTCGAGATCGCGTTGCCGGATCAAAGCCGGGTCGGCCGAAAAATAGGGTACAGCCGAATCGGCGTTGAAATAAGTCATCTTAATCTCCTTTAATTGCTCCACCGAATAATAACCGCCTAACAATTCCCGGTAACGTAAGATTTTCTTTGCATAGTAAGGCCCGATTCCCCGGACGGCATCCAGCATTGCGCTGTCGGCTGTGTTTAGTTCCACCTTTATTGCTTTACGTTTGGGAACTTTGGATTTAGCCTTTAATTTTTCGGATAATGCCGGATCGGAATTTAAAATAGAGGTATCTATCTCGACTTCTTCCGTATCGACAAGTAGGAAAAAATCATGCTCCTGTTGTAAAAATTGACCGGGCAACACAAGAATACCTATAAAAAGTAACAGGATCACGACGCCTTTTTTCTGTAAAGAATTAAAGACCATAACACACAATTTTAAAATAAAATCTTTGTAAAAGATACGATAAATCTTTGAATATCAGCCAGGGAAACAGACAATTCTTATCAAAAAATATTTACAATCTTTTTAAATATTTGAAAATAAGATTCTTCTCTTTCGATATGTAAAATATTTTCAAAAAATAAAACCTTTTTTTTGCATAAACCGAAAAACCCCTTATCTTTGCACCCGCAATTAAGCAAAACCAACGATTCAGTAGCTCAGCTGGTAGAGCACAACACTTTTAATGTTGGGGTCCTGGGTTCGAATCCCAGCTGGATCACTTTTAAAAGCTAAAAAATAAAGAAAACTCCTGAAATTCAAAGAATTTCGGGAGTTTTCTTTTTAGGCAAAACCTTAAAAAATAGCGGATTTGGGTATGAAAATCCGAGGAAATAGGTGGACTTGATGCTGGCGGATTTTAGTTTGCGGGTATAATGGTAATATTTTGATTGACAGTGTTTAATATTTGGTGGATGATTAAGTTTCCGGTGGGCTGTAGTTTCGGTAAAGGGAGCAGAAGGGAATATTTTTGACGAAGCATACAAATGATATAGTTTTATCCGATGACTGGAACAAATTTTGAAGTATTTTTGGAGGTAATTTCCCAATGGGGAAAAAGAAGAAATATAAGTAGAGCACGATAATGAAACGATTGATAATCCTTTTATGGCTGGCCGGAATTTTATTATTTTCCGGTTGCAAGTCTAAGAATGCAGCCTCGACGGCCGATTTTACAAAGAAAGTTTATGTACCGGAGTATGCTTCCGGATTTGAAATTGCAGGTATCGACGGCGGACAAAGTACGTTGATCCGGATTTTTAACCCCTGGCAGGGGGCGAAGGATGTCGAAATGTCGTATTTCATTGCCCGTAACGGGGAAAAAGCGCCACGCGATTTTGAAGGTGTTACGATCCCTGCCGGGGCCAGGCGGATTGTATGTATGTCGTCCAGTTATATCGCAATGCTGGATGCTTTGGAACAAACGGACCGGATTGTCGGGGTGTCGGGAATGGATTATATTTCCAATCCGTATGTTATCGCCCATAAGGTGACGCTCAAGGATATGGGACCGGAGATGAATTATGAACTTTTGGCTGGTTTGGCTCCCGATCTGGTGTTGCTTTACGGCATTGGAGACGCACAAGCCACAACTACCGATAAGCTGAAGGAACTCGGTATTCCCTATATGTATGTGGGAGAGTATCTTGAAGAGTCGCCGTTAGGTAAAGCAGAATGGTTGGTTGCGGTGGCCGAGCTGACCGATAGCCGGGAAAAGGGTAAGGCTGTTTTTCAGGCTATTCCGAAACGTTATAATGCTTTAAAACAACTGACCGCCGGAACCGGGGAACGGCCTACTGTTATGTTGAATACGCCCTGGAACGACAGTTGGGTCGTGCCGTCTGTGAAAAGTTATGTGGCACAATTGATTACGGATGCCGGAGGGGATTATATTTATAAGAAGAACACTTCCAACAGTTCGCAATCCATCGGGCTGGAAACGGCGTATGGGCTGATCCGTGAGGCCGATGTATGGCTGCATGTCGGTATGGCGACGACACTCGATGAACTGAAGGCTATGAATCCGCAGTTTTCCGATGCCAAAGCTATCCGTGAAGGTCAAGTATATAATAATAATTTACGCCTGACAGCCGGAGGGGGTAACGATTACTGGGAGTCGGCCGTTGTGCGTCCGGATATTGTACTTCGCGATTTAATTCATATCTTTCACCCGGAATTAATAACGGATACATTGTATTATTACCGTCATTTAAAATAGACACAGACAGAGATGGTCTATCGGTATGAACATTAAGTGTTTATGGATATACCATTTTTTCACATCAAGATGAGACGTAGCACTGCGATATTTATTTTTTTAGGATTATCGACACTATTGCTGTTTATGCTCGATATACTGACCGGCGATTCAGTTCTTTCTGCCGGACAGGTATGGGGTGTGTTTACTGGCAGCGAGACCGACACGATAACACGAAACATTGTGCTGAATATCCGGCTGGTAAGGGTTGCCGTCGCTATGCTTGTGGGTATAGCCCTTGCCGTAAGCGGTTTACAAATGCAAACCGTTTTTCAGAATCCGCTTGCCGAGCCTTATCTTTTGGGGGTTAGTTCCAGCTCCGGGCTGGGTGTCGCTATTTTTATTTTAGGAGCCCCTTTGTTCGGTCTTAGTTTTTCAGGTTTTTGGCAATCGCTGGGAATCGTCGGTGCCGGCTGGTGTGGTGCCGCAGCTATTTTAGTGGGGGTGGCTGTTATCAGCCGCTCTGTGAAAAATATTCTCGGAGTGTTGATTATGGGGGTGATGATCGGTTATATTACAGGAGCTATTATCCAAATTTTGCAATACCTGAGTTCTGCGGAGCAGTTGAAGATATTTTTTCTATGGTCGATGGGATCGTTGGGGCATGTAACCATCACCAAGCTGATGATTATGACTCCGGTCATTTTCCTCGGGCTGTTGCTGGCGGTGGTTAGTATCAAGGCCCTGAATCTTCTTTTGCTCGGCGAGAATTATGCTCAAACCATGGGTTTGAATATAAGGAGAGCGCGTACGCTGATTTTTGTTTCGACGACATTGCTGGCGGGAACGGTAACCGCTTTTTGTGGACCGGTGGGCTTTCTCGGGCTTGCAGTGCCACATATCGCCCGGTTAATATTTAATGACGCCGATCATCGCATTTTGCTGCCCGGTTCGGTTTTGTTGGGTATTGTTTGTATGTTGCTATGTGATATCGTTGCCAAAAAGTTGGTGCTTCCGATTAATTGTATCACGGCGTTGTTGGGGATTCCGGTCATTCTATGGGTTGTATATAAAAATCTTCGGTCAGCATGATTCAGCTCGATTCTTTAACGTTAGGCTATGGTTCAGACGTCCTGCTGAACAACGTTTCGGCTTCTTTGGAGGAAGGGGGGCTAATTGCTTTATTGGGGCGTAACGGTAGCGGGAAGAGCACTTTGTTGAGGGCTATTGCCGGATTAGGTGAAATCAAAGAGGGGAAGATACTGATCGGCGGGAAAGTCCTTTCCTGCCTGAAGACCGATGAATTGGCACGTATCGTTAGTTTTGTGACTACTGAAAAGGTTCGCGTCCCGAATTTGAAATGCCGGGATGTGGTTGCTCTCGGACGTGCTCCATATACCAATTGGAGCGGACGATTGCAGTCACGGGATTGGGAAATTGTTTCCGAAGCATTGGAATTGTTAGGCATGTCGGATTATGCTTCCCGGACGATGGATCAAATGTCGGACGGAGAGTGTCAGCGTATCATGATAGCCCGTGCTTTGGCCCAGGATACTCCGGTTATTTTGCTCGACGAGCCGACTTCTTTTCTCGATCTTCCGAACCGCTATGAGCTGGGGGTGTTGTTGCGTGGTTTGGCTCACCGGAAAAACAAATGTATATTTTTTTCTACCCATGAGCTCGATATTGCATTGACCCTGTGCGATTCCATTGCTTTAATAGACCGCCCCCGGCTGCATTATTTGCCTACCGGGCAGATGATAACGAGCGGGCATATAGAACGTTTGTTCCAAAACGAAACAGTGACTTTTGATGCCCGGGAATTACGGGTTATCGTTCGTTGAGCAAGGCACGGACAGCCAATCTAAAGAGCCATATTATATAGCGATCATCTTTTTCAGGTAGGCTTCGTTCAATAAATGTGTGGTTTGAAAGCAACCGTTATAGAATACAGCCCAGTTATTGAAAATACAGGGAATCTGTTTCGCTTTCTCGAGCGTATCGATTTCTATTAATCGAAGTGGGATATCGTTGTTTTCGCAATAGTTGTATATTTGCTCGATGCAGTTGGGTATGTAGGGACATTGTACGGTGTAGAATATGGTCAGTGCTTTTTCGTCGATCGTCTGGTGTTTGGCGTTAGCGTTGAAATGCGGCTTTGTACCGTCGAACGACAGAGCCAGTAGTTCATAATCTTCTCCGATGGTGTCTATGACCTGAAAGCCTTGTTTCTGCATGAATTTCTTGTCGGAAAGAAAGGGTTTTTTCTTTTTGGAGCTGATGATGCAAACGCCTGCTTTGTTTTGAGACCTGGCATCTTCTATGCAGGAGGCCAAGAGGGCCTGCCCGTACCCCTTGCCTTTATAGCTTCCGGATACCCATAGACAATAGATGTATAGGTAATTGTCGCCGGTTACAGGAACCCAGGCCTTTTCTAAAGGTGCATATTCAATGAATACTTTGCCTTGCACGTCGAGCTTGCGGAATATATGTCCTTCGGATATCCGGTCTGCCAGCCAGCGGCGTTTGTCGTTTACTCCTGTTTGATGCTTTTTGTCGGCGATTGCACAGCAAAGGTGTTCCTTTTCAAGGTTTTCACGTGTCAGGGTTATCATTTTTGTTTCCATAGGGGGAGGATTGTTTATTGTACTTGAAAACGTAATATGGTTCGTAATTTTTCAGGGGTGGTTTTGCGCGCATCCGACAGGTAAATTTCCCGGTGGTCCATTCCTGTCCTTATCCGGCCCTGTTGTGCTGCGAAGATTTCCATTTGTGCAAAAGATTCGGCTTCCCGGTCGTAGCTTCCTATGTGCAGGGCTTGAACGCACAGGCCGTCTGTCATGTGTTCGAATTTTACCTGATCCCATAGCGGGTTCGCTTTTTTCTTTTTCACGTGCTCCAGTATTTCCTGTGCATATTCCTTTGAGACGGTATCGGGTTGGCGTATCATCAGATTGAAAATCAGCGCATCTTTGTTCAATATGCCGTCAGGGGACAAAGGCGTGTCGTTTTCGAATTGCCACACTCCTTCCAGGGGATAGACGGTGTAATCCGGCTGTCCGGGAATATTTTTCTTTTTCAGATCCATTTTGACAGCGTAGGACAGTGTGTATAATGTACCGACATATTCTGCAAAAAAAGCATGGTTCGGATTTCCTTTTCCGGAGATGCAGAAATAATTGAATCCGGGAATTTCTATGACCTGCGGACATTCCGAAGGAGCATAGTAATTCTTTTCCTGTTTTCTCCATTCTTGTTTTATCATAGACTTTTATTTTATGGGGATATGTATTTTTGTGAGCAATTCCTCCCCGGTTGCATTCCGGGGATTGGTCAGGTATTCTTCATAAGCCAGGCCAAAACATAATTTGTCGCTGAAATTCAGGTTAATACAATTATACAGGTCTTGTAAGCCGGAATAGCTGCCTTTTAGAGTGTAAACGGCATATTTCCCTTCCCGCAGGCGGATCGTGCCGAATTCCCCCGTTGGCGTTTCCGGTTTTGGAATCGAGGCACAGGCATAAAAACGGCATAGTCCCGGAACGGTCACATTCGGATCGTCGAAACTGATGCCGATGAAACGCGTGGATGCAGATAGTATTTGCCGGCTTTTCAGGAAACCGATCAGTTTGTTCCAGGCTGTTTCATAAAGTCGTTTATCGCCGTATTGTCCTAAAATCCTTATGTAAATCAAATCCAAAGCGGCTTCTTTGCAGATTTCGGGTTGAATTTCGTTGTATGTGTTTTTACTGTTTTGTATCTGTTCTTTCAGTCGTTCCCGAAGTTTATCCTTATATGTTTTGGGAGGTATGCCGAATTGTTTTTTGAATGCTTTGGAAAATGATTGGGGATTGTCGTATCCTACCGATACGGCTAAGTTTGCCAGGTTCATTTCTTCAGTTTGCATATACAGAACGGCGCGCTCGATGCGTTGTCTCGCCACATACGCAGCCAACGGCTCATCGAGTACCGATCTCATGATACGTAGCAGTTGTCGTTCCGATACATTGATTTGTGCGGCAAGTGTGCCAATGGACAAAGGGGTGTGCAAGTTTGCACTGATGTAGTCGATCACCTGATTAATTTTTTGCCGATATATGTTTTCCGTGCTGTTTCGCATTTTCTTTGGGTCGATGTACAAAGGTAGGTAATCCGTACAGATAAAATATTGTCCGATCCTGCCATTTTGTATTTTATGAAGATGATAAAAATGGGCCGAGCGGATGTTTATAGGATTCCGGAAGTGTCAGGAATCTTTGAATAGATGAATCAACCGGATGCGGTCGTTTATCTGGAAATGATTTTTTCGTGAGGTAATGATGCCGGTTTCCGCTATTTGCCCCAATACGCGTGAGAGAGCCGGGCGGCTTACTCCGAATAGGTCTGCGAGTTCCCGGTGGGTATGGGGAATGTCGAATGTGGTGCTACCGTTCCGTTGTGCCTGTTCGAGCAAGTATCCGGCTAATTTGCTTTTTATTGTTCCGAAACGGAGCAGGCGTACTCTGTCGGAAAGGAATTTACTGCGGTCGGATATGCTTTGCATAAAGTTGTGCAATATTTTGACTTCCGTTTGGAGCAACCAGGTAAAATCGGCTCTGTGTATGGATATGATCTCTGTGTCGGTAACGGCGATCACATCGACCGGCAGCGTATTATCTGTGGCATACAGGATTGCCGGAGCGATAGAACGCGGAGAGAATATTTCTTCTATCACAATATGGTCGCCTGCAAAGTTTATCATTTCTCCCCGGACGATTCCTTTGTCAATGATCAGTAGTGAGCGATAACTGTCGCCCTGTAAGGCGATGGTTTCTCCCGCTTTATAGGATTTGCTATGGAATTTTCCATTTAGCAGCGAATCTAATTCTTCGGGGGACACCCCTTTGAATATAGGACATTTGTATATTTCTTCCATGTGTTTCCGGCTTTGGAGACAGTTATTGTTTTATTGCTGTGACCGGCCATTGGAGGCTCGATAAAGGCGTTCTGTTACAAAATAAACGATAAAATAAGATCGGTTGTAACAGATGTTACAAAGATAACGTAATCTATGGACTTATTTTTGCCTAAAAAACAGATATTTAATGAAACGTACTGTAATAAAAATCAATGAAAAACTTTGTAATGGCTGCGGGGTATGTATAAAAGGATGCCACGAAGGTGCTTTACAGTTGATTAAGGGCAAAGCGGTAATGGTAAGCGATCTTTATTGTGACGGCCTCGGAGCCTGTATCGGTGAATGTCCGGTGGGAGCGATTGAATTTGAAGAGCGTGAGGCGGAACCTTATAGCGAGGAAGCTGTTATGGAACGTTTGATTCCTAAAGGGGAAGAGGCCATCCGGGCTCATCTGAATCATTTGAAGGAACATGGAGAAACTTTATTTTTCCAACAGGGAATCGATTATTTGAAACGGCATGGGATGTCGGTCGATCTTCAACCGAAACAACCGTTGGCATGCGGCTGTCCGGGGACTATGGCGCGGAGTTTTGAGGCTGTCTCTGTGGGAGGAACTTCGTTTCAGCCCTCCCGGCTCAGGCAATTCCCGGTGCAGATGCATTTGCTGAATCCTCAGGCCGGTTTTTTACAGGGGGCGGATTTGTTGCTGGCGGCAGATTGTACGGCTTTTGCAAGCGGTGAATTTCACAATCGTTTTTTGAAAGGGAAAATTTTGGCGATAGCCTGTCCGAAACTCGATTCACGTACGGAGGCCTATGCCGATAAATTGGTACAGATGATCGATCAGGCTAAAATCAATACATTGACGGTACTTATTATGGAAGTTCCTTGCTGTGGAGGTTTACTGAGAATTGCACAGGCGGCACGTGAAAGAGCTGTGAGGAATATACCTCTGAAAGCCGTAGTGTTAACCGTTCAGGGAGAAGTAAAGAGTGAAGAATGGATTTAATTAATCAATAAAATAGAATGCTATGAACATGTTTTGTTTTCAGTGCCAGGAAACGGCACAAGGGAAAGGCTGTACCGTAAGGGTGTTTGTGGAAAGGTACCGCAAACCGTAGCTTTAATGGATTTACTGCTTTATGCCGTAAGGGGAGGTGCTATTGTGAATCGTTCTTTACGGGAGAAGAGAGATGCCGATTCGGAATAGGGGGTATATCTACTGTCGATATCGATATGAAAAATTGGATAACAGCATAATTGTTTCCATATTAGAGCCGCTTTTACGAAAGCGGTTTTTTAATTTTATAGTAAAAGATATGAGAGAAATCAGACGTAAAGACAGAGTTTTAGACGAGTTGCGGGCAAAAGAGTTGCTGGCAGAAGGAGAATACGGTTTTCTGGCTATGGTTAATGCAGACGGCGGCGGCTATGGTGTGCCGTTGAGTTATGTGGTGGCAGAAGGGGAGGAGGCTATCTATTTCCATTGTGCTCCGGAAGGGCATAAATTAATCAATCTGGATGCGGATAACCGGGTTACTTTTACAGTTGTGGGGCATACCCAGGTGATTCCCGGTCAATTCACTACAGCCTATGAATGTGTGATAGCGTTCGGACGGATAGAAAGGAGATTGCCCGAAACCGACCGTTTACGGGCTTTGCGGCTGCTGGTTGCAAAGTATAGTGCCGGGTTTGAGGAAATTGCGGAAAAATATATAAAAGGCTCGTTCGCCCGTACGGAAATTTTGAAGTTAAATGTCGAGCATATAAGTGCTAAAGCAAAGAAAATTCCGTTTTTTTGAAAGAGGGAGGACGGTTTTCATAGTAATAAATAATTTGTAAATATTCTATTTCATATTGAATCATAGAATGTTAATGATGTCTTTCTGAAAATTTTAATTGGGAAAAGGAACAAATCCACTGTTTTTGCGTTTAGGCGATTAAAGAATAATTGGATTTGAAATTAAAATTTGAAAGATGGCTAACAAGGTTTTAAAGCATGTTTCGACCTGGCAGCTGGCGTTAATGACTGCGGCGGCGGTTATTAGTCTGCGGGGATTGCCTATGATGGCACAAGAAGAATTGACCATGTTCTTCTACATTTTTTTCGCTACTTTTTTGTTTTTGATTCCTGCGGCGTTGGTGGGAGCTGAGCTGGGCAGTGCTTTTGCAAATAAAGGAGGCGGGGTTTATACTTGGGTAAAGGAGGCTTTTAATCAGCGGATGGGATTTGCCGCCATTTTTTTGCAGTGGATTCAGAATGTGGTTTGGTATCCTACGGTGTTGGGGTTTGCGGCGGCTTCTATCGCTTATATGATCGGTAGTCCCGCCCTGGCACAAAACGGAGTGTTTGTAGGAGTGTTTTCGATTGTCGTGTATTGGTTTGCCACCTGGGTGACGTTAAAAGGAACTTCTATTGTTTCCAAGATAACCAGCCAGGGCTTTTTGCTGGGAACGGTGTTACCGGGAGTGGTGGTTATCGTTGTGGCGATTATATGGATGATCGGTAAGAATCCGGTTGCCTTCGAGCATATTCCGGCTTCTCTCGGGGAGATCGTAAAGGTGACTCCCGATCATGTCCACCCGCGTCTCTTTCCACATATCAGCGGGATGAGCGATATTGCTTTTTTGGCGGGTATCCTTTTGTTGTTTGCCGGGGTGGAAGTACACGCCGTGCATGCCCAGGAGATGAATAATCCACAGAAACAGTTTCCGGCCGCTATGTTTTTGGCCGCTTTAATTTCGTTCGGATTGTTTACTTTAGGATCTTTAGCTGTAGCCATCATCACCCCTTATGATCAGATTAATTTGCAGGACGGATTATTGATGACTTTTCAGGAAGTGTTCCGGCATTACAATGTGGAATGGCTTACTAATGTTATGGGATTGCTGGTGGCTTTCGGAGCTTTGGCCGGGGTGTTGTCCTGGATTTCAGGTCCCAGCCGCGGATTGCTCTGGACTGCGCGCGACGGGCAGTTGCCTGATTTTATGAAAAAGACCAATAAAAACGGTATTCAGATCAATATCCTGATCATTCAGGGATGTATCGTCTCTGTACTTTCTTCTCTTTATATGATCATGAGCGATGTCAGCGTGGCTTTCTTTTTGCTCAGTGCGCTGACTATCGGGTTATATCTTTTGATGTATATGATGATGTATGCTTCCGGGATTAAGTTGCGTTACACTCAGCCTGATTTGCCGAGAAGCTACCGGGTTCCGGGAGGAAATACAGGGATGTGGCTGGTAGCGGGAATCGGTTTCCTGGCGGTGCTTTTTTCTTTTGCCGTGACATTCTTTCCACCTTCGCAGTTACCGGTGGGAAGCCCGGCATTTTATACGAGCCTGGTCGTTATAGGGACGGTTGTCTTTTTTGCCATGCCTTTTGTCATTAGTTTTGCGATGGATAAAAGGAAGCGAAAACAGGCTTCCCGGTGATTTAGAGGATGGGCGTTGCATTGCAACGCCCATTTTTTGTATCGTTCCGGCGATGCTGTCGGTGTGGGGAACGTGTTTCGCTTGGTTTGTAAATGCCGGAAGCAAGGTAAAAACACGCCGGGAGTGTATGAAGGGGAAACGGATGTTTATAAAAATGGGAAAACAGCCTTCCTTGAGTTGATATTGATGAGGTGTGTATGTGTGTGCTTCTCCGTGTATGCCTCTTATTTTAAGTTCGCGGAGCAGGTATTTACTCCGGGAGGCTTGGAGAGAAAGCCGGGGGATTTGGCTGTTTTCCCGAAAAATTTATGGATAACAGAAAAAGCAACAGGAAACTTAGGCAGGCTATTTCTGCCGGAAGAAAATAGGACTGCAAAGCCTCCTGTTGTTTTCTATTTGCTTGAAAATATAAGGAGAAAAGTCCGTGGGCGATTCGTTGTGAATCGTGTTGAAGTAAATGCGCGGACTTTTTCCCACTTTCTCCAACACAGGTTTCTCACGACCTATACAAGACTCAGTGGGTAAGCCCGCGCTTGTCAATATATTATGGTATATACGACCTTTGAGCGCGAGCGTTACTGCACCCTCCCTGTCTTGTATGAATATTGTGAGAATTTGTGTTGGCAGGGAAAGCAAAACGCTACGATAAATAAAAGAACTCAGGCAGCTATCTGCCTATTATCCCCCAAAGTAAATTAAAAATTTTTTCATTCGCAATTTATTCTTTCTTTTCAGTAGGATTTTTTGTTTACAGAAAAACGACAAATTCATATTTATGAAAGATAAATTGTGAAATAATTAGGGGAAATTTTTGTTTTATGAGGTCGATTTATGAATCGGTTATAAAAATGTTGGGTTAGAGAGATTCGTTAAACCATTCATAATGAATGGATATATGATTTGTCTATATGTAGATAAAATCATTCGATAGAAAATATTGTTTATATCAATAAAATTGATATATTTTTGTAAGGCGAATAAGAAATATCAATAATCATTTAAATACAAAAACAATGGAATCAATCATTAATTCTCAATTACCTGAATTCAGTGTTCAGGCTTTTCAAAACGGATCTTTTCAAACGGTGACCGATCGGGATGTAAAGGGCAAATGGGCGATTTTCTTTTTTTATCCTGCCGATTTCACATTTGTATGTCCTACCGAGCTGGTAGATATGGCAGAAAAATACGAGCAATTCCAGTCTATGGGAGTAGAGATTTATTCGGTAAGCACCGATTCTCATTTTGTGCATAAGGCCTGGCATGATGCGTCTGAGAGTATCCGTAAGATAAAATATCCGATGCTTGCCGATCCTACGGGTGCATTGAGCCGTGCTTTCGGGGTGTTGATCGAGAAAGAAGGAATGGCTTTCCGTGGTACTTTTCTCATTAATCCGGAAGGACAGATTAAAATTGCTGAAATTCATGATAACGGGATAGGCCGTAACGCAGATGAATTGTTGAGAAAAGTGGAAGCTGCCCAGTTTGTGGCTACTCATGATGGAGAGGTTTGCCCGGCCAAATGGAAGAAGGGCGAAGCTACTTTGAAGCCGAGTATCGATCTGGTCGGTAAAATCTGATCGTATTGTGAAGCGCCGGCAAACTTGCCGGCGTTTTG
The DNA here is from genome assembly GCA_900544025.1 of uncultured Odoribacter sp. Lineage (GTDB taxonomy): Bacteria > Bacteroidota > Bacteroidia > Bacteroidales > Marinifilaceae > Odoribacter. Next base: position 32,618 of record UQTM01000034.1, read on the forward strand.
TTTATAAAATGATTACGTTTATATTATGAGTATGTTAGAAACAGCTTTAAAAAAGCAATTACAGGAAATCTTTGCCGGACTGGAGTCGGAATATGTTTTAGATATCCGGGTGTCTCCGGGACATGAAAGCCGTAATGAGTTATTGGGATTATTGGAGGAGGTGGCCGGGTGTTCCGACCGGATTTCCTGCCGTATTTCAGAAGGTGAAGATTTAGAGTTTACTTTACAGAAGAACGGGCAGGAAACCGGGATTAAATTCCGTGCCGTACCCAATGGTCATGAATTTTCATCTTTGTTGCTGGCAATTCTGAACAGTGACGGAAAAGGTAAGAATATTCCGGATGAGGCCATCCGGAACCGGATTAAAGGTTTGAAGGGAGATGTCGAGTTGAAAACTTATGTTTCTCTGACTTGTACGAATTGTCCCGATGTGGTGCAGGCGTTGAATGCTATGGCTGTGTTGAACAGCCGGATCCGGCACGAAATAGTGGATGGAGCGATCAATCAGGAAGAAGCCGAAAGAATGAAAATACAAGGAGTTCCTTCGGTGTTTGCCGACGGAAAGTTGATTCATGTGGGGCGCGGTGATTTAGGTGAGTTGCTTGGGAAACTGGAATCCTTGTACGGTATGGAGGAAATGGGGGGAACGAAAGAGGTGAAGCCTTACGATGTGATTGTGGCGGGAGGCGGTCCGGCCGGGGCTTCCGCAGCGATTTATTCGGCCCGTAAAGGTTTGAAAGTGGCTGTAGTGGCAGAACGTATCGGGGGACAGGTGAAAGAAACGGTCGGTATCGAAAATGTGATCTCTGTACCGGAAACCACGGGCGAGCGTTTAGCGAACGATTTGCGCCAACACATGCAGCGTTACCCGATCGATCTTTTGGAACACCGGAAGATAGAGCGGATCGGGTTGGACGGGAAAAGCAAGGTGGTGACGGTAACCGGAGGGGAAAGGTTTTCCGCTCCCGTTCTGATTGCGGCTACCGGTGCCAGCTGG
>UQTM01000035.1 GCA_900544025.1 uncultured Odoribacter sp.
AACGGCTGGAACCGGATATCGATATTCTGGTCGTGGGCGCGGAAGGAAAGATGGAAATGGAAAAAGTCCCGGAAGCGGGATTTCCGATAGAGGGTTTGCCTGTCCGGGGATTTCGAAGGAAGCTGACCTTGGAAAATATAAAAGTGCTGTTGAATTTGTGGAAGAGCTTGCGGAAAGCTAAAAAGATCATAAAAAAATTTCAGCCGGATGCGGTGGTGGGAGTCGGCGGATATGCCAGCGGCCCTATCGGGCGGGTGGCAACGAAGGCGGGGATTCCTTTGGTGTTGCAGGAACAAAATTCTTATGCCGGAGTGACCAATAAATTATTGGCAAAGAAAGCCCGTCGGATTTGTGTGGCTTATGAGGGGATGGATCGCTTTTTTGAAAAGGATAAAATCGTTTTTACCGGAAATCCGGTAAGGAAAGATTTGTTGAAGGCAAAGGAGCTGCGGAAAGAAGGTATCGAATTTTATGGATTGGAACCCGGCCGGAAAACCGTATTGATAACAGGGGGAAGTTTGGGGGCCGGTACATTAAATAAAGCGATGCTCAAGAGTCTGGACTTTTTTGCCCGCCGGGAAGATGTCCAGGTGTTGTGGCAATGCGGTAGTTACTATTACGAAAATATAGAAAAGGAAACGGCTGGAAAATTGCCTTCCAATGTGAAGCTGATGGCTTTCCTGAAACGGATGGATTTGGCTTATGCCTGTGCCGATGTGGTGGTGGCGAGGGCCGGAGCGGGTACGATCTCGGAATTGTGCCTGTTGGAAAAAGCGGCGTTGCTGATTCCTTCACCGAATGTAGCCGAAGACCACCAGACCAAGAATGCTATGGCTTTGGTAAATAAAGGGGCGGCTGTTATGCTGAAAGATTCGGAAGCAGAAGAGAAATTACTGGAAATGTTGCGTGGATTGCTGGAAGACGATAGCCGTCGCGAGACATTGCAGCGGAATATCGGGAAACTCGCTATCCGGGATTCTGACGAAGCGATTGCTAAAGAGATTCTAAAGATTATCAATAAATAGAGGTATGGACGATATTTTGAAAAATATAAAAAACGTTTATTTCGTCGGGATCGGCGGTATCGGTATGAGTGCCCTGGCACGCTATTTCAAGGCAAATCGGTACCGGGTTGCCGGATACGACCGTACGCCTTCTTTGCTGACCGATAAAATGGCGAGGGAGGAAGGTATTCCCGTGAATTACCGGGATGAAGAAATGGAAATCGCACAGGAGTTTCGCAATAAAAAAGATACGTTGGTGGTATATACTCCTGCTATTCCGCAGGACAGTCCGCAGTTGAACTTTTTTAAGAAAGCGGGTTTCACCTTACATAAGCGTGCAGAGGTGTTGGGACTGCTTTCGCGTAACGGTAAGGCGGTATGTGTGGCGGGTACGCACGGTAAGACCACGGTTTCTACAATGACGGCTTTCCTGCTTCATGAATCGGCTGTCGGCTGTAATGCTTTTTTGGGAGGAATTTCCATGAATTTCGGAACTAATCTGCTGATTAACCGTAATTCACCGTATATTGTCATTGAAGCGGATGAGTTCGATCGTTCTTTTTTGCATTTGCATCCGGAGATGGCGGTAATTACGTCTATGGATAACGATCATATGGATATCTACGAGAACCGGGAGAATTTATTGGAGGCTTTCAACCAGTTTGCTTCACAGGTCAGGCCGGACGGAGGAAAACTCTTTTTGAAGAAAGGGCTTTCTTTGGAAAAAGCGAAGGTTTCGGGATATTACGGAGTGGATACGGCGGCGGATTGCTATTCGGACCATTTGCGGGTGATCGACGGGCACTACCTTTTCGATTATCACGGCAAAGCCGAGATGCAGGGGTTGATTCTGGGAGTTCCGGGAAGGGTGAATGTCGAGAATGCGACCGCTGCAATTACTTTGGCTTTGGAAGCCGGAGTGACCCCCGAAGAAATCCGTGCGGCTTTACCGGAATTCCGGGGAGTGGTCAGGAGATTTAACATTCATGCCGATACGGGCGAGAAAATGTATATCGATGATTATGCCCATCACCCGAAAGAGATCGAAGCCACTTTAAAATCGGTGCGGGAAATGTGGCCGCATAAGAAGCTTACCGTGGTATTTCAGCCGCACTTATACACCCGGACACGGGATTTTTATCCGGAATTTGCAAAGAGCCTGAGTTTAGCCGACCGGGTGATTTTGCTGGATATTTATCCTGCCCGCGAATTACCGATTCCGGGAGTGACTTCCGAGATCATACGGGAACAGATCACCGTGCCTGCGGAAATATTGTCGAAAGAGGCTTTGCTGGAGTATATCGGGACCCGGTTCGACGAAGGAGTTATTATGACGGTGGGGGCCGGGGATATCGACCGGATGATTCCCGCTATTACACAGAAAATATTACAGCAATCATAATCCCGAGAGTTTCATAAGGGGAGAAACAGGATGAAAAAAGCGTTACCTTACATATTATTTTTTAGTTTATTTGCATACCTGATAATTGTGCTTACCTTTGCAAAGACAAAATTGGGGGATGTGAAATGTAGGGGATTGCAGGTTGTCGTTGGCGATACCGATGAGAATGCGTTTATTGATGAAAATGAAGTATTGGCAGTCATTAAGCGTGGATACGGGGATATTAAAGGCAAAAATATTGTTGAGATAGACAAAGACAGTATTGAGCGTGTACTTATCAGAAATTCGGTTATAAAATCGGCTCAGATTTACTACAGTTTAGACGGTAGTTTCCATGTAGAGATCACACAACGAAAGCCTGTTCTTAGAGTTTTGGCAGGCGACGGATATTATGTGGACGAAGATGGAAAAGTTATGCCGTTATCGGGAAAATATACATCGAGGGTTGTGGTTGCAACCGGGAATATTTCCAAAAAATTTGCTTGTAACGGTTTATATCCTTTCGTGATGGCTTTGAAAGAGGATGATTTTTGGGAGGCGTTGATCGAACAGATCGTTGTGGTGAAAGACAATGAGGTCGTGTTGATCCCGAAAGTAGGTAATTTCAAAATCGTGTTTGGAAAGGTGGATGATTATGTTGCGAAGCTGGATAAGTTGCGTTTTTTCCTAAAGGAAGGAATCGCTTTAAAAGGCTGGAACGTATATAAAGAAATTAATTTGAAATTCGACAACCAGGTGGTTTGTGTAAGAAGATAAATCATTGAGGACTATGGGTTTGATTGCAACTTTGGATATGGGATCGGAAAAAATGGTAATGGCGCTCGCTGCCTCTGACAGCAACGGGAATTGCCGTTTGACCGGGATAAAGTTCATTGCTTCACAGGGTGTGCAGCAGGGGATGATAACGGATCAGGCAAAAGCACAAACCTGTATTCGCAGCCTGATGAACGAATTGTTGAAAGACAGGGTAGTGGATGCCCTGAATATCTCTTTGTCGGGGCAAATCGTGAAGATGACCGAACGTAAGGTGAATGTTCCTTTGCAGCGTAAGGTGGTGGAAAGCGGCGATCTGGTACGTGCCGAGATAAAATGTGCAGAGGGGCTTGAATCGCGTGATGAAGAGCTGATCGACTTGCTTCCCGTGGCTTATTCGGTGGATCGTGGAGAATTGATTGCCGATCCGGTAGGTAAGCACGGCCGTGCACTGGAAGTATATTATCAGGCCTATACGGCGGCTACGGCTTCTTTGAGTGAAATTCGCCGTTTGTTCGACGGATATAATATCCGGGAGATCAATTTTTTCCCGTTGGCACGGGTATATGGCGAGGCGGTGGATGCAGAAATGGAAGACCGTGATTTCGCTTTGGTGGACTTGGGAGCCACGAGTACGAAAGTCACTTTGTTCCGGGGAGGATTATTGGAATACGAGGCTGTTCTGCCTTTGGGGGTAAGGACGATCGACAATGATATTATGAGTGCTTTCGGGATCGATGCACAAAAGGCCCGGAAGTTGAAACATGAATACGGACAGGCATTGCGTTCGGTATGCAAGAATAAGAAATTGGTGATTCCGGACACGAAGCTCACGATCGAGAGCCGCGATCTGGCCACCGTTATTCAGAGCCGGATAGAAGAGCTGCTCGAAGGGGTGGTATTTCTGTTGCAGGGCTGGGGATTTGAAAAAGGAGAAGACGAGATTTTGCTGACGGGCGGCGGCAGCCGTTTACTGGATGTGGATGCCTTGTTGCAACGCTTGTCGGGACACCGGATTGCCAGAGCATTCGTAAAACGGGTGCAAAGCTCTAAAGAAGAAGTTTTGCGTACCCCTGAATATATGGTTGCTTTAGGCCTGTTGCTCTGTGCCCACGAGGAGCCTCAGGAAACGAAGTCGGGGCTGTTCGATAAGCTTAAAGGCCTGTTTGGATAAAGCAAAGGCTGTAATAGATTTAGTATTTAACTTTTTAGCTTGAAGATATATGGTCATAGATGATGAGCTGTTGTCATTGAAGCTTCCCGATCAGCCGCAGGAAGAATCGATCATAAAAGTGATCGGTGTAGGGGGCGGTGGAAGTAATGCCGTAAATCACATGTTCCGGCAGGGAATTCACGGAGTGGAATTTGTGGTTTGCAATACGGATATTCAGGCATTGCGCCAGAGCCGGGTGAAAAACCGGATTCAGTTGGGGAAGGAATTGACGGAAGGCCGCGGAGCCGGATGCCAGCCTGAACGGGGACGGCAGTCGGCTATCGAAAGCATGGATTTTATCAAGACCCTGCTGGAGCGTAATACCCGCATGGTGTTTATCACAGCCGGAATGGGCGGAGGTACCGGAACGGGAGCAGCTCCGGAAATTGCCCGTCAGGCAAGGGAAATGGGGATACTCACCATCGGTATCGTGACTGTTCCGTTCAGCTTTGAAGGAAAGAAAAAGATCGAACAGGCGATGGCCGGTATCGATGAACTGGAAGAATATGTAGATGCGCTATTGATCATTGCCAATGAAAAGCTGAGGGATATATACGGCGACCTGAAATTGTCGGATGCTTTTGCCAAAGCGGACGATGTACTGACGATCGCTGCTAAAAGTATTGCCGAAATCATTACGGTAAAAGGCTATGTAAATGTGGATTTTGCCGATGTGGAGAGCGTGATGCGCGATAGCGGTGTGGCATTGATGGGAGCTGCCGAGGCAGAAGGCGAAAACCGGGCGATGGAGGCTTTGGAAAATGCGCTGATCTCTCCTTTGCTGAATAGCCACGATATACGCGGGGCTTCGAATATTCTGCTCAATATGCTCTATGGCGAGAAAGAGGTCACGATGGATGAAATCAGTTTGATCACCGATAGCCTGCAGGAAAAAGTGGGACAGAATGTGAACGTGATCTGGGGTGCAGGGAAAGATGAGACTTTAGGAGATAAATTGCGGGTTGCTGTGATTGCCACCGGCTTTAACGGTGGCGGAGTCCGCCTGAATGCGGCTTCCATCCAGGGAAACGGCCGTGCCCAGCAGTCGGTTGCTCCGGAAAGGGAAATGAAACCTGATTTTAAGGTGGAGGCCTTGCCGGACGATCTGGAAATGAAGGTTCTCGATCCGGTGGAATTGGAAGAAGAAGCCCGCCAGCGCCGTTTGCGCCAGGAAGAGGAACGGAAGAGAAGACAACGCCGGGATATGAACCGGAGGGCGGACAGTTTCGAACGCAGCCACCGGGGAGTGAACGAGGTGCCCGATACCGATAATTGGTTTAAACGGAAGATCGGAACTTTGTTCAATGAGGACGGAGTGAAAGATCCGGAGATGTGATCCTGAAAATCCGGAGGAAGACGGAAGCAGGCGAGGGCATAGCGGAGATTTCGGGAATGACGTAAATAAAAATTTATAAGGCAGGAGAGAACAGGGAAAGGTTGTACCTGCCGTTTGAGGAAGATGGTTTTAGATGGGTCGTTAGACATTAATTTATACGAGTATGGTAGAAGGATTGATAAATTTTAATCTGAACGAGGAAACCCCTACGATTATAAAAGTGATCGGCGTGGGCGGCGGCGGCGGTAACGCTGTTGAATATATGTACTCAAAGGGAATTTGTGATGTGGATTTTGTGATTTGCAACACAGATTACCAGGCGTTGCAAAATAGCCCGATACCATACAAGATTCAATTAGGGAAGCAATTAACCGCCGGGCACGGAGCCGGAAACAATCCGGTGATGGGCGAAAAATCGGCGCAGGAGAGCCTGGACGATATTACCGCCTTATTGAAGAAGAATACTAAAATGGCTTTTGTAACGGCAGCCCTGGGAGGAGGTACAGGAACAGGGGCCGCTCCGGTGATTGCAAAATTGTCGAAAGATATGGGCATATTGACGGTGGGGATCGTTTCGATTCCGGCTCGTTTTGAAGGCCCTAAAAGGCTGGAACAGGCCCGCGAAGGGTTGAAGCGACTGAAAGACAATGTAGATTGCCTTATCGTGATCGATAACGAAAAGATTAAGAAAATATACGGCTCTCAGACGATTTCTGCGGCTTTTGCCAAAGCGAACGACGTTTTGAACATAGCGGCCAAAGGAATTGCGGAAATTATCACGCTGCCGGGATATATCAATGTGGATTTTGCCGACGTAAAAACCGTGATGACCGATAGTGGGGTGGCGATCATGGGAGCAGCCCAGGCTTCGGGTGAAGACCGGGCGAAACGGGCGATAGCAGAGGCTCTCGACAGTCCGCTGTTGAACAATAACGATATTTTAGGAGCAAAGGATATTTTGCTGAATATCACTTCCGGCACAGACGAGATCACGATGAACGAAATGTCGGAGATCACTTCGCATATCATTCGTAAAGTGGGGAATAGCGCCGCCGTGATATGGGGCGTGGGAAACGATCCTGCTTTGGGGGATGCCATTTCGGTGACGATTATCGCTACCGGATTCCCGACCAGCGATATCGAATTATTCGACCTGTCGGCCGAGAAGAAAAACGAAGAGAAGCCTGCTGTATTGAAAGCGGAAGAAGTGGCGTTGAAAGTAAGCCTTACTCCTGCCGAAATCAGAGAATTGGAAAATATTCCGGCTTATAAGCGGAGAAATTTAAGGATTGTATAAAAATAGGAGGCTGAGATAGCCTTTACCCCGTTTGAGACGGGAAAGAAAAAGTCGCCGCAGGAAGCGGCATTAAATACGAAGAATGGAAAAATTTAAAGAATTAGGTTTAGAGGGAGAGATTCTCAGGGGAATTGCAGATTTAGGTTTTGAAACACCAAGTCCGGTACAAGAGAAAGCTATCCCTATTATTTTGGGTGAAGAAAACGACTTAGTGGTTTTGGCACAGACCGGAACCGGAAAAACAGCTGCTTTTGGCTTACCTTTGTTGCAAAAATTGGATACAGACCTGAACAAAATCCAGGTTTTGATTTTGAGTCCTACCCGGGAATTATGTGTGCAGATTGGGAATGACTTGCAAAATTATTCTAAATACAGGAAAGATATCCGGGTGACCTGTGTATATGGAGGAACGGATATCCGGCGGCAGATCAGGGAATTGGAAAAAGGGGTACATGTTTTGGTGGCCACTCCGGGACGCCTTTGCGACCTGATCAAACGAAAGGCCGTGAATATCGAGCATGTCCGGGCCGTGGTGCTGGACGAGGCGGATGAAATGCTGAATATGGGATTTAAAGAAGACCTGAATTTTATTCTGGATGAAACCCCGGAAGCACGGAACACTTATCTTTTCTCGGCTACCATGCCTAAAGAAGTGGAACGTATTGCTAAGAACTATCTTCGCCAGCCGAAGGAAATTTCTACCGGAAAGAAAAATCAGGGAGCCGATACGGTGACACATGTGTATTATCAGGTGTTGGCAAAGGATTGTTATGAGACATTGCACCGGGTGATCGATTGTGCTCCGGATATGTATGCGATTATTTTTACGCGTACGAAAGTGGAGGCACGCGATATTGTGAGAAAATTGCAGAAGGACGGCATTGATTGCGATGCGCTGCACGGGGATCTGAGCCAGGCGCAGCGTGACGATGTGATGGCGCAATTCCGGGCTAAAAGATTGAAAGTGCTGGTGGCTACGGATGTGGCGGCCAGAGGTTTGGATGTGGACAATCTGACCCATGTGATCAACTACAATTTACCGGAGGATGTGGAAAGTTATACCCACCGGAGCGGACGTACGGGACGTGCCGGGAAAGAAGGAATTTCGGTAGCTATTATCAATTCCAAAGAAAAAGGTAAACTTCGCCGGATCGAAAATATCCTTAAGAAGAAATTTCAGTACTTGGATGTGCCGGGTGGCGAAGAGGTATGCCGTGCCCAGTTGTTGTATTATGCCGATAAGATTTTAGGAGCCGAACCGAAAGAGACTTTAGGCAAGTATCAGGATGAATTGTTTGAAAAATTCAAAGAACTGTCGAAAGAGGAACTGATCCAGAAGATCGTGTCGTATGAGTTCGGCAAACTGTTGAAAAAATATGCCGGGGTGGGCGACTTGAATTTGTCGGAGACGGAACGCCACCGGGGAGGAACGGAAAGCGGACGCGGTGAGCGTGGAGATCGCCGGGGAGAGGAACGGAACAGTTTCACCCTGTTTAACGTGAACGTGGGACGTGAAGACGGTTTCACTCCGCGCGACCTGATGTCGATTATCAATACCTATTCTCCGAGAAAAGGTTTGGAAGTGGGAGGTATCCGGATTTTTGACAACAATACGAAATTTGAAGTCGATGTAACGGGTATAGATGGATTTTTGTCACATTTCCGGAACGTGAATTTCAACGGATTGCCTTTTATGGTAACGGAAATGCAGGAAAAATTCAGCCGGGGAGGCGGTCGCGACAATGGACGTGGCGGACGTGGAGAACGGCAGAATGATTTCGGGCGGCGGAATTCGACGGCCAATAATAAATGGCGTTCGGAAAACCGGAGAAGCGACGGAAGCAGCCGGGGACGTTTCGGGGAGAAGAAGAAAGGTGTCGAGGGCGGTGGACGTTCCAGGAAAAAATATTGAACCATGCCATACAGCCCGGAGGATTCTCCGGGCTGTATCGTTTAAAGGAAAAGCGTTATGATAGAATGGATCGGGATATTGTCGGGACTTGCGGTCGGAGCCGTGCTGGGTTTTGTGGCCGCTATTCCGGGCAGGAAAGGCATAGAAGCGAATGTGCGTTTTCTGCAGGGAGAGTTGCAACGGATTCGGGAGCAGGAAAGCCGGATGCAGGAAGAGAAAGAGCATTTGGCGAAAGAAAACACCCGGCTGGAAGAACAGCTCCGGACGATGCAGCAACGGCTGGAGGAACAGAAAAAAGAGGTGGGCGAAATGCATGTGCTGCTGACGGATCAGTTTAAAAACCTTGCCAATGAAATTTTGGAAGATAAATCCCAGCGTTTTACAGAAGCGAATCGTAATAATCTGGAGAAAATTCTGACGCCTTTGAATAAAGATATCGAGGCTTTCCGGAAGCAAGTGGACGAAGTGTATCATAAGGAGGCGACGGAACGGACGATGCTGGAAAATAAGATTGCGGAACTTGTAAAACTGAATAATCAGATCAGTGAGGATGCCACGAATCTGACGCGTGCCTTGAAAGGCGATACCAAAACGCAGGGAGATTGGGGAGAAATGATCCTAGAACGGATTTTGGAAAATTCCGGTCTGGTGAAAGGCCGGGAATATTTCATTCAGGAGACGCTGCGGGACGAAAACGACCGGGCTGTGAGGGGAGAAAAAGGAGGATGCCTGCGTCCCGATGTCGTGATCGTGTATCCCGATAACCGGAAGGTGGTGATCGATTCCAAAGTATCGCTGACGGCGTATGCCGGGTATTGCAGTGCAGAAACGGATGCGGAACGGGATGCAGCTTTGAGGGCGCATTTACATTCTTTGCGGAAACACGTGGATGAGCTTTCGGAAAAAGATTATTGCGCTTATACGGACGGAGCCTTGGATTTTGTGATGATGTTTGTCCCGAACGAGGCTTCTTATGTGCTGGCGATGCAGGCGGACAACCGTTTGTGGAACGAGGCTTACCGGAAGCGGGTACTGATTCTCAGTCCGGCGAACTTGATTGCGGCCCTGAAACTGACCGCCGACCTGTGGAGCCGGGAGTATCAAAACCGGAATGCCCAGGAAATTGCAGACCGGGGAGCTAAATTGTACGATAAATGTTTGGCGTTTTTAGATAGTTTTACGGAGATCGGGGAGCATATCCGCAAAACGCAGGATGTTTATGAGCAAGCCCTGGGACGTTTGAAAACCGGAAATGGTAACCTCATCGTTCAAGCCCGGAAGTTAAAGCAGCTTGGCGTGAAATCCCGGAAAACGGATAAGGAAAAGGCGATATGGGCACGTCTGCCGGAGGAGACGGAGCAGGAAGGGGAGGAATGAGTTTTGGATAAACAGGGGTAATGGGTTATCTTTGTAAAGTGATTTTTTAGAATAAATTTTAAACTTATGGATATAATTAAAGCTGAATTTATAACCAGCAATACGGGGGTGAATAAATGCCCTAAACCCGATAGGCACGAATATGCCTTTATCGGGCGTTCGAATGTAGGAAAATCTTCGCTGATCAATATGCTGGTGAATAATAAAAGTCTTGCTAAAACTGCGGCAAAACCGGGGAAAACACAATTAATCAATCACTTTTTGGTGAACGACGAATGGTATATGGTGGATTTGCCCGGCTATGGATTTGCCCGTACTTCGAAAGCAACTCAAATTCAGTTCGAAAAACTGATCCGGGATTATATTCTGAAACGGGAGAATCTGGTTTGTTTATTTGTATTGATAGATAGCAGGCTGGAACCTCAGAAGATCGATCTTGAGTTTATGGAATGGTTGGGAGAAAACGGAGTTCCTTTTGTCATGGTGTTTACCAAGGCCGATAAATTATCGGCGACGGAGCGGCGGAATTGCATCGATAAATACCATAAGAAAATGCTGGAAACCTGGGTTTCCACTCCTTTGGCTTTTATCACCTCGTCTGAGAAAAGACTGGGACGTGAAGAATTGCTGGATTATATCGATGAATTGAATCATATAGAAAGAGGATAAGCCTGTATAATAAGATCGATTTATGAAATTTATTTTTTTCTTTTTACAGATATGCCTGCTGGTGCCGGGAGGAATTTTAGAAGGAAGAGCGCAGGAATTGAAGGAAGGATATTATCCCGATGGAAAGCTCCGTTATAAAGGGTATTTTTTGAACGGGCAGCCTGCCGGAGAAGTGACGCATTATTATCCCGATGGAAAGGTGAAAGCCGTGATGAACCATCGGGGCAAACAGGCCGAGGCTGTATTGTACAGCCGGGACGGAGAATTTAAGACTTCGGGACGGTATATGGACCGGAAGAAAGAGGGTGTGTGGGAATACCGGAAAGGAGAGAAATTGTTACTGAGCGAGGAGTATTCCGGTGACCGTTTAAACGGAGCTGCTACCCGCTATTATCCGACAGGGGCGGTGGCCGAGGTGAAAAACTGGAAAGACGGAGGTTTGTCGGGGGTATGGAAATTATTCTACGAGTCGGGAAAATTGAGGTCGGAAGTGACTTTTTCTGCCGGAAAGCTGAACGGAAAACTCCGTTCGTACAATTCTGACGGGGTGTTGGTGGCCGAAGGGGAATACCGGAACGATCTGAAAGAGGGAATATGGCAGTTTTTTTATCCGGATGGGAAATTGGAACGTACGGTGGTTTATCATGCCGGAACGGCTGAAAACGAGGAAGAGGCTATACGGGAGGAAAGCCGCCGGATAGACGAATTGATGAATTCGGGTAAGAAATTTGCCGATCCGGCTCTTTTTAAAGATGATCCCGAGGGATATATGAAATTGAGCGGTTTGATTCGTTAAGCGGTTTGCTGAAGAGAAAAGAAAACAAAAAGAACCAGTCATGAATGCCATTTCGTTATTTGAACTGAATAATCAGATCAAGCAGGCGCTGAAAGGGCGGTTTGCCGATTCGGTGTGGATTACCGCCGAGATCACGGAGATACAGAATAATAGCTCCGGGCATTGCTATTTGCAGTTGGCGGATAAAAAGGAGGGGGAAGATGCTATTATCGCTACGGCAAGAGGAACGATCTGGGCTTTTACTTACCGGATGCTACGCCCTTATTTTGAAACGACCACCGGGCGCAGTTTGTCTAAGGGGATGCGGGTGCTGATAAACGTCGAGGTCGTGTTTCATGAAGTGTACGGTTATTCCCTGAATATAAAAGATATCGATCCTACTTTTACGATAGGGGACCTGGAGCGTAAAAGGAGGGAGATTATCGCCCGGCTGGAACAGGACGGAATTATCGATATGAACCGGGAACTGGAATTTCCGGCATTGCCTAAAAACATTGCGGTGATTTCTTCGCCTACGGCTGCCGGGCTGGGCGATTTTATGGATCAGATCGGAAACAATCCTTATGGCTACCGGTTTCATGTGAAATTGTTTCCGGCGATTATGCAGGGGGAGAAAACCACCGATTCGGTTATTGCTGCTTTGGAACGGATTTATGAATACGAGGACATATTCGATGTGGTGGTTATTATCCGGGGAGGAGGTTCGCAAACGGATCTGGGCAGTTTCGATAGCTATGATATGGCGGCAAATGTCGCCCAATTCCCGTTGCCCGTGATTGCCGGGATCGGGCATGAGCGCGATGAAACGATTGTCGATCGGGTGGCGCATCTGCGGGTGAAAACGCCTACGGCTGCCGCTGCTTTCCTGATCGGGACTTTTCAGGAGCAGGAAGCCCGGCTCGAGGAATTGAAAAACGATTTCGGAGTGGGAGTCACTCAATTATTGCACGATGAAAAGACCCGGCAAATGGCCTGTATTTCGGGTTTCCGGCATGCGGTGCAGGAGGTGTTGGGAGGGAAGAATACCCGGTTGAAATTGCTTTCACAACGGTTACAACATGCCTCTATTCTGTTTGTACAGGGTAAGATAGGAGGATTCGAACGATTGAAAGCACATTTTGCTAATTATGCCGCGTTGTTATTCGCGCAGCAGAAAAATCGTTTGGAAAATTATACCGGGAGTCTGGGAAATAAAACCCGTTCCATTTTATCGGTGAATCATCGCCGGTTGGAACTGGCGGAGACAACGGTGAAGTTTGTCGATCCTGCCCGGGTGCTGGAGCGGGGTTATTCCATTACGCTCAGGAACGGAAAAGCCGTAAAGGATGCTGCCGGATTGAAGGCGGGTGAAATGTTGGTTACCAGGGTGGCGAAAGGAAAAATAGAGAGCATTGTGGAGCGGGTGACCTTGCAGGAAAAAGATAAAGAAGGGGAGATCGGTATTTGATATTTTTGATTTAATATAAAAAAGATCATGGAAGAGATTAAATTGAATTATAAAGAAGCTATGGCCGAGATCGAAGAGATCGTGGCAAAATTGGAAGATAACCAATTGGATGTGGATGAATTGAGCGAGAAAGTGAAACGGGTGTCCTGCTTGATTGCTTTCTGCAAATCGAAATTGCACGATACGGAAACAGAGGTCGAGAATATTCTCAAAACGATGGATAACTGACCGGGATATGAAAAAACTTTGGCTTATCGGGTTCGTCCTGTGCTTAGCGTTAAGCGTTTCGGGGCAACCCCGGGAGGCATTGACGCGGCTGGTCGGGACGGAATGCCTGAAAAATGCGGCTGTCGGTGTCTCTGTAAAGCAGGTGGAGGACGGGATTGTCGTGGCCGAATATAATCCGCAGATGGCTTTGGCTCCGGCATCGGTGATCAAATTACTTTCCACGGCTTTCGCTTTAAAGGAGAAAGGGAAAGATTTTCAGTATAAGACAAAAATTTTCTATACCGGAGCTATCCGGAACGGTATTTTAGAGGGAGATATTCTGATCGAGCCGGTAGGTGATCCTTGTTTGGAATCGTCTTATTTTAAAGAATATAAATTTGTAGAGCCTTTGGTAAAGGCGATACGACAGGCGGGTATTAGGAGTGTTAAAGGAAATATCCGGGTGGAAATGCCTGTGAACCGGGAAGAAAATATTCCGGGCACCTGGGTGTGGGAAGATATTTCCAATTATTATGGAGCTTGTTACCTGCCGTTTAATTACCGGGATAATCTATATACGCTTGAATTGAGATCGGGGGCAGCGGGAACGAAAACCCAGGTGGTGAGAGTGGTGCCGAAAGTGCCCGGAATGACTTTTCGAAATGAAGTAAGGGCGTCGGAGAAAGGAAAACCCGATGCCTGGATTTATGGCGGGCCTTACAGTAATGTGCAGTATATCCGGGGGATCATGCCACAAAACCGGACTTCTTTTAAATTGAAAGGTGCGATGCACGATCCCGCAAGGTGTTTTGTGCAGGAACTGACGGATAGGCTGGCGATATCGGGGATAAAGGTGGGACATGAAAAGTTGAAAGACGGGGATAAAAGCGAATTATCCGTTTTTACTTCTCCGAAGTTGGAAGAGATTGTGTTCCATACCAATAAAGCGAGTGTAAATTTGTTTGCCGAGGCTTTGGGAAAGCTGGCTTTGGGCGGACGGCCTCTTCAGGAGGGGATGTATGAGTTGTTGCAGGAAGTGGGAATCGATACGGGAGGAGTGACTTTAAAGGATGCCTGCGGCCTTTCTCCTTTGAACGGAGTGCCTGCGCAGGTGTTTACCGATCTGCTGATTTGGGCGGATGGGCATTTGGGGACGGCTTTCATACGTTCGCTGCCTGTGGCCGGGACAGATGGGGGATTGAACGGATATTACGGAAACAGGGCAGTTTTAAAAAATAACCTTAGGGCAAAGACAGGATCGTTTTCCGGAGTGCGTTGTCTGTCGGGGTATATAACGACGGCTTCCGGGAAACATTTGGCTTTTACGATTTTAATCAATTATTACACTTGCAGTAGTGTAGAATTGCAACAGGCCGTGGGGCTTTTTCTGGAAGAACTGGCTAAATCGTAGATTCTTTTTATAATTTTGTGCTGTAAAAACAATCAGGATGTTTTTGGAAAGTGTAAATAAGGCGGGCTGGATAGAGGTCGTCTGTGGCTCGATGTTTTCAGGAAAAACCGAAGAATTGATACGTCGTTTGAAACGTGCCCAATTTGCCCGGCAAAAGGTGGAAATTTTCAAACCGAAGATCGATGTCCGTTATTCGGAAGAAGACGTCGTATCGCATGATGCCAATACGATTCGCTGTACACCTGTGGAAAATTCCGGGAATATCTTATTGCTGACCGGGGATGTGGATGTGGTCGGCATCGATGAAGCCCAATTTTTCGACTCCAATATTGTTTCTGTGTGCAAAGTGCTGGCTAATAATGGGATAAGAGTGATTGTCGCAGGCTTGGACATGGATTATTTGGGTAATCCGTTCGGTCCGATGCCGGAGTTGATGGCTGTGGCCGAATATGTCACCAAAGTACATGCTATCTGTGTGCGTTGCGGTAATCTGGCACATCATTCCCACCGATTGTCGGACAATGAAAAGTTGGTTATGCTGGGCGAACAGCACGATTATGAACCGATTTGCCGGCATTGCTTTAACCAGGTGGTGAAAGGCGATCAGAAATAAGAGAGTTACAGGCTTCGGTGTGTTTCGGGCTTGCCGTGTGGAAATCCGATCCAGGTAAGCTTTTTCCAGCCGTATTCAAAAATGCCTTGCCGGTGTCGCCGAAGCCACCACACAGAAAACAGGTATTGCAATACGAATACGATTATCCCCGCGATAAAGCAGGCGGTTGTTCCCCATTTCCAGTAAAGTCCCAATCCCCAACCATAAAACAAAAAACTGCCGATGACCGATTGAGAGACATAATTGGTCAGGCTCGTTCGTCCGTAGGGAGCTAACCGATGTAAAAAGCGGAACAGGCGGATTTTATAATAAAGAAGAATCAGGACAGCCACCAATGCCGTCATTTGCAGGCTGGCAATCCAGGAGTGTCCGATCGATTTTACCGACGAAAGGATATAAGGGTTATGAATATGCCCGGCTAACCGGTTCATTCCCCAATCCAAAAAGGTGAAAAGTAATAAGGAAAGCATTCCGGCATACATCCAGAAATCGATATTCCGGGGAGTGTTTGGGAAAAGCCGCAGGCGTCCTGCCAGCAGGCCGAATAGGAACAACGAAGCTGTCTGGAAAAAGCGCCCGTGTTCCCAGCTCCAGGTGAAGCTGGCTAATTGCCCTGTGTATAAATTCATCTTTGCCGTTTCCCAAAAAGAATTTCCTGCCAATACCTTGAATGCCTCTCTAAAATACTGATTGGAAACGCTACCCTGTATTTTGGTGATCCCCTCTGCATAACCATATACGATTTTTCCCAGTTCCCAGGGTTGGCACATCAAAAATACGGCTATGAGAAGAATATATTTGACCGGTAAACGGACAACGCAGGGGAGTATGATACCGACGGTGGCATAAAGTACCAGAATATCTCCGGTGAAAAAAAGGGCGTTGATATTACCGATAACAAAAAGTAAAACCAGACGCCACAGATAACGAAGCCTGAAATCGATGCCTTTTGCCCGGCAATTTTCATACTGAATCCAAAAACTGAATCCGAATAGTAAGGCAAAAATGGCGTAGGAGTTATCTTTAAACAAAGAATAGACAATGGTTTTTATCAGATAGTTGGATACCAGCATTCCCTGGCTGAATTCAATGGGGGTATAATGAAGATTGAAATGGGATATAAAATGTACGAGTAAAATACCGACAACGGCAAACCCTCTCAAAATGTCTGCAATTTCGATTCGTCCGGAAAGAGAAGGGTGAATTTTGTCGAAAGTGTTTTCCATGGTATGGGTCTCGTTATGGTTCTTTCCTTGTATGTTTTCCGTTTATGGCCGGTAAAGAAGGGGAAATATCGTATTCAGGGATATAGATCGTTTTTATTTGATTTGCAGTATCCGTATGAAAAAGTTGCCTAATATAATCAGGACGCCGTTGATCATGGCAAAGCCGCTGGGAAGTATGATCCGGAAAATATGTTCCGGATTCAGATTGCCGAAATTGACTTGTTGCCATTGGTAAAAGGCGTAAACCGTCCCGGCGATTCCTCCGGCGATCAGTACCCCGCCGATGAGCAGGCTACGTTCGATGGTGAGGAATCGGATGATTTTCTTATGTATGTTCCGCAAAGAATAATATCCAGACCGGTCGCTGTATATGCGGCTGAAAAGATAGAATTGCAATAAGATAATCCCTAAGGTACTTCCTATTCCCATATAATATAGCGTATGAATATCGAATTGCACTTTTCCGAGTATTTGCGCTCCGGGAATTAGCAGAAAGCTGGCAACGATGCTGACTGTAAGCAACAGAAATCCGGGGTACAAAAAGAGCCAGCGGGGACAATACATCAATAGTAATTTGAGATGGCGCCAGCCGTCGTGCCAGCTACGCAGATGAGGTTTCCGGTTTCGCCCGTCGGGGTGCAGGAGAGTGGGAACTTCGGTTACACGCAAGTTTAATAAAGAAGCTTTAATGACAATCTCGGAAGCGAATTCCATCCCTTCCGATTTGGGATTCATCCGGCGGTAGGCCTCTTTGGAAAAACCTCTTAGCCCGCAATGAAAATCGCCTATGCCGGTGCGGAAAAATACACGCCCGATGAAAGAAAGCACCGGATTGCCGATATAGCGGTGCAAGGGAGGCATTGCCTCCGGCAACACACCGCCTTTGAAACGGTTTCCCATGACCAGATCGTATCCCTCCCGGAGTTTTTCGACAAATAATTCCAGCCGGGAAAAGTCATAACTGTCGTCGGCATCGCCCATAATGATATATTTGCCGTTAGCTTTCTCTATGCCTCCCCGAAGAGCATTTCCATATCCTTTGGCTTCGACGGGAACGACTTTAGCTCCGGCTTTTGCGGCAATTTCGACGGAACGATCGTTACTACCGTTATCGGCAATGATCACTTCGCCCGGAATATGGTGCCTGTGTAAGAAATCCATCGCTTTGCAGATACAGGTTTCCACGGTTTGTTCTTCGTTCAGGCAAGGCATGACGATGGAAAGTTCTATCGGAGAAGTAGAATTAATGTCCATTTTTATTGATTTTATAAACTACATAATCCTTGTTGCGAAAAGTTTCCGTGATCTCGTTCCCGTATTCTTCCAATACCTCTTTGGAATATTGCATAAAACTACCGCCGTGTATGTTCCACACATACCAGTCGGCAGGTGTCCAGAATATTTCGGTGTTTCCCCAAATAGCGATAGTTCTTCGTCCGGTGTACAGATAGGTAGTGCGGGCGTGGGCATAACCGATGACATCTGTCGGGGAAGTATGTGTTTTCAGATATTCGAACATTTCCTGTGCGGCCTGGCTGTCGGTGCCGTAAGGCTGGTGGCGGTTGGCTGCCCGGTAGTTTTTAACGGAAGCCCGGATAGTTCCGGGGAGAATCCAAAGGAAAAGGGCGAGCAGGACATAAACAGACCATTGGAGTTTGAAGATCCGTAAAGGAATGGAAGACAAACCCTGTGCAAAGAAATATAAAATAAAAGGCAACAGGGCGAATAAATGGCGTGTGTTCTGATGCGGCCATATTAACAGTAAAGCGAAAGAGAACAGCAGGAAGGCCGCTTCCGGCAGGTCTTTCGGAAGCCGTTCGATGATTCCCCATAAGGTGACGAGCAGAAATAAGATCACCGCCCAACTGACAGAGAGCAAAGGAAATTGCTGGAGTGAACGGAAATATCCGATGATGTTGGCCAATACCCGGATCGTTGAAGTGAATTCGAAATGATCGGTATGTTTCAGAAATCCGGAAGGGAAAATCAGGGATAGGATTATAAAGAATATGAATCCCGACAAATAGGGAGTAGCCACGGTCAGCAGGAAACGGGGGGCTTTTTTCCAGCTTGTCCATTGACCGGGGTTGCGATAAAGGTAATAAAGATGTGATACGGCTAATGCCGGAAACAACAATATACCTTCTGTCCGTATCTGGGCTGTGAACATCAGGAGAATACCCAGGCCGATGTAAGCGGGAGTTTGGGAAGCTTTGATTTCTTTATTACTGTAAATTCTGTTCAGCGTGTATAAAGAAAGCATCACAAAGAATAAATAAGGCATTTCCGATAGCACCATGTTCATCCACGACAAATATTTCGGTTGTACCGCAATCAGGGCGGCGATCAGCAAGGCTTGCCAGCGAAAATTTTCTTTGCTTTTGAAGGTGAGGTAAATCATGACGATGGCACCTGTGAAAAACAAGGCTATCACGATTTTATAAGCCAGATGGTTTAATCCGAAGAAGGGGTAGAATGGAGCCATTAATATAGAAAAGCCCCACGGATAAAGGATAGGACTGTAAACATCGTTTGAGGAATTGGAGAGCATAAATGCCATGTCGTTATAAACCTGCCGGCCGTCGCCTTGCCAGACGGCTTGTATTTGCCGTAAATACAAAGCGAAATCTCCCAGCATTTGATGGCCGGGGCGTAGATAACCGTATGCAAGAATAAAAGTGCAGATTATCAGTAGAATAAATAAAATTCCAAAGAAGAGCCGCTGTTTATTTAAGTTCATGGAATGGAGTGTAAACGGTTAAACGATTAAGTTTAGACGCACCTTATGTTTATTTCGATGTGATAAAAATATATATTTTTTGTAAAATATAAAAATATGGCAGAAGGGTTTCTTTTAATTTTGATGTATAATGTTGTGTGGGAAAGTGCAATTTGTGCAATTATCGTATTTGGATAAGAACATGGAAAATATATTTGTGAGACATTGTTTTTTTATGCAATTTTACGGCACTTATGGAGAAACCGCCGAAATATGGGTAACCGTTACATTCAGTAATGGGTTTGTATATGTGCTACTTTATAGAGATATCTATGCTTTGAACTTGTAGTATCCGGAGAATCGTGGAGAGCAGGGGGAAGGACAATAAGTGTGACAGATTGTCCTGTAAAAAATTGATAGGAATATAAGGAGCTGAAGAACTTACCTTTATACGTGGTGAAGAACCTGGTTTTAAATTATTTATGGGAAACCGCGGTATGGGAAACCGATGCCGGAAGTAGATTTGAAGGAGAGACGATGGACGTAGAGGTGTATAAAGATTTAATAACAGCAATCCAGACCTTGCCCGAAGAATGCCAGCTTATTTTTTTTATGAAGCTGGAAGGAAAATCTTTTCGGGAGATAGCGAAGGAATTGGAAATAACAGAGGAAAATGTGATTTCGATCCAAAAGTATGGCTGGGAACTTCTCCACAGGAAGTTATCCGGCTTTATGTCGCTGGCCGTGATAAAACATTTCGCTGTTTAAACAAAAAACAGGAACCCTGCAAAGGGCTCCTGTTTTTATCAGAGTATTGAAGTATTATTTCACCTCTTCAAAATCGACGTCGGTTACTTCCTGGTCTTTACCTCCGTTGTTAGCTTGTCCGGCATTCGGATCGGCCTGCGGACCTTGTTGCGCTCCGCCTTGTTGTTGCTGGGCATTGTACATCTCTTGAGATGCTGCCTGGAATACCGTGTTCAACTTTTCGATAGCGGTATTGATTGCGTTCACATCTTGTGCTTTATGAGCATCTTTCAATTCCTGCAAAGCGGATTCGATCGGAGCTTTTTTGTCGGCAGGCAATTTGTCACCGAATTCTTTCAATTGTTTTTCCGTTTGGAAAATCATAGAGTCGGCTTTGTTGATCGTGTCGATCTTTTCTTTTTCTTTTCTGTCGTTTTCGGCATTGGCCGCTGCTTCGTCTTTCATCCGTTTGATATCGCTTTCCGACAGGCCGGATGAAGCTTCGATGCGGATAGATTGCTCTTTTCCGGTAGCTTTATCTTTAGCCGAAACATTCAGAATACCGTTGGCGTCGATGTCGAATGTCACTTCGATCTGAGGAACACCACGGGGGGCTGGCGGAATGCTGTCCAGGTGGAAACGTCCGATTGTTTTATTGTCTTTGGCCATAGGACGTTCTCCCTGTAAGATGTGAATTTCAACTGACGGCTGGTTGTCGGCTGCCGTTGAGAACACTTCCGATTTCTTGGTCGGGATCGTCGTGTTGGCTTCGATCAGTTTAGTCATTACTCCTCCTAAAGTTTCGATACCCAATGACAGCGGAGTAACGTCGAGCAGTAATACGTCTTTCACTTCTCCGGTCAATACACCTCCCTGAATGGCAGCACCGATTGCAACTACTTCGTCCGGGTTTACACCTTTGGAAGGAGCTTTACCGAAGAACTGCTGTACTTTTTCCTGAACGGCAGGGATACGGGTAGAACCGCCGACGAGGATCACTTCGTCGATATCGCTCGGTTTCAGGTTTGCATCTGCCAGCGCTTTACGGCACGGCTCGATGGTAGCCTGGATTAATTTGTCGCAAAGCTGTTCGAACTGAGCGCGGGTCAAAGTTCTTACTAAATGTTTTGGAATGCCGTTTACCGGGAATATATACGGTAAGTTGATTTCGGTAGAAGTCGAGCTCGACAGTTCGATCTTGGCTTTTTCAGCAGCTTCTTTCAACCGTTGATGAGCCATCGGATCTTTCCGGATATCTACGCCTTCGTCTTTCTGAAATTCGTCTGCCAGCCAGTTGATGATTACATCGTCGAAGTCGTCACCACCCAGGTGAGTGTCACCGTTGGTAGATTTTACTTCGAATACACCGTCGCCCAATTCCAGAACGGAAATATCGAACGTACCTCCACCTAAGTCGAATACAGCGATCTTCATATCCTTTGTGGTTTTATCCAAACCATAAGCCAATGCTGCTGCAGTCGGTTCGTTGATGATTCGTTTTACGGTCAGGCCTGCAATTTCTCCGGCTTCCTTAGTGGCTTGACGCTGAGCATCGTTGAAATAAGCCGGAACGGTGATTACGGCCTCGGTCACTTCCTGTCCCAGATAATCTTCTGCGGTTTTTTTCATCTTTTGAAGAACCATGGCAGAGATTTCCTGCGGAGAGTATTGACGATTGTCGATTACTACACGCGGAGTGTTGTTGTCGCCTTTTACCACTTGGTAGGAAACACGTTTTATTTCATTTTGTACCTGATCAAAGGTTTCACCCATGAAACGTTTGATAGAATATATCGTTTTAGTCGGATTGGTGATTGCCTGACGTTTTGCGGGATCGCCGACTTTTCTTTCTCCGTTTTCTACAAATGCAACGATAGAGGGAGTAGTACGCCGTCCTTCGCTGTTTGGTATTACTACCGGCTCATTACCTTCCATCACGGCAACGCATGAGTTGGTAGTTCCTAAGTCAATTCCTATAATCTTTCCCATAATGATTTATGTTTTGTTTGTTATTATTATTCGTTTTATTGGTATCTGAGGTTTATTTCAAACACAATTATTTTTTATCAAATGGCATGCCACGGGAGAATGGACTGTGTTTTTTGTAAAAATGTCGGATTTTTGTAAATTTTGTGTCACATTGCCTCCCTTTTTCTGACATAAAGTCAGTTTGTAGTACGTTCCTTTTAGAGATTTTGTTTATCTTTGTGAGTGGATTAAGGGTTCTTTCCATTTATAAACGACGTTTTTACAATGCTCGTTACGGTCGGGAAAAGAACAGGCGGGGATACAGAGTGAAAAAAGTGTGTATGGATTGATTTATAGTGTGTTGTGAAGTAAAAAAGACGTGGGGAAAATAAAGAAAACGAGACGATTTTTATTTATATTTTAACCAATTTATTCGTCCGTTTATTATTATGTATAAATAGCTTGTTATTAGGTAAATAATAGTATTGAAAATGAAGAATACCACAGTCCGGGAACTTACTAAAACTACAATTACGTTAATATATAGTACGGATACCCCAGATTCGGGAGGAGCTAATCCCGGTGCTTATCCGTGGGAAATAAAAACAATAGGAAAAAGTATAACTCAGGAAGAATATGTCCGCCTGTTGAACGGGATAGATTCGGAAATAGTGATGTTTGCGGATGGAGGGCGGATGGCTTTGTCCGGCGTGAACGGTGTGCTTCAAAACTATCAGAAAGACCATAGTGTCGCAAAAAATATAGGATATTGGAAACCTGTCCGGAAAAAATCCCCGTGGGGAGGCTTCCGGAATCAATGGCGAGCCGACCGGGATATTGTGGATAGTCCTTTTCTGATTGGACGGAAAGCCGATTTTTTGAAAGCCTATGCAGGTGAAAGCCTGTCGGGGAATATGGTGCAGGCGATAGGATACAGCTTGCAGAAAAATCAGGAAATACGGTTTTCGGGCATAGAAGCGAAAGATTTGAAGCCTTCGGAACTGTCCGACAAGGAACGTAATCGGTTTGCCGGGAATTATGCCGTGAAAATACCTTTTAACGTGTTGGCATCGGGAAGTTTTTTCCGGGGACTGTTTCGGGCGGATCGGAAAGTGGAAAGAAACATGGTGTTCCGCATGCTGATGTTTTTATTCGTCGTTTTCACCTTTATTTATATGCCTTTTATCAGCCGGGATTATGGAATTTCCGGTGATGAGTTTGTGGATCAGAGACATTCCGGCTATGTGATCGATTATTTTACGAAAGGGGATTCCGCAGCCTTATATCAGCCGAAAACGGCGTTGCATCTTTATGGGATCGGTGTTCAGGTGGTGGCAGAGGCGATTTGCCGGGTGACTCACACAGACGATATATACATGACAAGGCATGCCATAAATGGTATTGTAGGGGCATTGGGGATATTGATGACAGGTTTGCTGGCTATGCGGTGGGGAGGAGGTTTGTGCGGTTTGCTGGCCGTGTTGATGATGTTCTTTACTCCCCGGTATTTCGGGCATAGCATGAATAATCTGAAGGATTTGCCCTTTGCCGTCGGTTACATCATGTCGCTATATTATTTCATTCGTTTGTTCGACCGGTATCCTTATTTTAAATGGAGGCATGTACTGGGAGCGGTGGTCGGATTGTTCTTATCCCTCGGAACGCGGTCGGGAGGTTTAATGCTGTTTCCCTGTCTGGTGATGTACGGAGGTTTGTTTTATATACAGAAGGTCGGGATTCGTGAATTTTATAAATTCGGGCGGTATGGTCAGGATATTGCACGGATATTGAACGCTATCCTGCTGGTGATTGTGGCGGGATATATCGTATCTATCCTGCTGTGGCCTTATGCGTTGGAGAAACCTTTTACCGGAGTGACGCAGTCTTTGAAGCAATTCACGAACTTTAGCGTTAGTTTACGTACGATCTTCGAAGGCAAACAGATGATGTCGAGCATGTTGCCGTGGAATTATGCGCCCAAATACCTGTTGATCGGAGTACCTCTGGTGACGGTGGTCGGATTTTTCGCATATTGGATTTATACGGTCATACGCCGGAAAGAATTCTCCCTGATCTCTTTTTTCCTGCTGTTTACGGCGGTATTTCCTGTGTTTTGGGTGATCTATAAAAACTCCAATTTATATGGCGGGATACGTCATTTGTTGTTTGTAATGCCGGTAATGGTGGTCGTGGCAGCCCGTTTCTGGTCGCTGATGATGGAACGAAAGACAATTGCGGTAAAAGTGGCGGCAGTCGCCGTGTGGTTAGGCTTGTTATGTCTGCCCGTGATCCACATGGTGAAAAATCATCCGAACGACTATGTTTATTTTAATGAATCGGTAGGGGGATTGAAGCATACCTATGGAGATTATGAAACGGATTACTACTACAATTCCCTGAAAAATTCGACCGACTGGTTTAAAAAGAATATCTTGAAAGGAAAAGACGATAAAGTGGTTATCGCTACAAACCATATCGATATTTTGAGGCATTATTTCCGGCATTATCCTAATGTGAGAATCGTGTATAGCCGGTATTACGAGAAATATTCCAAAGATTGGGATTACGGTATATTCGCTAACGTATATATTAATCGTTTCCAATTGAAAACCGGACTTTTTCCGCCTAAGAATACGATTTATTCCTCTGATGTGGACGGTTTCCCGATGTCGGTTGTTTTAAAACGGCAGTCTAAGAAAGATTTCGAAGGAGTAGAACTGGAAAGACAAAGAAAATACGATGAGGCTTTACAGGTATTTACTGAATACATCCGGGAATATCCGGATAATGAAGAGGTCTTGTCGCACATGGCAAAAATATATTACCTGGTGAACGATCTGCCCCAGTCGGAAAAATATGCGCAACTGTCTTTGAAATTGCATCCCAGCCTGAACGAAACTTTATATGTTTTGGCAATGGTCTATATCAATCAAAATAAAACGCAGGAAGCTTTGGCTACGGCACAGCGTATTCTGGACGAAAATAGCTTATCGGCCGACGGATATTACCTGAAAGCGATGGCCTACCATAAGATGAAGGATTACAAAAATTCGGTGGATCTCCTGAATAAAGCGTTGTCGTATCGTCCCACCCATGCCGGGGCTTTGTCTTTGGCAGGGGACATTATGATGAAAACGGGAAATTTCAAAGTGGGGGCGGATATCTACCAGAAATTATTGAAGCAATCGAAAGACATCAGGTATATGACAGCTTTGGCAGATTGCTATTGCCGTTTGAAAGAATACCAGAAGATGGATCAATTACTGGGACAAATAAACCAGGCACAGCCTGCTTATTTCCCGGCCTATAAAGTATTGTTGAGGAAATTCATTCAAGAAAAGGAATTACTGCAGGCCCAGCAATTACTGAAAATTATGGAGGAAGTGGAAGCCGATTCCGAATTGTGTGTATTGCGGGCATTGTATGAGCATTTAAGGAATAATACCGGAGCGGTGGCTATGTACCTGAAACAAGCGTTGGAATTGGACCCCGATAACGGTGAAGCACAGCAATTACAGAAAATGGTAAGCGGAAACGTAAATATGCGAAAATAAGAATGGTAAAAATTTGTGTTATTATTCCGTGCTATAATGAGGAACATCGTATTCCTCTCGATAAATTCAAGGATTTTGCAGATCGTTTTCCTATGTTCGATTTCTGTTTTGTGAATGACGGAAGTAGCGACAGGACAGGGGAAGTGCTGGACGAATTTGCACGGAATAATCCCGGACGCTTTCGTTTTTTCGATCAGCAGCCCAATCAGGGAAAAGCGGAAGCGGTGCGGAACGGAATCAATCATATTCTTGTAACGGATAATTACGATTATGTCGGTTTTCTGGATGCCGACCTGGCAACGCCTTTGGAAGAGTTGCCCGAACTATTGAAAGTAACGGAGGAGCGGGAAAAAGTGAAAATGGTGATGGGTGCCCGGTTAAAAAGACTGGGAGCGAATGTGCAACGCAGTAATATGCGGCATTATATGGGGCGGGTGTTTGCAACAGTGGTTTCCGTGCTGTTTCGGTTGCCGGTATATGACAGCCAGTGCGGTGCAAAATTGGTAGAAGCTCCTCTGGCTTCCCGGATATTCAACGAGCCTTTTCATTCTCAATGGCTGTTCGATGTAGAATTACTTCTACGAGTACGGCGTATATTTCCCGATTATGTTAATATTATATTTGAATGTCCTCTAAATGAATGGATTGAGAAAGGCGGAAGCAAAATCCGATTTTCACATTTATTAAAAATGCCGGGGGAATTATTTAAAATCTATCGTCATTATCGTTAAAAGTGGTATTTATACCCAAATCTTAGTGCTGAAAAAGCCGTACTTTTGTATGTTGTAAACTATAATGACGTGAAAACATTAGAAATGACAGATTATGTCCTGGAGTCCCGGTGCTGTGGGACGAAATTCGCAGATCATAAATGGGAATTGGATTGTCCGAACCGGGATGGAGCAGCTTTGATTTTTGCTAATTATGCGAAGAAACAACTGGAAGTGAAGGAAGACCTGCCGGGGCTTTATAAATATTCCGACTGGTTACCTATTTGCCGGACGTTGGAAGGTTCCGGTGCTCCGGTAACCTATAAGAGCGAAAAACTTGCCGGAAAGTTGGGATTGTCCGATCTTTACATCACCTTTAACGGTTATTGGCCGGAGAAAAACGCCTGGATGAAAACAGGTGCTTTCAAAGAATGCGAAGCTTATGCTGTTTGTGCCAGAATGAACGACAAAGCCGACGGCGTGATGGTCGTGGCTTCGGCGGGAAATACGGCGAGAGCGTTTGCCCGTGTATGTTCGGAGAATAAAATACCTCTATTATTATGTATCCCCGAAGATTGCATTGATGCCATGTGGTCGTCAGAACCGTTGGACGAATGTGTAAAGCTGGTGGCTACGGCAAAAGGAAGCGATTATTTCGATGCGATACATGTATCCAATATCATTTGTGAATTAGATCATTTCTATCCGGAAGGCGGGGCAAAAAACGTAGCTCGCCGCGATGGAATGGGAACCACCGTTTTATCGGCGGTAACTACTATCGGAAGGATTCCGGATTATTATTTTCAGGCAGTGGGAAGCGGAACGGGAGCGATTGCAGCCTGGGAAGCGAACAAACGTTTTATTATCGACGGGCGTTATGGAAAAAATCTGATGAAACTGATGGTGTCGCAGAATATCCCATTTACTCCGATGTACGATGCTTGGAAATCAGGATCACGCGCGCTGTTGCCGTTGGACGATAATCTGGCCAGGGAGCAGGTCGAGAAAATATGTGCAAAAGTATTGTCTAACCGGAAACCGCCTTATTCTTTAAAAGGAGGGTTGTTCGATGCCCTGACCGAGACGCAGGGAGATATGTTTGCGGTGACGAACGAAGAGGCTATCGAAGCTTCCCGTTTGTTCGAACAATTGGAAGGTATCGATATTGAGCCTGCGGCTGCTGTGGCTGTGGCTTCATTGATTCAGGCGGTAAACGGGCAAAGGGTGGAGAAAGACGCTACAATTATGCTGAACATCACCGGGGGAGGAATCGGACGGTTTAAAAATGAAAATAAGCTGGTTTACAAAAAACCGGATTGTGTATTTGCCATCGACACCGACCCTGACACAATCAGAGAAACCGTCATGGAATTGTTTATTTAACCGGGAACGGTAAATTATATTTTTATCCCCTTATATTTCAGAGATATAAGGGGATTTTCATGTTTTTTGCTGAAATTGTTATAACTTTGTTAGCCTAAAACAAAATTGTTTATGAGAAGAAAACGTAAAGTCAGTTTAAAAAAATTTCTGGTAGTGGATTTTTATTACTCCATTCTACGCAGGGATTGGCGGATTTCAACTTTTGCAACTGATTTACTGTTAAAGACAGTCGCTATCGCTGTTGTTTCCATAGACCGCTTTGTGAAGGATGCTTGTAGTATTTCGGCATCGGCTCTGACTTTTTACTCGACACTTGCCTTTATTCCGGTAACTGCTTTGGTTTTGGCCATCGCCAAAGGATTCGGAGCGGCCAAAGCTTTGGAAGATTGGATAAAAGATCAGTCTTTTACTAATCCGGAGGTCGTGGAATGGATGATGAACATAGCCAATAAAGCATTGGAAAACACACAGGGAGGAATTGTCACCGGGCTGGGAATCATTTTATTGCTCTGGTCGGTGATTCGGATGCTGGGCAGTACAGAATTGGCCATGAACCGGATATGGGGTGTAAAAAAAGGGCGCAGTGTGACCAAGAAATTTACGGATTATATGTCGATCCTGTTCATCGCTCCTATTTTAATCATACTGATATGCAGTATGAACGTTTTTATGATGTCGAATTTGCAGGAGGTGGCGATGGAGGAAGGGCTGATTAGTTATGCCAGTGCCGCTCTGATCACCCTATTGAAATTTATACCCTATGTGCTGGTGTGGCTGCTGTTCATTTTTTTGTATATGTTTATGCCCACGACACCGGTCAAGTTTAAATACGCTCTTATTGCCGGAGTCATTGCCGGGACGGTATTTCAGGTCGTGCAATGGTTTTATATTCGTTTTCAGATCGGGGTCAGCTCTTATAATGCGATTTACGGAGGGCTTGCGGCATTGCCTCTTTTGTTGGTGTGGTTACAGTTGAGCTGGAGCATCGTGCTGTGGGGTACGGAACTTTGCTACATTATGCGGAATAGGCATTTTTTGTACCGGAATGCCTTGAATGCGGACAACCGATGGGTGGATAACGTTGAAGTGGCGATACGGGTGTTAAAGTATATCTCGGCGGAATATATGCGGAACAACGGCGGTCCCACTTTGGGGGCTATTTGTAAGAAATTGCGAATGAGTTCCAGTAAAGTGCGGCTGGTATTGGAAGAATTGGTAGAGAAAAAAGTATTGGTGGAAGTGAAATCGGATGACGATGTTTCGTATTATCCGGCTCATGATCTGCATGATCTTTCGATGGCCGATGTGATCGTTAATCTCTCGTATATGGACGGCTTTAAAGCGGAAGAATGGAAGGTGCGTTTCGTCCGGGCGATCAATGGCGAGTTTTTAAACGATAAATTTGCCTGAGCCTCTGTATCGCGGGCATTTGGGTGAAAATGAGAGGGAAACGGAAATCAGGCTATTTGGAGGATTGATATATATTTAGTATCTTGTGCTCAAATTTGGAAAATATGAGAAGAAAAATAGAGTTAGAGTATATATTTTCATCTTCTGTAAAAGTTTTATTTTCCCGGTTAAGTACTCCTGCCGGTTTGTCGGAATGGTTTGCTGACGATGTTTTTCAAAAAGGAGATCAATTCGTATTTGTCTGGAACGGTACGGAGCATGACGCTACACTTCTTGAATCAAAAGTAAATTCTTATGTACGGTTTCGATGGAACGATGCCGAGGACGAAGAGGAGTATTTCGAATTTAATATTCATGTAGAGCCTTTGACCGGGGATGTCGCTTTGATTATAACCGATTTTGCGGATGAAGACGAGGTGGCGGATTCCACGGAATTGTGGAATAAACAAATGGATATGTTGCACCGGAATTTGGGAGCCTGATATTTCTTCACTGAATACCGCTTGTCCTTTGTCCGGTGGTTAAAAAAATGTACATTTGTGCCCGGCTTTCGCTAAGAAAGTTATTTTTGTGATACTGTCACTTTATTCGCAGATGAAGAAATTACACTTATTCATGCTGAAAAGCTTCAGCGGTCCTTTTGTTGCTACTCTTTTTATCAGCATGTTTGTTTTAATCATGCAGTTTTTATGGAGGCAGATCGATGAAATCGTGGGAAAAGGACTTGATTTTTCTGTTATTGCAGAACTACTGTTTTATGCGTCGGTCACTTTATTGCCTATGGCATTGCCTTTGGCTGTGCTGTTATCGTCGATCATGACTTTCGGTAATTTGGGGGAAAATTATGAATTGATCGCTTTAAAATCTGCCGGAATTTCTCTTTTCCGTATTATGCGGCCATTGATCGTGTGTGTGGTATTGTTGGCCGTTTTTGCCTTTTTCTTTTCTAATAATGTGCTTCCGGTCGCTAATTTGAAATTTTACAGCCTGCTGTATGACGTAAAGAGGCAGAAACCGGAAATGTCTTTTAAAGAAGGGATATTTTCCAACGACCTGGAGGGGTATAGTATAAAAATCGACAGGATCAACAAGGAGACGGGAATGATGTACGGTATGTTGATTTACACCCATAAGGAGGGAACGGGCAATTATGAGGTAACGAAAGCCGATTCCGGTACGATGAACACGGATTCTAAACGGAATACCATGGAATTGGTGCTATATAGCGGATATACATACACGGACGAAGGAGTTAAAAGTTCGGCTTCCCGAAATAGATTTCCTTTCCGACGGGTGGGATTCGACAAACAGGTTATGATGCTCGATTTGCCGGGAACGGATTTAAAGCGTTCGAATGAAGACGGATTTCGTTCTCACTCCCTGATGTTGAATATAAATCAGTTGAACTTCTCTATCGATTCGCTTCAACAATTTATGGACATCAAGAAAGAAACCGGAACGAAAAGAATGTTATCGGCCAACTATATAAAAAGCAAATCATCCAGTCCCCAGCGGGATAGCACTTTAATGGTCGAAGCCCAGGGGCTGATCAACAGCGTGGACAGTTTATACCGGTCGTACGATATAGAAGAACAGAAAAGGGCTGTCGATAACGCTTTGCAATATGCAAGGGATGTAAAGCAGAGAACTCAGGACGATATGACCTTTTACCGTTCGCAGGAAGAAAATATCAGGAAGCATAAAATAGAATGGCACGAAAAATTCACGTGGGCTTTTGCCTGTATTGTATTCTTTTTTATCGGAGCGCCTTTAGGGGCGATCATTCGTAAGGGAGGCTTAGGAATGCCGGTCGTTGTCTCGACGTTGTTGTTCATTGCCTATTATGTTATATTCATGATGGGGAAAAGATCGGCGCGGGAAGGTGCTGTCGAGCCTTGGATCGGCATGTGGATTGCCACGGGGATTATGTTGGTGTTGGGAATATTCCTTACTTATAAATCTGTGACGGACTCTGAAATGTTGAGTTCCGAATCGTATATAAACTTCTTCAAAAAGATACGTGCGTTTTTTAAACGGAAAAGTGATAATGCAAAAGCATAAGTTAAGGATTGTGTATATGGGGACACCTGATTTTGCTGTGTTACCCTTGAAAAAAATCATAGAAGCCGGATATGAAGTAGTAGGGGTGGTGACGAATCCCGATAAACCTGCCGGACGGGGACAGAAGATACAGGAGTCCGCCGTGAAGAAATATGCACAGGAAAACGGTTTAAAGATATTGCAGCCCGAAAAATTCAGGAATGAACAATTCTTGCAAGAACTGACAGAACTGAAAGCCGATTTGCAACTGGTGGTCGCTTTTAAAATGCTACCGGAAGTGGTATGGAATATGCCTCCTTTGGGAACGGTTAATTTGCATGCTTCTTTATTGCCCGATTACCGGGGAGCCGCTCCGATTAATTGGGCGGTGATGAACGGAGAGAAGGAGTCGGGTGTAACTACGTTTTTGTTGAAGCACGAAATAGATTCGGGAAACATTATATATCGGCAAAAAGTGAAGATAAGCGAGAGTATGACCGCAGGAGAGTTACATGACGAGCTTATGAGTGTGGGAGCGGAACTTTTAGTAAAAACGGTGGATGCATTGGAATCCGGTGATGTTTCTTTTATCGAACAAAATCAATTGTTGGGAGGGCGTGAGCCCATCAGTGCTCCTAAGATTTTCAAAGAAGATATGAAAATCGACTGGACAAAAGAGGTACATTCGGTTTATAACCATATCCGGGGTTTATCTCCGTTTCCGACAGCCTGGACGGAGTTGATCCATAAAGAGACGGCTGCGGTTTTTCCATTGAAAATATTTAAAACGGAAAAGATCGTCCGGGAACACCGGAATGCGGCAGGGACTATTGTTACAGACGGAAAGAAAACTTTTGATATATACGTTGAAGACGGAATGATCCGGGTGATTGAATTGCAGTTATCGGGGAAAAAACGAATGGGGGTGGAAGAGTTTCTCCGGGGATTTCGGTTAGAGGAATATCTGATCAAACAATAATAAAGGTCGATGTACCTGATGTTGTACCACACCAGTCACTCCGGTAATTAAAGATTTGCAGAGGAATTATTCAAGGGATAATTCCCCTGTTTTTTTATATGGTTTCTGTGCTTTTAATCGATAATTCTTTTGATATACAGAATCTTCGATAAGTCATTTTTATAAATGACTATATCCTTTGTTATTGTCTGTGGAAAGAGGCAACATCTTGTTTTTATTTTATCTTTATATTGAAATGGGATGGGTGGGTAATTTCTTTTTCTTTTTTGTTTTTCTTCTCTTTTGGCGATCTTCCTTTTGAGGATATTTGTTATCTCTTTCCTGCTAATATAGCTGAATGTTT
>UQTM01000036.1 GCA_900544025.1 uncultured Odoribacter sp.
CGACCTGGATGGACGACTATGCCCGCAGGATCATGACCGAGAATATGGATAAGAATATGATCGACAAGACAGAATATCCGCAAACGGCCGAAATCGAACGCCGCTGCGTGAATATTTTGGCTAAATTGTGGAATTCTCCCGAAAAACCTTATTGCACCGGAACAAGTACCGTTGGATCTTCTGAGGCTTGTATGCTGGGGGG
Source organism: uncultured Odoribacter sp. (assembly GCA_900544025.1). Lineage (GTDB taxonomy): Bacteria > Bacteroidota > Bacteroidia > Bacteroidales > Marinifilaceae > Odoribacter. The sequence continues at coordinate 203 of UQTM01000036.1, forward strand.
TATCTCTGCATTGAAACGCTGGCAAAAACGCCGCCGTGCCAAAAATTTGCCTATCGATAAGCCTAATTTCATTATTTCCACTTGTATGCAAGTGGTTTGGGAAAAATTTGCAATTTATTGGGATGTAGAAATGAGAATGGTTCCGGTAACGGCTGAAAAAATTACCATGAAAGCGGAAGACGTCGTGAAAATGTGTGACGAAAACACGATTTGCGTTGTGCCGATTCAAGGGGTAACGATTACCGGATTAAACGATAATGTGAAGGAACTCGACGATGCTTTGGATAAATTGAATTCGGAAAAAGGCTGGGAAATTTGCATTCATGTGGATGCTGCTACCGGAGGTTTTATCCATCCGTTTCTCGATCCGGAAACAGTTTGGGATTTCCGATTGAAATGGGTACTTTCCATCAGTACCTCCGGTCATAAATTCGGTATGGTATATCCGGGAGTAGGCTGGGTTGTCTGGAAAGATAAACAGTATCTGCCTCAGGAAATGAATTTCGCTGTGAATTATCTGGGAGCTAATATTCCCAGCATCTCGATTAACTTCTCCCGTCCGGGAAATCAGGTTTTGGCACAGTATTATCAGTTCTTACGCCTGGGAATGGAAGGATATCGCCAGATACAGAAAAATTGTATCGACATTTGCCTGTATCTGAAAGAGCAATTGAAGCAAATGGGCATCTTCGAATTTTTCAGCGATGATATGCCGAATCCGTTGTTTATCTGGAAACTGAAAGACGATCCAAACCGGAAATGGACGTTATATGACCTGTCCGACGGAGTTCATACGGAAGGATGGCAGGTTCCGGCTTATACGATGCCTAAAGATATGGAAGATATCATTATCATGCGTGTTGTAGTACGCCAGGGCACCAGCAAAGACCTTGCCGACCTTTTGTTGCAGGATCTTCGGGTGAATATCGAAAGGCTGAATAAGCTGGAAGAGCCGACGAACAGTGCAATCCTGTGGAATAAAAAAGAGCCTCAGAAACAGAGAGGATTCAATCATAGCAGGTAATTGTTTAGTATTCATTATGATGTCGAGCCGGAGTATGTTTATACTCCGGCTTATTTTGTATCTCGAATGATAATCGGAACCCGGGTATGGATCATAATAGGAAGTTCGACATGATTTTTCCGGGGGGATCCGGGTGCTTTAAACCTATCGCCGGATAGCTGTTTTCTCTATATAAAAGTACGTAACTTTTTGTATAAAAAATAATGATTTTTATATAAGTGAATAATTATGAAAATAACGGACCTTTGTCATAAATAATAATGAAAGTTGTTGAATCATTAAACTTATATTAAAATGAATATAGCAGGAAACAAACCCAAATTGGCGAATAAGATGTTGGGAGGAGTTGTTTTATTTTCCTTATTTTTTAGTGCTTGTGAAAAGAAGGATATTTACGTTCCTCCTGTAGATGATAAGGTAACATTGGAAAATTATTATGATTTTCAGACTACCCGATCCGTTCAATTGAATGTTGAATATACAACCGAAGGTAAGGTATATTTTGAAGTGTACGGAGAAAATCCGTTAAAGGCAGAGAGCGGAACGGTATTAAAAAAGGATGGTTTAATTGCTTTGGCAAAAGGTGTTACGGATGAGGCCGGAAAATATAATTTGAAAGCGACGTTGCCGGCATCGGTAACCGAAGTTTATATTTATTCTCCTGATTTTGGGGCTCCGACTCTTTTTAAGACTCAATTGACCGATGGGACGATCCGGGCAAAAATCGATTTTGAATCGGCGGTCGATTTGAGTAAACTGGCCGATGCCGGAACATCGGCTTTGGCTACGCGTGCTTCCTGGAACTCTATTGAAAAGTATATTCCAAACCGTTTAAGCGGCTGGAATGTATGGGGAACTCCGTCGGCATTGAAAGATGAACCTAAGATCGATGTAGATGCAGTGATGAAAAAGTATATCAACACCTATTTGCCGGAAGGTGGGAAAAACCAGAGCTATGCTCCTTATGTTACCGATAATGCAGATATTACTCTGTATGAAGAAGCCGTAAAAGTCACATTTAGCTATTTGGGTGGGGAAACTTCTGCTAAAAGTGTGCTTGCTTATTATTGCTACCACAAAGACGCTACTTTGGAAGACATTAAGAAAGCGGCGCAGAATGCCTGTGTTATTTTTCCGAATGCTCACGGCTCGGTGCTGGGATATTATAGCGGGGTGACCATGAAATTGAAATATATTGATCCGGCTGGGAATATAACCGATGGGAATTTCCCTAAAGATACGAAGATCGGTTTTATGCTCTGGAATAACGGCTGGACCGGACAGGCATTTAAAAACAATGTTTTCTATTCTACAAAAGCTCTGAATAGCGATAATATTTCATATACTGCGACATTGGGAATAAAGGATAAGAAAGGGGAAGAATATAATGTGATCAGTTTTGAAGACTGGTCTTATACCGGTAGTTTGGATTATAACGATGTGGTGTTTGTTATCACCTCCGACCCTGCGGAATCGATCGTCGTACCACCTGCTCCCGAACCTACTCCGGAAACATATACGGAAACTTATCAGGGACTTTTAGGTTTTGAAGACTGCTGGCCCAGCCAGGGAGATTATGATATGAACGATGTGGTGGTTAAATATTATTCGAATATCACCTGCAATGATAAAAACGAGATTATATCGGTCATCGATAAATTTACTTTAGTTTGGTCGGGCGCCAACCTGCGTAACGGTTTCGGTTATGAACTACCTTATAATATGGAGGGGAAGACCGTTAAATTTACAGGACAGGGGAGTATTTCCGGTAACGTCGTGACCTTGTTCGATGACGCTAAAAAGGAATTGGGTGTAGAAAACATTCCGGGACAGGACATGCCGTCGGCACAGCCGCAGGAAGTGTCTTATACCGTTGCCACTACATTCGATGTCCCCCAATCGAAAGAAGGTATCGTTCCTCCTTATAATCCTTTTATCACAGTAAACAAAACGAATACGGAGGTACATCTCACCAACTATAAGCCGACGGAGAAAGCTATTAATATTTTCCCGTCAGAAGCGGATATATCTGATGGGGTAACAACCTGGTATGTGTGTAAAGACGGTTTTCCGTTCGCCATTCATATGGATGCCCGTCAGGATCAGTCATTGATGCTGTTGAATCTGAAACCGGAAACCGTGCGTATCGATAAGACGTATCCCGGTTTTGCAGAGTGGGCGAAAACCCGCGACCCGAAAGTGAAATGGTGGTAATCAGAGAGAAAAGAAATAGATAAGAAAACTGACCTGAATGTAAAAAATCAGGTCGGTTTCTTTATTATAAAAGAAAGTATGTTTTTTATAATTTAAATAAAACGATAAAACATAATCTTTGTACCTGTATAAAAGTTAATAAAATTTGATTTTTAATCATAGAACAAGAATCGTTTACTTAAAATTGAAGAATATGAAATCGATGTATCAGACAGTGTGGTTGTTTTTGTGTGCAATTGTTACATTGTCTTCTTGCGTAAAACACGGCGATATTTTCCAGCCTAAAGAACCGGAACGTACGGCCGATTTAGTTGTTCCCGAAGGGTTCGACTGGTCATCAACACGGATAGTGGAACTGCCTATTAATAGCCCGGTCTCTACTGTCGCATCTTTTTTTCTTGATGAAGCGTGTAGTGCTGAAAAGCAAATCGCAGCTTTAATGGTTCCCGAAGGAGAGACGACGTTTAAATTTGATATTCCTAATATTAATAAAACGATTTATGTGCAGTATCCTTTAGAGACCGGAGAGATCAGGACTTTAAAGAGAGAGATAAAAGAGAAAATAAAGAGTAAAGCAATCTCGGGTGGGGCGGATGTGATGTTTTTCGACCAGCCGCAGCTTTCTTCTTCAGGTTATACACAATTTATCAATATTCCCAATGGTAATAAATACGGTACTTTGATGTTTGAGGATACATGGCCTGAAACGGGAGATTATGATTTTAACGACGTTGTTGTGAATTATCGTATTGTTCCTACTTATGATATGAGTGGAGTTGATCCGGAAGCCTCCGGGAATACTCCGGCTAAAGACATTGTGATAAATGTTTCCCTAAAGATATGCGCCTTAGGAGGTAATTTGCCTTATGATTTTGCCATACAGATCGGGCAAACCGAATCTCATGAAGGATCGAGTTTCAATGCCTCCCATCTGGGAGATATTACCGACATAGAATCGGGGAATAAAGATATAACTGTCGAGAAACTGGAAGGAACGAATTTTCCTGCTGTGATTGTTAAAGGACTAAATTCTTTGAGAGGCTCCGGGTATTATAATACCGTGATTAAAAAAGATAACGGCGTGAACGTATCGTTTAAAATCAGGATAAAAGGTACACTGGAAGAGCAACAAAGAAGAATGCAATATGGAGGATTTACCGATCCCAAAGCTTTTGACTATTTTTTGATCAACCTGAACAATCATAGGGAGATCCATTTGATCGGATTTGCACCGACAGCTTTATATACCGGATATGATGCGGATAATATTGCCGGTGGAACCTATTATTATGAGAATGATAAAGGTTTGGTATGGGGGCTTAAGGCTCCGGGAACCTTGGGATGGGCGGCTGAAAGGCATGACATCATGACTGTATATACCGAATTTAAACGGTGGGTGACAGACGGTGGATATACAATAGGCCCGAACGGGGCAGACCCTTTACAATGGTATAAGTATCATACAACAGATAATTTTATCAAACCTTAATATTGAAACAGATAATCGCTGTTGTTTGGAAGTGGTTTTGAAATATATTCAGCCTGCCGGTTTTCGGCAGGCTGATTTTTTGATTCTCTGATACATTTTATCCGGAGCCACAGGCCATAATTACTAATTCCTGGCAGAATACTGATTTGTCTATTTTATCTTCTTTGTAGTCGGAAACTCTGTAAGGAGGGATAGGGCTGTTCGATACCAACAAAACCTTATGGGGTAGTTTTCTGATTATATCGGGGAATACAAAAATTTTCTTTGCCGGTGATTCGGTTTATGATGAAAAGATATACCGGGAAATCCACGCTCTATTTGGGGATATCGACATTCGTTTGTTGCCCATCGGGACTTATTCGCCGGAATGGTTTATGTCGCAATCGCACATGAATCCTGAAGAAGCAGTGCAAGCCTTTCACGATCTGGGGGGTAAACACTTCATTCCCATGCACTACGGAACATTCGATCTGTCCGATGAGCCAATGGGAGAACCGATAAAACGGCTACGCGAATGTTTTTCGAACAGTAGTTCTCCGGGACAACTGCACGAATTGACCATAGGTGAAAAATGGCCGCTTCTTGAATAAGACATAGTTAAAAACTTAAAACGGTTCAAACAAAAACTTTCTTTATCCGTTAGACATATAAATTGAATAAGATTAACTAAAGACTAAGATTATGGCTAAAGAAAGTGTAAAAATCCTACAAGGAAAGTTGGATGTAGAAAGCTTGATTTCACAGTTAAATGCAGCATTGTCTGAAGAATGGCTGGCATACTACCAATACTGGGTCGGTGCATTGGTTGTTGAGGGAGCTATGCGTGCAGATGTGCAAGGAGAGTTTGAAGAACACGCTGAAGAAGAACGTCAACATGCTCAAATGCTTGCCAAACGCATCATTGAACTGGAAGGAGTACCTGTTTTGGACCCTCAGAAATGGTTTGAACTGGCAAGATGCAAATATGATTCTCCACAAGATTTTGACTCTGTCAGTTTACTGAAAGACAACGTAGCTTCTGAACGCTGTGCTATTCTGAGGTATCAGGAAATCGCCGATTTTACGAATGGTAAAGATTTTACCACCTGCGATGTCGTGAAAAAAATTCTGGCCGAAGAGGAAGAACATGAACAGGATCTTCAGGATTATTTGACCGATATCACCAGAATGAAAAAATCATTCCTCGGAAAGTGATTTGTCATTTAGTGATGATTGCATAAAAGGATATGGCATAACGGCTATATCCTTTTTTGTATTTGCAAAAATCGAAACTTCCCGGGTTAGAGTTTACGGAAATACATAATGGCTAATATATAAATGGCTTGTCTTATAGTCGTGCTATTATTGAAATCGAGAAAATGGGGCGTTTCATATACTTTAAGAGATTATTATGATTTATAATGGGATATAGGCTCTGGAGATCTTATTCTGAAATAGTTTCTATATTCTGATTAAGATAACTGTTTAAGGGTTAATAATATAGGTGACTGAAATAACCATTTCAGATTTTAAGACTTCATTCGGTAAACTATCTGCCTGGAGAGACTGTGGTTACTTTGCGGTAACCGGATTGCCTTTTGTTTTTCTTTTGCGGTCTTATCCGGCATTATCAATTATTTTCGACTCCTTTCCGCTTTCTTTGAAACTTCGTTGTTACGTAAGCGGTAAAGATCGGGAAAAAGATCATTCCCGCTGCTGCCAAGATAACTGCGAGGGATTGGCCGAACCGGGTGACGCCGAAGATATTGGAACCTACCGTCGTTACGTTCATTAAAGCCCAGTTAAATGAATCCCAATAATTTTTTACCATAGGATTGACACCATGTTCCATAAAGAAAAACAGTACGCTACAAAAATAGATCGTAACGATCAACACCGTTAGATAGGTGACGAAGAGATTTGTCATTTTGCTGCTGGTCATCCATTTCACAATGACTGTGATTCCATATATCCCTCTGGTAAGCGGTATTAGTCTTAAAAGTATCCAGGCAGAGTGCGATACGGAGGGCATGATGCTATAAACGATATTTAAATAGGGAATGGAAACCAGTAAAAATATAAGGTTTCTCGCGAGAAAACTGAGTTTTCCATTATTATAATACCATCTGACAAAGAAATCTGCCAGAAAGATAGAACATGCGATAAGATGGAAGTTAAGAATGAAGCGTTCGCTTAAAATAGGTTTTACGGATAGTAGTTCGATCGACAGTACGACGATAATGGCAAGGCTACTGGCGAGAACGAGAACGTTTAATATATGTTCAAGGGGCTTTTCCGACTGCGACATCGTTTTGAAATTTTAAACCGAAAGATTAATAGAATAGTAAAAGGTCAGGATATATTCGGAAAATTTCCGAATATATCTGACCTTTATGAAATAGGTTTTATTTTACGATTTCAACGCTATTGCCGTTGAAAACGTTCAAGCCTAATTTTTGTGTAATGTATTTAATGGCAGCCTGGGCTTTTACAGAGTTTCCGGCATCGTCCAACGGAGGTGCGAAAGCTGCTATACCGAATACGCCCGGCAATACACCCATAACGCCTCCGCCGACACCTGTTTTGGCTGGGATACCGCTGGTATATAGCCAGTCGCCGGTGTGTTCGTAGAAACCAACCGTAGCAATCAACGAGGTGATCGGTGCGGTTAATGACGGATCGAAAACCTGTTTCCCGGTTACCGGGTTTTTCCCCCAGTTGGCGATCGTACATCCGGCGATGGATAATTGTTTTGCAGTTATACCCATGGAACACTGACGGGTGTAGAGATCGAGCGACATCATCGGATCGTCGTAAATCCGGTCATAGTTTTTAAGCAACCAGGTGATAGAGCGGTTGTTAAAATTGGTGGCGGATTCAGATTTGTATAATTCGTCCTGCAATACCAGTTCGCTGCCACACAGATCGGCCATATTATCGGCGATTGCTCCCCATTTTGAGTTGCTGTCGCCAATAGGTTTCACCATACTGTTGGCGCTGATCGCCCCCGCATTTACCAGTGGAGTGCTGGGATGATCTTTTTCAAGTAAGATAGCCATGATCGAGTTGAAAGGCAGCCCGGTGGCATCAGCCCCGATCTTTTTCAATAGCTCGTCTGCTCCGTATTGGCGTAGTACGAGTATGGCTGTGTGTACTTTGGAAATAGATTCTATACCGAAAATATAGTTTGTGTCCCCGGCTTCTATGACTTCTCCTGTGGGCAAGCATACCGAGATACCGAATAAGTTAGAATCAATTTTAGCCAGGAAGGGAATGTAGTCGGCATTTTTTCCTCCCTTCATATCCTTCACTTTTGCGTGTGCTTCAGCCACTACAGCCTGAATATCCGCTAATTTGATCGTTTTCTTCATTTTATTTTAGGATTAAATGGTGGTATTATTTTTCTGGTGTAGGGATATTGTTACCCGGTTGTTGAGGATTCGTTGTCTTAGGTGCTTGATTTACCGGAGTAACCGGAGTGGCAGAAGCACTTGCAGAAACGGTTGCTGTTTCAGTTGCAGCGGGAACTTCCCAATGGAAAGGCTGGAATTCTGCGTTCGGGTCTTTCCAGGACGGTTTACGTAATGCATAGATGATGAACGGAATCGAAATGAAAACGACACATCCGATAATCAGGATTGTAAACCAAGTGGTGTTATTACCTGTATTGATTTGAGAAGGCGGAACGAAGCTTAATACGAAAGCCAATAATGCACCGCAGAAACCTAAACCGGCGATGATCCACATCCAGAGATTGGTTTTCTTGCCTAATGCGAAAGGACGTTCTTTTTTCGGCATCTTATAACGCAGAACGATAGCACCGGAGAACATCAGTAAATAAACGATCAGATATAAAAGTACGGTTAATTGCGATAATATCTGATAGAAAGATTGAACGGATGGCATAACTACGAATAATAATGCCAAAAGCGTTACAATGCCACCTTGTACGAAAAGGATGTTTTTCTGTACGCCGATTTTGTTCGTTTTTTGGAAGAAAGGAGGCAGATAACCTGCTTTTCCTACGGTGAAGATACCTTTTGACGGACCGGCAACCCAGGTCAATACTCCTGCAAGTACACCGAACATCAGAGCGATTGCAATGATCGGAGAAGCCCAATGCAGGTGCAGGTAGTTCAGATAGTTGTCGAATCCCACCAGCAAACTTTGTGTCAGGTTGATGTCTTTTGCCGGAATAATCAGTCCCAGGGAGAATGTTCCCAGTACGAAGATCAATACGGTTACGATCGCACCGATGATAATGGCTTTTACGTAATTTTTAGCGGCAGGCTGCTTAACATCCATAACGTGGATACCCATCATTTCCATACCGGCATAAAACAGGAAGATCCCCGAAGCTAAAACGAGGTTGTCGAATTTGGTCAGGTCCGGGAAGAAACCCTGGCTCATGTCCATGTGGTTATGGCCTCCCGTAGAGAGATAAATAATCCCGAAAATAATCAGTAAAGCGGCGGGAATGATAGTTCCGACCATCGCACCGATTTTAGATACTTTTCCTACCCAGCCCAAGCCTTTCAGGGAAATAAACGTTGCAACCCAGTAGATAACCAGTACGGTAACCAGAGTGAACACTTTATTGGATGCCAAAGCTGCATCGTGCGAGCTGTCCATGCCGATATAGGCGATCGATACGGCTCCGAAGGTCAGTACTGTGGGATACCAGATTGTACTTTCAATCCATTGCAGGAAAATTGCAAGGAAACCGAAACGTTTTCCATAGGCTTCACCTACCCAACGGAAAACCCCTCCTTCTTTATCCGAGAACATTGCGGCTAATTCGGCTGCAACTAAAGAAGTCGGAACCAGGAATACGATAGCTGCAAATAGGTAATAAAATGCCGAGCTGAGTCCGTACACAGCTTCTGCCGGAAGCCCCCGGAGACTTACTACCGCCGCAACGTTCATAATTGCGAGGGTCATTACTCCGAGTTTCATGGCAGTGCTTGTCGTTTTTGAATTTGTTGCCATAATTTGAATCAAGTTTAGTTAATTATTATAAGTTACTTTTTAAGGTTGATTTCTAAAAGTCTTTTTAATTACGAGATGACGTTTGTGAATGTTCGAGGGATTATATTATTTAACTAAAAACCTTATTTGTTGTACTTTATGAGATCATTCGTCTTTCAGTATCCCTAAAGTCTCCGTATTCCTTCTGAAAAAAGCGAATATCGTGAAAGCGATTGCAATGACAGTACTGAATATAAATGGGAAACAGGAAGACGATGAAGCCCTGAAAATATCGCTCACACCTTCGAGAATAAACGGATAAGTTATAATAGCTACATAGTTCATCACCATGACTAATGACAGTGCGTAAGTGGCATGGGCGGGAGTGACGCTGGCCGCTGTTTTATCATAAATAATGGGTTGCATGATACCGTAACCCAAGCCGATCAGAATCACGCCTATTGACAATGAAAACAGATCGCTTTTGAATGTGAAAGGAATCAAGCCGATGCATATACAGCAAAGAGCGATGAAATTGGTGTTACTTTTTAATTTGGATAGGATATTGTTGATAAATAAGCCCGGTAGTGTCATTGCCAGGAAAAATACCGAAATCAGTGTACCGGAAGTATCGTAATTACCGACTTTCAGGTTATGCATATAAAGCGATAAATTGAATGGAATATTGAGGGCTAACAAGGTGATGAAATAATAAAACAGCATCAGGCGTATTGGCCAGTCGAAACGGGAAAAAACGGAACCTTGGGCAGGCTCAGGCTTCTTCTGGGCGGGCGATTGACTGTAAGGCGGTTTATCGTCGAGAAAAAAGGCAAAAAATAAGGAAATACCGGAAAGGCAATATACCAGAAAAGGCAGATGCCAGTTTACTCCGGCAAGAAATCCGGCGAACAAGGTAGCTAAAACGAGTGAAATATTGGTAATGGAAGAAACGAGCCCTAAGTGGCGGGTACGGTATTTGCCGCTGAAATAATCTGCCACCAGACCTGTCGAAAACGGGATGACCATCCCTGCCCCGATACCTAAGATTGCACTGATCAGCAGTAATAACCACATTTTATCGGCAAAAGGATAAGCAATGCTACAAATAAAGAATATAGAAAGTCCGATGATTAGAATTTTCTTTTTATTGACATGCAAAGAGAGTCGTCCTGCAAGCAGGATAAAAGGCACGATGATGAAAGAGGGGAGCGATTCGAGCATTTGCAACTGTAATTCACTACTGTCTTTGAAAATGGTTTCCAAATGTCCCAATATGGGAGAAATAGCTAATCCCGGAAGAGAGGTGACCATGGAAATAGAATAAATGGCAATTAAAACTAACAATGTGATTGTGCCCCGGCCAGTCTTGATTTTCATGATGTTCTTGTTTTGGTTTGTTATGTGTTTGATACGGAGAGAAAAGTAAAAAGTTAAACGAATCGGAAAAACGGCGTTGGAAATTAATCCGGGGAAGTGTTTTTTAACTTATTAACGGAGAAAATGAAGAATGCGGGGTTTTATTGCTAATTTTGTGCCGCGTGAAAAATACGTGGACGCCGGGTGTTTATCGGATAAGAATAACCATTCGTCCGTCTGTAAATCTTTAGAAATGGTAAAGGATAGGCTTCTGACTCCCAGTTTCTGTTATATTCTGGCAGCCAATTTTTTGTTGTTTTTTGCATTTTATTTATTGTTACCGGTGATGCCTTTTTATTTAAAAGAGCATTTTATGGCCAGTAAATCCATGATCGGGATCGTCCTTTCATGTTATACGATAGCTTGTCTGTGTATCCGTCCATTTTCCGGTTATTTGCTCGATTCTTTCAGTCGTAAACCTTTATATTTATTTTCCTTTTTAGTCTTTACAGCTGTTTTTGGCGGTTATATGATAGCGGGAGCGTTATTTTTGTTTCTGGCTCTTCGCATTGTGCATGGATTTGCCTTCGGTATGGTGACTGTGGCGGGGAACACGATCGTGATCGATATTCTCCCTTCTTCACGGCGGGGGGAAGGGGTGGGATATTATGGACTTGCAAACAATATAGCCATGAGCTTCGGGCCAATGACGGGGTTATTTATGCAAGGCGTGTTTTCTTATGAAACTATTTTTGCCTGTTCTCTTTTTTCCGGTTGCTTGGGATTGCTTATGGCATGTTTGGTAAAGACCCCGTATAAAGCTCCTGTAAAACGTGAGCCGATATCTCTCGACCGTTTTTTGCTGATTAAGGGAATCCCGGCAGGAATATCTTTACTGCTTTTGTCTATCCCTTATGGAATGACCACCAGTTATGTCGCCATGTATGCTCAGGAAATAGGAATAGAAGTCAGTTCCGGGCTCTATTTTACGTTTATGGCTGTGGGAATGGCCGTATCGCGAATTTTTTCCGGCAGGCAGGTGGATAAAGGGAGGATTACTCTTTTGATCTCATTGGGTATGTATTTAGCTGCTGCCAGCTTTTTTGCATTGTCGGCCTGCGAAGATCTGATGAAATGGAATACGATTTTTACTTCTTATTTTTTCCTGGGGATCGCTCTTTCGCAGGGTGTTGCATTCGGTACGATGTTTCCGGCTTTCAATACGCTGTTTATTAGTCTTGCTCCTAATAGTCAGAGAGGAACCGCTACCTCGACTTACCTGACAAGCTGGGATGTCGGGATCGGGATCGGTTTAATGAGTGGAGGCGGCATTGCAGAGGTATTTGGCGGTTTTGATTATGCTTATCTTTTCGGAGCCTGTCTGACGGTAGTATCTACTTTATTTTTCCTGATTAAAGCCGGCCCTCATTTTAACCGGAATAAGCTGAAATAATTTGTTATAGCTTGAAAGTATTTATGGCTGTGAAGAATTGACTTTCCGGCAAGAAAGTAATACTTGCCGATTATTGTTCAATGTGGTAGCCAGCAGGTAAATATCGCCTCCTTCCCGGATTCCGCTGCGTTTGCGTAGGTCGGCTACGGATAAATTGAAATTGCGGGTGGTTAGGTTGGCCTGAGGAATGGTTTTGTGTAGTTGTTTGAGCAATTTCCCGGAAAATTCGAATATATCGTGAACGATAAACCGGCGACCGGGAAAATCCGGGCAAATCGTGTCGGAAGTGTATAAATGGCTGTGACGATGCAGTTTTTGCAGACCGAATCGGATTGCGGTTAATTTGAATGCTCCGCTTTTCAGCAATGCGGCATGGGGTTCGTAAAGATATTTTTGAATCGTAGCTGTGGTATGTAATTCCGCTGTTTTTTCTTCTTCGGGGGTGAAGGTGAAAACCTGGCAATTCCCGTTTGTAGCGTAATTAACGGCGTGAATCGTTACTTGATTTTGTGGAATAAACAGGTTGTTTTCCAATACGAATAATAATTCTTTACATTCGTTTTTCACAGAGAGGATGTGTACTTCGCTTGTTTCCGGCAACAGGCGTAACGTTTCGTCTATATCTGCCATCGGAGAGATTTTAACGATGATCCTTCGGGCGTTTTCCAACAAAATCGGTTTTAGTTGTAAAACGTCGGGTTCACAATCGGTGAGGGCGAACACCCGTTTGTTTCCGTCCGCCCTTCGTGCCGGATCGATGTAGAACGTATCGGCTTTTAGCGTATTTATAAGTTCTTTGGCATCGGCATTCTGAATTTCTACATTGTTTATTCCGAGAACATGGAAATTGGAAGTCGCTGCTGCACAGTAGTCCGGGAAACGTTCGATATAAATTACTTTTTTTGCTTTTTGGGCGAAATAATAGGAATCGATCCCCAAACCTCCTGTCAGGTCACAGATGCAATCACCGATGATCAGGCGTTGTTTGTAGCGTGCGGTCGTTTCTGAGGAACATTGTTCCGTAGAAAGGCGGGAAGGATAAATAATATCGTCATTGGTAAACCAGGAGGGAAGTTTATCTTTAATCTGCCGGCGTGCCGATATTTGACAGACGGCATAAGGGACGTCGATTCCGGGATAACGGGAAGCGTTCAGCAGTAGTTTGTCGGTATTGTCGTTCAGATGCTCCTGAATGAATTTTTTAATAGACATTGTATTCCTTACCTGGTGAGATTGCAAAGGTAAGGTTTCGGACCGAAATAAGGAAATAGAAAAATGAAAGAAGTTTTATAGGTTTAGGATATAGTAAACTCCGATTCCGGCTAAAAAACCGGTGAGGGCGATCCAGGTGATGTGTTTTAAGTACCAGGTGAAACTGATTTTTTCCAATCCCATGACGACGACTCCGGCTGCAGAGCCTATGATGAGCAGGCTCCCCCCGGTTCCGGCACAGTAGGCGGCTAATTCCCAGAATGTCCCGTTTTGTACGAAATGGGACATATAGCCGGCATCCGATAGAGAAGATAGGGTTTCGGGGCTGACGACAGGATACATCCCCATTACCGCAGCAACCAGGGGAACATTGTCTATAACGGACGATAGGAAACCGATGACCAGGTTGATGATATAGACGTTATGGATTTTGGCATTGAGAAAACCGGTGATGTTTTCCAGAACTCCGATCGCTTCAAGAGCGCCTACAGCCATTAATATGCCGAGAAAAAACAGAATGGTGGAGAAGTCGATTTTCGATAAAATATAAGGCATTCTGTACTGCCGGTCGGCGGGAATATAAGGTTTGCGGTTATATAATATTTCCGTATATATCCATGCTATTCCTAAAGTGAATAATATTCCCATAAAGGGAGGCAAGTTGGTTAATGATTTAAATACCGGAACCAATAGCAGGCAGAGTAATCCTAAAATGAGTATGGTGTTGCGTTCCCGTGCATTGAGACAACTTTCAGAGGATACCGGAGGAAGTTGTCCCGACGATGAAGAAAGCGATTGTTTTGTTAAACCGGCTGCGACGATACAGGTGGGTAGGATTAATGATACCACTCCCGGAAGTAACAGACTTTTCATAATTGCTCCGGAAGTGATGTTATTATTGATCCATAGCATGATTGTTGTGATGTCCCCGATCGGAGTCCATGTACCCCCTGCATTGGCCGCAATGATAATAATGCTGCCGAAAAACCAGCGTTCCTTTTGGTCGGTCAATAGTTTTTGAATCAAGGTCATCATGACAATAGCCGAAGTCATGTTATCCAGAACAGAGGACATAAAAAAAGTCAGCAATGCCACGATCCACAGTAATTTTTTCTTATTGTGGGTTTTGATAAGGCGGGTGATTCCGGTAAATCCTTCGTGACGGTCGATCATTTCCACAATAGTCATTGCTCCTAATAAATAGAATAAGATTTCGGCCGTATTACCCAACAGGTCTATAATCTTTAGTTCGGATACATATTTTATGGCTTGCTGGCCGGGGGAAAGCCGACTGATTCCAGGTGTGGTTTGGATGAATTCGTGAAAGGAGGTTGGGGAAGCTCCTGCAATGAAGGAAACTCCTGAAAAAATATATATAACCCATAATATTACCCCCAACAGCAAAGCGATAGCAGCTTTATTTACATCGATTGTTTCGGATAAAGCGATGAGGATGTAACCTGCTATGAAAATAATGATAATAAGTGTCATCATATTGTTTCGGCATGTTGTGTGAATAAAATTTTACGGGATTGCATCTATTTTGGTTTGAGAGGATAAGGAATAAAATTTTTGTATAATTCTTCATATCCGGTATATATACTTAAAGAAAATATGTATCTTTGTATGTTGTACATAAAGAGTTAAAATGAAGCAATTTTTTCTGTATATCGTGTTTTTTTTAGCTATTGTTCTGGTTTCGGGAACAAGGGCGGAAACATATATGTTTACAGAAAGTCAGCCTGTGGAACAGGATAAAGCGGGATTACCTCATGAATTGATGGCGAGTCCGGCCACCGATCCCAGTATCACGGTGTGTATTGCAGCCAATAGTTATGCAGATGTAGCTGTTGCAAAGCCTTCTAACTTCAATCAAAGCTCGGTGAGGCGTTATCGGCCGGCCGGTTTTTCTTTCGATAAACTTTTTGTCTATCTTACAGCCGAAAAGGGTATATTGCAAACCGATTTGTATAAAAAGTCCCTTTACCATGCGCAGGAGCATTCCGCTCTTTTGAAATCGGGCGGTTATTATATCTATGCTTTGCGTAAAATCGTCGTTTAATATTACAGGGTAACGCTGTCGTTACCGTTTAAATGTTTTTAAACCGTTACACTATGGTAGTAACGGTATGTTTTGGTGTGTAATATTAAAAAATAACGATTATGGAAAAGTTTAAAACAATTCAGGAAGATATTGAAAATGTGACTAATAAAGAAGTGGTAAAGAAAGGAAAAGTTTCGTATGTTGCCATCGGTTTAATTGTTGTCGCTATTATTTTAGCAGTTATTGGAATGAAAAGCGCGGATCCTAATGCTTCGTGGCCTTCTTTTTTATTTACAATAGCAGCGATGTTATTTTTAGGAGGAATTGTTAAGTTGTTCGTAAGCCGTTCTTGTTGGATTTTTAGGCCGACGAACAGTAAGCTGAAAGCAATGACTTTGTATTTTGATGTGCATGAAAGCGATGCTTTACAAGTGTGTATCGAGATGAAAAGATTCGAAGATTTCAAGCAAATGAAACGAAAGAAAGATTCAGGAGTGAGAGTAGAGGCAATGATTTCGGACGATCAGCGATTTGCTGCGGTTCAGATTGCAGAATATGTTCCGTATAGCTATGAGGCTGTTACGCCTGTGATCTGTTATTATGGAGAGGATGCTAAGTCCTTTGTTACTTCTTTTAAGCAATGATGAAAGTTTAGTTGATAAAAAATGGCCGGATTTTCCGGCCATTTTTTTATATTGAAGAGCGTTATCCCCGGCTTTGTTTTTCGATGGCTTTTCTTAAAGCTATTATTTCTTGTTTCAGTTCTGCATACTGTTTAGCCGTATCGTTCTGAGCCTCTTTTTGTACTTCTTTGACGATTTCTTTTATAGACGCTTTTAATGTGTCTTTCAAGCCGTGCATTTCCAAAGCTAAACTATACATGGCTTCAATTCCCGAATCTGAAAGGATGATCTGATCGGCTTTTTTATAACCGGGAGCTTTTTCACTCGTCATGTGTTCGTCCTCGACTCCCGTTAACATCCATTCTACACTGACACCCAGCTCCTGACAAATGATTCTTAGTTTCGTTTTATCCGGTTGAGTCACTCCATTCCGATAGTTTGCAATTGTAGAAGGGGATATGCCTGTTTTTTTCGCAAGTCGGGATTCGTTAAACCCTTTTTCTTTTATTGTTTTCACCAGGCGCTCCCGAAATTCTTGTGTTGTTGGCTCTGTCGTCATTTTTTTTGGTGTTTAGAAAAAAATAATTCAGCACATATTTGTTTGTGTCCAAATTTGGACTATTTTTGTGATGTGGTTATGTACAAATATAACTATAAACTATTATTTTTTTATTAATTTATTGTAATATTATGTGAGAGCACCGCCAAGTACTTCATTTAATTGATTTTGTGTTTTTCTTTTTGCTGATTAATCATCAGAGAAAGTTGCACAAGAGTTGTTCACGAGGGTTATCGTATATTTTTGGACAAATATATGATAACTCTTTTGATTTTTATGTGTTTCCAATTTTGGATATTTGTATTGTTTCATTTAATTTTTCAGTAAGATTCTGTTTAACTTTTTTTTAACCGCAGGCTCTAATAGAATGTATGGAAATGAATTTGAAAATTAATAAATTTGTAAACTAAAATCGATACAATAATAGGAATAATAGGTTATTGTTAAAAATTTATAGCCTATAAAATAGAAAGTTAAAATTAAAATTATGTCAGAAACTAACGTTACGGAAAAAATAAAGTGCGTCATTATAGGTTCGGGGCCGGCTGGTTATACTGCAGCTATTTACACGGCAAGAGCTAATCTAAAACCTGTGTTATACACTGGTTTACAGATGGGTGGGCAATTGACGACGACGACGGAAATAGAAAATTTTCCCGGTTATCCCGAAGGTGTGACAGGGCCTGTATTGATGGAAGATATGCGTAAACAGGCGGAACGCTTTGGAGCGGATATTCGTTTCGGGATTGTGACGCATGTCGATTTTTCCGGACATCCGCATAAATTGACTATCGACGACTGCAAGCAAATAGAAGCCGATACGGTAATTATAGCAACGGGAGCTTCCGCTAAATATTTGGGTTTGCCTTCCGAAGAAAAGTTCAGGGGACTCGGAGTGAGTGCCTGCGCAACCTGTGACGGCTTTTTTTACCGGGGTAAGGATGTAGCTGTGGTCGGCGGAGGAGATACGGCTTGCGAAGAAGCTACCTATTTGGCCGGATTATGCCGGAAAGTGTATCTGATCGTTCGTAAAAATTATTTGCGTGCTTCCAAAACGATGCAGGAGAGAGTGTTTAAGACTGAAAATATCGAGATTTTGTTCGAGCATAATACGATAGAGCTTTATGGTACGGACATGGGGTTGGAAGGAGTTCGTTTACTTTATCGGATGGGACAGCCGGAGGAGTGTGAACGGGATATAAAGATCGACGGTTTTTTCCTGGCTATCGGACATCACCCTAATTCGGAAGTTTTTAAAGATTACATACATATAGACGAGCAGGGATACATTATCACCGAGGGGACTTCAACCTATACCAATGTTCCGGGGGTGTTTGCCGCAGGGGATGTTATGGACCCCGTATATCGCCAGGGTATCACTTCTGCCGGAACCGGTTGCCGGGCTGCCATCGATGCAGAGCGTTATCTCATGGAATTGGAATAAACGATTTTTTAGATTATAATAAAAATGCCCCATCTTTGTTCGAGGTGGGGCATTTTTATCCGGGAACCGGAAACCGGTAGATGTTTCAGAGAAATAGACGTCGAACGGAATATCTATATTAAATTATATCGTTCGTTATTTAATGGTGACCATCGTCGCCCCGTAACCATATTGCTTGAATGAGGCGTCCTGGTGGTGAAAACGCTTATATTTCGTCTGTAATTCCCATAAGATCCTTTGACGGAGTATTCCGTCGCCTTTCCCGTGAATAAATACGATTTTCTGCCCTTTGCGTAGTTTATATTCTTCAAGGATTTTATGGAATACGTCCATTTGGTAATCGAGTATATCTTTATTTTCCATACCTGCTGTCGTTTCAAGTAATTGATTGATATGCAGGTCGATTTCAAGAATGTTTCCTACGAATTGTTTTTGTGGGCGTGGAGTTTCTTCGGCCGCTGTTATTTTTTTCTCCTGAATGGCTTGTTTTAATTGCTTTTCATCGATCTCTGTTTTTAAGATAGTTTCTTTATCCAGGGGGCGTAGCCAGGATATGCCGTCGAACCATTTGCAATGTTTGTAAGAGCCCGCTTTGCAAAGATTTACCGGATTCAGCTTGATTTGTGTATCGATAGCCGCTTTGGGTGTGGTTATTCCTTTATGGAAAAAAATGACCTGAATGTTTAAAGCTTTTATCTGGTTGTCAATTTCTTTTAGGGTGTAGGTGCCGATCGGAGAAACCGTATCGGGATTACAGTTGCCTGCGATGATCCCGGAATAGTTTTCTCCATTAAAAGCGGATACGGTGTACAGGCAGGTTTGTGCGGTATCGTTCACCACAAATAATTCATAACGGGAGTCGGTGAGGTTACTGAAATTTTCAGGAACGATGGCGAGATATACGGTGTCGGCCGATTGCATTGTGACGGCTTTTTGTGATTGGGGTTGTGTTTTCCCGGTTCCCGTCTGTTGGACAGGAGTGTTGAAATCGGAATGAATCACAACCAGATCGGTAATGGAAGCCGGAATTTCAAATCCATATTCATCACAATATACATTGACCGTTGTGTTATCAATGAGCCCTGTGACTTTCCCTTCGAGTTTTTCTGAAATAAATCTTACAATATCTCCAATTCTAATGTCCATAGTCTTTTTGTCTTAAATGTATATAACCGGTAAGGCGTAAGCGACCGGTTGATTATCAAGGAGCGCTCTGTTTCGATGCCTTGTGGTTTGCACAAAGGTAGTTAAGTTGCTGGATAAACACAAGGGGAATATGATCCTCGAATGTAAGATCTCTACCGGGTAAGAACTTTCCAATAGCGAAAACGTAAACTTGCGGGAGATTATTAACAAAATGCCCGGAAAATGATAAATGTGAGATTATTTTGTTTGCTATTGTTACTTGCTGTGAGCGTAAAAATGAATGCTCAGCGGAATGCGATATGCCGTTTCCTGCAACCGGAAGACAGTTTGATGCAAGCATCGGGCAATATTCCTGCTTTTACAATTTATAAAGACAACTACATTATCACCGGTACCAGCTTTGCGGGTGGAAAAGTAACCAAATATAATTCGGATGCGAAATTCCAGATCAGCCTTCGGCATCGCCTGTATAGAAAATTGTTGCCTTATCGGTTGTACACTTTTCTGACTTATACGCAAAAATCATTTTGGGCAATATACCGTAGTTCTGCACCTTTTACGGAAACCAATTATAATCCTACGCTGGGGATAGGGAGAAATTTTATTTCAGAAGGCAGGATTGCCTGGAGCACTATGCTTCAGTTTGAACATGAATCGAACGGTCGTGACAGTATATGGTCGCGTAGTTGGAACCGGATAACCTTCATGGGAATATATAATATGAATTGTAATTTTACCTTTCAGGCTAAAGTTTGGATACCTATGATGCTATCGGAGTATAACAAGGATATTAGCCGTTATTCCGGAATCGGGCATTTGGCGGCTACTTATAACAATAATAACGGACGGCTTTCCTGTTCCGTACTGATGGTGAAACGGGGAGGGTGGAATTTTAATGCCAACTGGCAAATAGGGGTTGCTTACCGGTTATTTCGTCAAGACAATCAATACCTATATTTACAATTTTTCGATGGATATGGAGAAAGTATGATCCATTACAATGATTTTCGCCGTTATGTCCGGTTAGGGTTTGTAATTAAACCGTCGGGAAATTCTATTTTTTAGGATCATCTTTTTAGAGGAAAAAAGAGGCCGGTTCGGGAAGATGATCCGGAGATGACCGACAATATTTTTACAACGGCTTTTTTTAGATGGAAAGACCGATAATGTTATCGGTTTCTATCTAAACTAAAGAGCATGTGGGGTAAGGATTGTTTCTATGCTTTCGAGCCTAAGTAAATAAAATACATTCCCAGCAGCACTAATAAAAGATCGATGAATTTGGCTTTCAGGTTTTTTTCTTTGAACCAGAGAGCTCCGGCGATGAAAGACACTACGACACCGCTACGCCTGACGAGTGAAACAATAGATATCATAGAGTCTTCATAGCTTAGTGCGTAGAAATAGGCAAAATCTGCCAAAATCAATAAGAGGGAGATTAGGGGAATTGAATTTTTCCATTGAAATTTAGTGGAAGTATGGCGTTTGGGATACCAAAGTGCGAGTAGAATAATCCCCATGACTAAAAGTTGGTAAAAATTATACCATACCTGTACATTCATCCGGTCGAGGCGGGCCATCAGATATTTATCGTAAAGCCCGCTTAATGAGCCTGTGACGACGGCAAGTACCATGAAGTATATCCATTTGTTGTGCGTAAAGCTGATGCCTTCTTTTTTGCCTGACCAGGAAAGCAGATAGAAGGAAATAATTGCAATCAGTACACCTATCCATTGATAAAAATTCAGGCGCTCTCCAAAGATCAGCATGGCTCCCAGCAAGGTGAGGATCGGTTGTGTGGCTTTGATGGGAGAAGCTATTGTGATCGGGAGATGTTTTAATGAAAAATAAGCAAAAATCCATGAGGCCAGAACAATCAATGCTTTTAGGAACAACAGGCCGTGAGCCCCGGCGCGAATGGGAGGAAGCCAAAATAAAGTTCCTTGTATGGTTTGAGGGAAAAACCAGGATAAAATAATTACCGGGAGGAACAGTACACAGCAAAAAAAGATGTTCAGGAACAGTACCGGGATAACGGCATTATTATCCAGTGAAATTTTTTTAACCACATCATATAGTCCTAACAGACTGGCTGAAACGAATGCTAATATTAACCACATATTTCGAGAATCGATAGGCAAAGATATAATTTATCTGTCAGATTTTTATTCCGTTTGTTCGATTTCAAGGAACGTACATAATATGCCGCCGATCATTTTAGTTATGGTTAACTATAATAATGATAATCAGTTATAGATTATTTTTTTTATTTATTGATATAGGCTATCTTTGTGCGCTTTTAGAATCAGTTTTTAAAAAAATTCTTATTTTTACGGTGTACAGGCTGCGCCATTATGGGATTGCCTATAATATTACGATTGTGCCGAAAAAAAAATTAAAAAAAATGAAGGATGCCGGTTTTATACCGGGAATCTATAATTATTGCGACCGTTGGTGCGAGAAATGCGATCAAAAGTTGCATTGTATGAGTTTTGTTATGGGAAAGAGGATAGAGGAAAAGGGAGGATTTAAATTTGACGAAGAAATTTCCCAGGAGGAGGAGAACGTTTGGGCACGCTTGAAGGATGTGTTCGAATCGACGTATGAAGTGTTGCATGAGCTGGCTAAGGAAAGAGGGATCGATGTGGAGGATATTTATGCTTCTGAAAATATAGACCGGGAGTTTTGGGGGGAGGATTATGAAAATATGGCGCTGAAGGGAGAACGGGACAATCTGATGATCGAAGATTCTGATATTGTTCGTATTTGTTTGATATACGAGGATTTGTGTGATAAATGCCTGGAAAAAATTTTCGAAATCCTGGATGAGAAATTAGGGGAAGATAAAGGGCGGGAAATCGATGAGGCGTTGGAAACGGTAGGCTGGTATCAGGATTTGATGCAGTCTAAAATGCGGAGAGCTTTGCATGGCTATTATCATGTTGGTTCATGCGGGGAAGAGAGGGAAGATTATAACGGTTCTGCCAAGGTCGCTCTAATTGCTGTCCGCCGTTCGGAGGAAGCATGGAAAGTGTTAGTGCCTTACTGTTCCGAAATGAAACGTGAAATCCTGCAACTGCTGGTGGTGCTGTCACAGTTAAAGAAAGATATATTATTTCAATTCCCGGAGGCTGAAAATTTCTGCCGTCCGGGATTTGAGAATTGAGTCTTATCAAATGACTTCGGCTACGACAAAAGTGCTGCCGCCAATGTAGATCATATCCTGGGGGGAGGCGTTTTGTTTAGCTGCTTCATAAGCCTGGGTAACGGTGGAATAAATGTTCCCACTCAATCCGGCGGCTTTTGCTTTTTCTGCCAGAAGATGTTCATCCATAGCCCTGGGAATAGAGGCTTTACAGAAATAATAGCGAGCCTCTTTAGGCAGGATGCTTAAAACGCTGCTTACGTCCTTGTCGCTGACCATTCCGATCACAATATGCAGTTTATCGTATTTACAGGTTTTGAGCTGGGCAACGATTTCGGTTAGGCCGTCGATGTTGTGCCCGGTATCACAAATGGTATAGGGAGCTGTTGCCAACTGCTGCCAGCGTCCCAAAAGTCCGGTATTACGGATCGCCTTTGCGATACCGTCCCGGATGTTTCGGTCGGAAATTTGCAGTCCGTCGTTGCGTAAAGATAAAATAGTTTCGAGTACGACCGGGATATTTTTACGCTGGTAATCCCCTTTTAATTCCGATTCTATATTTTCGAATGCGATGCCTGTCCGGTGATGGAAATTATAGGTTTTGTCGGGATTTTGCCGGGTGTTCCATTCGGAGGAGGCGAATGTCAGAGGAGCTTTGCAAATCGCTGCTTTTTCTTTAAACACAAAGTCATAAGCGCTGTCTTCGGTACCGATAATAGCAGGAATGCCCGGTTTGATAATCCCTGCTTTCTCTGCTGCAATCTTGGGAAGGGTATCGCCCAATAAGGCCATGTGGTCGAATGAAATATTGGTAATCACGGAAGCAAGCGGAGTTATGATATTCGTGGAGTCGAGCCGTCCGCCCAGACCGACTTCGATTACAGCTATATCTGCCTGCTCATCGGCAAAGTATTTGAATGCCATGGCAACGGTCATTTCAAAGAATGAAGGTTGAATTGTTGCGAATAACTCCTTGTTTTGAGATACGAAGCGGGTTACGTAATCTTCGCCGATCATTTGCCCGTTTACTTTTATTCTTTCACGAAAATCTTTCAGGTGGGGAGAAGTATATAATCCGGTTTTGTAGCCGGCTTCCTGAAGAATGGAAGCAAGCATGTGCGAAACGGAACCTTTGCCGTTGGTGCCGGCTACATGAATGCTCTTGAAATGATGATGAGGGTGCTGAAAATGAGCATCCAATTTTAATGTATTGTCGAGGTTTGCTTTATAAGCTGCCTGGCCTTCTCTTTGGTACATGGGGAGTTGAGCGAAAAGCCAGTCTAAGGTTTCTTTATAAGTCATAGTTTTTGAAAATATTACAGGGCAAAAGTAGTAAACAATTGAAAACGGAAAATTGAAAACTTAATTTTATTCCGTGTCGTTTAGAAACTTTGTAACATCTTATTTTCAGTATGGGAAAAAAAGTTTACTTTTGCAAGTTATAAAAAGGGATAATATCTTATGAAATCAAATAAAGAGGTACCTATACCAGTGCTTAGACGGATGCCGTCGTATCTGTCGTTTGTAAAAACTTTGCAAAAGCAAGGGGAAAAATATGTGTCTTCGACCCGGATCGCCGAATATATGGAAATCGATTCCACTCAGGTGACTAAGGATTTGTCGCATACGGGAATTTCAGGGAAAACGAGGGTGGGGTATGAGGTCGATAGCTTTGTGAGGATTCTGGAGGATTTCTTGGGATTCAGCAAGGTGGACAGTGCTTTTTTGGTAGGAGCCGGTTCATTGGGGTGTGCCTTACTGCAGGATAAGGGATTGGCGGCTTTTGGATTACGCATCGAAGCTGCTTTTGATATCGATAAAGCTAAAATCGGAACTAAGGTCAACGATATCGAGATTCATCATATCGATCAGTTCCGTGCTATGGCTGCTGAACGGAATGTAGTGATCGGTATTATTACCGTTCCTGCCGAAAACGCTCAGAATGTGGCAGACCTGATGGTGGCCTGGGGGATTAAAGCTATCTGGAATTTTACCCCTGCACGAATTAAAGTACCTTCACATATTGTGGTGCAGAATACCACAATATATATGAATCTGGCTATTCTGTTCAATAAATTGTATAATCAGGAGTAGAGAAACAGCTTGCAAATCAATAATATAAGGACTCAACTGTAAAAGGTGAAAAGTTATAAAAACAGACTTAACTTTTTGCCTTTTACCTTTTAGTTTTGTATTATATTTGTTATCTTTGCAACTTGCAAAAATGCTGATAGATATAAACATGACAAGCCTTGAAAGGGGAGTCGGATAAAATATGAAATGTGGGACGCCACAAAATGAAAAAGATATGATAAAGATTAAATTTCCAGACGGGAATGTCAAAGAATTTGAGGCGGGTGTAACGGGATTGGATATAGCCAGATCGATCAGTCCGAAATTGGCGAAAGAAGTATTGTCGATCTCTGTAAACGGTGAGATTCGTGATTTGACCAGAAGTATCGATGAAGATGCGGAAATTAAGCTGTTTACCTGGGAGGACGAAGAAGGCCGCCATGCATTTTGGCACTCTTCTGCGCATTTGATGGCCGAGGCATTGCAGCAATTATATCCTAATACAAAATTCGGAATCGGACCTGCCATCGAGAATGGTTTTTATTATGATGTAGAGCCGGGTGACGGTGTTGTGCTGACGGATAAAGACCTGGAGGCTGTTGAAAAGAAAATGCTCGAATTAGCGCGCCAGAAAGAAGAATTCTGTCGCATTGATGTCAGTAAAGCGGAAGCGTTGGAGCATTTTAACTCTATTCATGAAACTTATAAAGTTGAATTGATCAACGATCTGGAGGATGGTAAGATCACTTATTATCGCCAGGGATCGTTTACGGATCTATGCCGTGGCCCGCATCTACCGGATACGTCTTATATCAAGGCGATCAAATTAACCAGTTTGGCGGGGGCTTATTGGCGTGGAAACGAACATAATAAGATGCTTACGCGTATCTATGGTATTACGTTTCCCAAACAGAAAATGCTGGACGAATGGCTGGTGTTGATGGAGGAGGCTAAGCTACGTGACCACCGAAAGATCGGTAAGGAGATGGAATTATTTACTTTCTCTCAGGCAGTGGGGCAGGGATTACCGATGTGGTTGCCGAAAGGTGCCATGTTGAGGGATCGTCTGGAAGCTTTTTTGAGAAAAGTGCAAAAAAAATACGGTTATCAGCAGGTGATTACCCCGCATATCGGAAATGTGAACCTGTATAAGACTTCCGGTCACTTTCAGAAGTATGGGAAGGATAGTTTTCAGGTGATTACGACTCCTCAGGAAGGTGAAGAATTTATGCTGAAACCGATGAACTGTCCGCATCACTGCGAGATATACAAATTCAAACCGCGTTCTTATAAAGATTTGCCTTTGCGTTTTGCCGAATTTGGAACGGTTTATCGTTATGAACAGAGCGGAGAGCTGCACGGATTGACACGGGTGCGTGGGTTTACGCAGGATGATGCGCATTTATTCTGTACGCCCGACCAGTTGAAAGAAGAGTTTAAAAAAGTAATAGATATTATTTTTATTATTTTTAAAGCGTTGGATTTCAAAGATTTTACCGCTCAGGTGTCTTTGCGTGATCCCAATAACCGGGAGAAATATATCGGAACCGACGAGAATTGGGAAAAGGCGGAAAGCGCAATTATCGAAGCCGCTCAGGAAAAAGGTTTAAAAACGACGGTAGAGTTGGGCGAAGCTGCTTTCTATGGCCCGAAACTCGACTTTATGGTTAAAGACGCAATCGGGAGAAAATGGCAGTTGGGTACGATTCAGGTGGATTATAATTTGCCGGAACGCTTTGAACTGGAATATACCGGGGCAGACAACCTGAAACATCGTCCGGTGATGATACACCGTGCTCCGTTTGGTAGTATGGAACGTTTTGTTGCCGTATTGATCGAGCATACCGGAGGAAAATTTCCATTGTGGCTAACGCCCGACCAGGCAGTTATCCTCCCGATCAGCGAAAAATTCAATGATTATGCTCAAAAACTTTCGGATTTGTTAAATAATTCCGATATTCGCACCGTTTTAGACGATCGTAATGAAAAGATCGGACGAAAGATACGTGATAATGAGTTGAAAAAGATTCCTTATCTGTTGATTGTCGGAGAGAATGAGGCAAGAGAGAATACGGTGTCTGTACGTCGTCAGGGGCAAGGAGATATGGGAACGATGAAGATTGAAGAATTTATAGAATTAATAAATAAAGAAGTAGAAAGCCAGTTAAATGCGATCTACAATTATTAAAGGAGGATTTAATATAGCAACGAGAATGGAATTCAGAGGCTCACGAAATCAGGTTAAGAGAGAACCACAGCACAAAATTAATGAGCTAATCAGGGCGACTCAGGTAAGGGTTGTCGGAGAGAATATCGAACCGGGTGTTTACCCTTTGCGCGAAGCTTTAGCTATGGCAGAAGCGGCAGGAATGGATTTAGTGGAGATTTCTCCCAATGCAGAGCCGCCAGTGTGCCGTATTATCGATTACAGCAAATTCTTATATCAATTAAAGAAGAAGCAAAAGGAAATCAAGGCCAAAAGTGTGAAGGTTGTCGTGAAAGAAATCCGGTTCGGACCTCAGACCGATGACCATGATTTTAATTTTAAACTGAAACATGCCAAGGAATTTCTCGAAGAGGGAGCGAAGGTGAGGGCCTACGTGTTCTTTAAGGGGCGTTCGATCCTGTTCAAGGATCAGGGAGCTGAGATCTTATCCCGTTTTATTGCAGAATTGGAAGATTACGGAAAGGTTGAAGCGGCACCGAAGCTCGAAGGGAAAAAGATGATTGTTGTATTGGCCCCTAAAAAGTAAGCAGCAGGATAAGTGGTGTGAACCACGATAATTACATATTTTTCTGAACCACAATTAAATTAAGAGAAGATGCCAAAGATGAAGACAGTGAGTAGCGCGAAAAAGAGATTTACTTTGACCGCTACCGGGAAGATTAAGAGAAAACATGCTTTCAAACGTCATATCTTGACTAAGAAAACAACAAAACAGAAAAGAAGTCTTACCCACGACACGATTCTTTCTCAAAGCGATGTAAAAGCTGTGAGAGCGATGCTCGTAATGTAAGAAAAGAAATTAGTTTATTAACCAGGATGTTATGCCGTAAGTTTCCTTATTGAACAAGGAACGCTGACATTCAAAAAAAGAAAATTATGCCAAGAGCTAAAAATGCCGTTGCTTCAAGAGCACGTAGAAAAAAGGTTTTGAAACAGACCAAAGGTAACTTTGGTGCAAGAAAAAATGTTTGGACGGTAGCGAAAAACACTTATGAAAAAGGTTTAACTTATGCTTTCCGCGACAGACGTAAGAAGAAATCAGAATTCAGAGCATTGTGGATTCAGAGAATTAATGCTGCTGTAAGACTGGAAGGTTTGTCATATTCTAAATTTATGGGACTTGTTCACAAAGCAGACGTGGATATGAACCGTAAGGTTTTGGCCGATTTAGCAATGAATCATCCGGAAGCTTTCAAAGCAGTTGTAGCAAAAGTAAAAGAATTTGCGAAGTAATTATTAAAATATCCTGCTTAAAAGGCTGTCGAGAGACAGCCTTTTTTAGTTTTATATATACTACTTGCAGAATATAATATTAACTTTGGAACGATTTTTAATTTTTAGTTTTCAGATATATGCGGATAGCACTATTAGGTTATGGCCGGATGGGGAAAATGATCGAGCAGATCGCTTTGAAGAGAGGGCATGAAATTGTATTGATTGTCGATGAGAATAACCGGACGGCTTGTTCCGGGGATCAATTGAGGAAAGCAGAGGTCGCTATTGATTTTTCAATACCCGGCGTTGCAGTGGAAAATTACAAATGGTGCTTCGATCATGGAGTTCCGGTGGTATCGGGTACAACAGGATGGCTGGACCGGTGGGACGAGGTGATTGATTATTGCCATGCTAAAAAAGGTGGTTTTTTCTATGCTTCCAATTTTAGTGTCGGGGTGAATATCTTTTTTCAACTGAATAAGTTTTTAGCTAAAATGATGGGAGGTTTCGACGATTATAAGGTTTTTATCGAAGAAACACATCACATTCATAAATTGGATGCGCCGAGCGGTACAGCCATTACAATAGCCGAAGGTATATTGGATAATCATCCGGCTTATCATTCCTGGAAGCTGGATGAAGGAAAGGATATTCCCGGCGACGTTTTGCCGATCAGTGCCAAAAGAATAGGAGAAGTGCCGGGCATACACACGGTGACTTATAAATCGTCGGTTGATGAGATCGAGATTCATCATTCGGCTTTTTCCAGAGAAGGATTTGCTCAGGGGGCTGTGCTGGCAGCCGAGTATATGAACGGGAAAAAAGGCATTTACGGCATGGAAGATTTGCTGAAAATGTAAGGTTTAGGAGGGGTAATATGAGAGATATATTAAGAAATAAATGGTTTAAATTCGGAATAGTTATCGTGATATACCTGTTGTGGGTATATTGGGTTGGAAGCTGGTGGTTGCTGCTATTGGTTCCGGTGATATTCGATATTTATATTACTAAAAAAGTTCATTGGGCTTTTTGGAAGAAAAAAGGGGTAAAGAAACAGACAAAGGTGGTGGAATGGACGGATGCGTTGATTTTTGCCGTGGTAGCTGCGACGCTGATTCGTATGTTTTTTTTCGAAGCCTATACGATCCCTACTTCTTCTATGGAGAAAAGTATGCTGGTAGGCGATTATTTGTTTGTCAGTAAGGTCGCTTATGGGCCGAAGTTGCCGAACACTCCGTTGGCAATGCCTTTTACGCATCATACGATGCCTTTCACTCAAAAGACGAAAGCGTATTCCGAAGCTATCCAATGGCCTTATAAACGTATTGCCGGAACAACGACGATTAAACGGAACGATATTGTGGTGTTTAACTTCCCGGCAGGCGATACGGTGGTGGTAGGATTGGATAATCCTGATTATTATAGCCAGATCCGTTCGAATGCCAGGGGATACCGTCAGTCGGAAGCCAGCCGGGGAATAGAGATTTCACAGGAAGAGGCGGAGAAAAAAATTCGCGGGCTGATGTGGGAGCGTTTCGATATTGTGTCGCGTCCCGTAGATAAACGGGAGAATTATATCAAACGGGGAGTCGGAATGCCGGGAGATGTGCTGGAGTTGAAAGAAGGGCAATTATATGTGAACGGAGCTTTAACCGATAATCCGAAAAATTTGCAATATGATTATGTGGTCAGGACGAACGGAACTCCTTTAAATAAAATGAAGTTGCAGGAACTGGATATTGCCTATGACGATATGGGGATGGCTTCCGCTTCCGAATACTATTTTCCTTTGACTCAGGAAATGGTGGAAAAGCTACAGAAATTTCCTAATGTAGTGTCCGTAACGCGTTATTTGGCCACCGGGACCGATCCCGATATTTTCCCTTTCTCTCCGGAGGACTATCCCTGGAACGTGGATAATTTCGGGCCTTTGTATGTGCCGAAAAAAGGCGATAAGGTAGAATTGAATAAGAAGACCTTGCCACTTTATCGGCGTATTATCGAAGCGTATGAAGGGAATAAGCTAGAGGTGAGAGACTCCGTTATATATATAAACGGACAACAAGCAGACAGCTATACCTTTAATATGGATTATTATTGGATGATGGGAGATAACCGCCATCGTTCGGCAGATTCCCGGTATTGGGGATTTGTACCTGAAGATCATATTGTGGGGAAAGCTTATTTTATCTGGCTGTCGCTCGATAAGGATAAATCGTTTTTAAGTAAAATCCGGTGGAATAGGATGTTCAGATTTATTCATTAAATATATAAGTGTTCTTTTTTAGAATGTTAGGAAAAAGCGGCTAAAGCCGCTTTTTTTTATGGAATATTATCTCTACCTTACGGTGTGTAAAACTTAAATCTGATAGTTATGGCAACGAAAAACACAAAGACATTTGTATTGGATACGAATGTTATTCTTCATGATTATAGGTCTATATTTAATTTTAAAGATAATGATATTGTAATTCCGATCGTGGTGTTGGAAGAATTGGATAAATTTAAAAAAGGGAATGACCTGATTAATTTTCATGCGAGGGAGTTTGCGAGGGAATTGGATAAAATATCCAGCAATGATTTTTTTGATAAAGGAGCATCATTGGGAAACGGGCGTGGAAGGCTTTTCATTCAGCCGGGCGTAAAATTTTCCGAAAAAATGAGGCAATCTTTTAGCGATGATACCCCCGATCATCGTATACTGGCAGTGACGGAGTATATGAATGAGAAATTAAAGGGGAAGAAAGTGATTTTAGTAACCAAAGATATGAATCTTCGCATGAAAGCCCGTTCTTTGGGTTTGATGGCCGAAGATTATAAAACCGACCAGGTGGAAGACCTCGATTTTGCGATTAACCGGAGTGTCAGGGAAATCGACAATATCGATACCGCTTTAATTAATGCTATCTATGAAAATGGCGCAGGGATTGATGCTGCAAAGGTGTTTCCGAAGCAAGAGATCAGAGGCAATAATTATTATGTGTTAAAGAATGGAAATGCTTCTGTGCTGGCTTGCTACGACCCCATACGTCAGGTTGTGAGAAAAGTCGATAAACCGAATATATTCGGTATCTACCCGAAGAATGCAGAACAGGCTTTCGCTGTGGATGCCCTGCTGAATCCCAATATTCAATTGGTGGCGATCAGCGGTAAAGCGGGAACGGGGAAAACTTTGCTGGCTTTGGCTTCTGCCTTGCAGCAAAGTAAGGCTTATGAATTTATTTATCTGGCGCGTCCTATCGTGGCATTATCCAATAAGGATTTGGGGTATTTGCCGGGAGATATGAATGAGAAAGTCGATCCGTACATGCAGCCTTTATACGATAATCTGGGGTTTATCAAACGCCGTTTCAATATGCACAGTGCAGAGAATCGTTTAATAGAGGAGTTGCAAAGGGATCAGAAGCTATTGATCTCTGCTTTAGCCTTTATTCGGGGGAGAAGTCTTTCAGATGTTTATTTTATTGTGGACGAAGCTCAGAATCTCACTCCGCACGAGGTGAAAACTATTATTACCCGTGCCGGTGAAGGAACGAAAATGGTTTTTACCGGAGATATAGACCAAATCGATTCTCCGTATTTGGATAAAAAATCGAACGGATTATCGCATCTATTCGATAAGATGCAGGGGCAGGATATTTTCGCCCATGTACATCTGGAAAAGGGAGAGCGCAGCAAATTGGCCGATCTGGCAAGTGATTTGTTATAAAAAGACGGTTAGAATATAAAATTTGAGCCTTTCAGGATAATCGAATCCTGGAAGGCTCTTTTTGTGTGAAAATATACAGGAGCGTAATTGTATGATGGCGGTTAGAAGTATTTTACTTGTTTTTGTTCCTCTTAAATAATAATTTTCCATGCAAAATATTTTCCATTGGAAAATTATTTATATATTTGTATTATTATTTCCATTGGA
>UQTM01000037.1 GCA_900544025.1 uncultured Odoribacter sp.
GCCAGCCGTTTTCACCACATGAAGCCCGTCGGACACGGCAACTGCTTTTAAAGGCAGATCCCCTTTATCGAACACTCCGTTCCCATTCCGGTCGGCAAACACCCGCCCCTGATACATTTCCTGCGCAGCCAGGGGCATACACCACCCTAACAACAAAATAATCAATCCTTTTTTCATATCTATTTTCACCAAATAATTATTTAATTTTCTTATTTACAACGAATACGATAGACAGAACCGGGAAATCCGAACGACATTCCCGCAAAGTTCAAACCTCTGCCCGGCTTCCATTTTTTCCCGTTTGAAATCATGTTTTCAACACCCACGTAACATGATATAACTATAAAAAAATACCACCCGTAAAGGTGGTATTTTTATTAGAAATAAACAAGGATTAAATCTTGTGAATCACCAGTCCCGAACGTAATTTAGGTTCAAACCACGTAGTTTTGGGAGGCATGATGTTGCCCGAATCGGCAATGTTCAGTAATTGCTGCATAGACACCGGATAAAGGGCGAAAGCCACTTTCATCTCTCCGCTATCCACCCGTTTCTTCAACTCTTCCAAACCGCGTATTCCTCCTACGAAATCGATCCGCTTAGAAGTACGCAGGTCTTGAATATCCAAAATATCGGCCAGCACATGGTTGGAAAGAATGGTCACATCCAGCACCCCGATCGGGTCGTTATCATCATAAGCCCCCGGTTTAGCGGTCAGCTTATACCATTTTCCTCCTAAATACATGCTGAATTCATGCAATTTTGCCGGATGATAGATGGCCGTTCCCATCTCCTCTACCGTAAAACGGTTTTGTAATTTTTCCAGCAATTGTGCCTCGGTCAATCCGTTCAGGTCTTTTACCACCCGGTTATAATCGATAATCTTCAACTGGTTGTCGGGGAAATGGACAGCCATAAAGAAATTATATTCTTCGTTTCCGGTATGATTCGGATTCTTTGCTTTATATTCTGCTCCGATACGGGCGGCGGCGGCGGTACGGTGATGACCGTCGGCCACATAAGTAGCCGGCACTTTCGTCGCAAACAATTCCTCCAGCCGCTTATTGATAGCTGAATCGTCGATTACCCAGAAATGATGCCCGAATCCATCCTCTGCCGTAAAATCATAATCCGCTTTCCGGCTTTTTACGATATTTTCGACAATTTCATCGATCTCAGGCACTGCACGGTAAGAAAAGAAAACAGGTTCCAGGTTCGCATTCACATAACGCGTCAGCACCATACGGTCTTCTTCTTTATCGGGGCGTGTCAATTCATGTTTTTTAATCACGCCGTTCATGTAGTCTTCACAAGCCGCACATCCGACAATACCATATTGAGTACGTCCGTCCATCGTCTGTGCGTAAATATAAAACTTAGCTTCCTCGTCCTGCACCAGCCAGCCTTTCTCCTGAAACATCTTAAAGTTTTCCACACTTTTATGATACACGGTTTCGGAATGTATGTCCGTTCCTGCCGGGCAATCGATCTCTGCCCGGGTAACGTGAAGCAAGGATTTCGGTTTCCCGGCAGCCATCTGAGCCGCCTCTTCCGAATTCATCACGTCATACGGCAGGCACGCCAATTCCTCGCAAATTTGCTGATTGGGAGTACGTAAGCCTTTGAATGGTTTTACTATTGCCATATATTACACGAAAATTTAACAGGCCGGAACATCCGTAACAAAATCTTTATTCAGGCATTCCGGCACAATATTCACACTACGAATTATTTATTCACTTTGAATTTAGCGTCACCGTGCTCGATGAAATTCACGATCTGCCGGGCTGCAGCCAATCCTGCATTTACGTTCGCCTCTTCGGTTTGAGCTCCCATTTTCTTCGGAGTGGAGAAATAACGTCCCTCGAATTTGGTGAAACAATCGCAATCCGGAGCAATATCGGTGATATAATGAAAATCGGTACGTTCTTCCATCAATTTTGCCAAACCCTCTTCATCGATCACTTCCTTACGGGCGGTATTCACTAAAACAGCTCCTTTCGGCATGCGTTTCAACAAATCGTAATTGATCGATTTCTTCGTCTTATCGTTTGCCGGAATATGCAAAGACACATACTCGCACAGTCCGTACATTTCCTCTGCGCTATGCAAAGGCGTAGCTCCTGCGGCTTTAATCTGCTCATCGGTCATGAAAGGATCGAAAGCATACACTTCCATATCGAATCCTTTAGCTATACGCCCTACGTTTTGCCCTACATTTCCGAAAGCATGGATACCGATCTTTTTACCTTTCAATTCCGTCCCCGCTTTACCGTTATAGAAACAACGGGCCATATAGATCATCATTCCAAAAGCCAGCTCTGCCACGGCATTGGAATTCTGTCCCGGAGTATTCATCGCAACAATACCACGATCCGTACAAGCCTGCAAATCGATATTGTCATAACCGGCACCGGCGCGAACGATCACTTTCAACTTTTTAGCGGCGTCGATCACTTCTTTGGTCGCCTTATCCGAGCGAATGATCATTGCGTCCACATCGGCTACGGCAGCGATCAGCTCATCCTGTGAAGTATATTTTTCCAACAGCACCAACTCATATCCCTGTGCTTCCACAATCTCGCGGATGCCTTTCACTGCTACCGGAGCAAAAGGTTTATCAGTGGCAATCAATACTTTTACCATAAGTTATCATTTTATAAGGTTATCGGTAAAAAAGCCTGTAATGCTCCTGCCCTCCGGTAAAATTCCGGTAATCGGCAAGAGCCTTACAGGCATAATGTTTTATTTATGCTTTGCTTCAAATTCCTGCATGGCGGCGATCAGGGCATTCACGTCGTCCATCGTACAGGCATTGTAGGTAGAAGCCCGGAAACCACCTACTAAACGGTGTCCTTTCAATCCTACCAGATTTTTAGTTTTAGCGAAATCGAGAAATTCTTTATCCAGCGATTCGTATCCGGCTGCCATCACAAAAGGAATGTTCATCAGCGAACGGGAACCTTCTTCCACAACAGCACGGAATAATTTGTTCCGTTCAAACTCTGCATACAAAGCGTCCGATCTTTCCTGAGCCAATTTTTGCATCACTTCGACTCCCCCCATCTGTTTGATCCATTTCAAGGTCTGTCCTACCGCAAAAATATTGATACAAGGAGGAGTGTTGAACATGGATTCGCCTTCCACGTGAGTTTGATATTTTAACATGGTCGGGATTTTCCGGTCGGCAACCACATGATCCAAATAATCGTTGCGAATAATTACGAAAGTAGCTCCTGCCGGACCTAAGTTCTTCTGGCAACCGCCGTAAATCATCATATATTTCTTCACATCCACCGGACGGCTGCAAATATCCGAAGACATATCGGCAATCAAAGGCACAGGACTATCCAGGTCTTCGAAAATCTCCGTTCCCCGGATTGTATTATTCGTCGTAATATGCAGGTAGTCCACATCCGACGGAATTTTAAAACCTTTGGGATAATAAGTATAATCCCGGTCTTCCGATGAAGCGATCACATCGACCTCTCCCCATAATTGAGCTTCCTTGATCGCTTTTTTCGACCAGACTCCGGTATTTACATAAGCAGCCTTTTTCTTCAGGAAATTGTACGGCACCATACAGAATTGCATGCTTGCGCCCCCTCCCAGGAAAAGTACCGAATAATTATCCGGAATGTTCAATACTTCTTTGAACAATGCCACTGTTTCATCGAATACGGCCTGAAAATCAGCAGAACGGTGGGAAACTTCCAAAATAGATTGTCCGCTATTACCTAATTCCATAACAGCCTTCGCTGTGTTCTCCAGGGTCATATCCGGTAATTTACAGGGACCGGCATTAAAAATATGTTTTCTCATTTTGTATAATAATTTAAGTTATCAAAAAATCTAAACTCCTTACGGGGACGTACAAATATGCAAAATTTCCCTCTAAGAACATGAAATTTTTAGAGAATTCTTCATTCTTAATTATAAATATTAATTAAATGTCCCGAGTAAATTATAATTTATAAAATGACAGGTGACAGGATACAAAATAGTTTCTTTATAAAATGCTTTCAAACCGCTCCCTCTTCTGCAATTTTACAATTCCCTATCTCCTTCCTCTCCTCAAAGCAACCTTTCCGGCAATCATTTTTCGTCGCCCCCCGGCAAACCGTCCGGCATAAAAAAACAGGTTCTCTTTACTAAGAACCTGTTTTTTTATATTGCCGACCGACAATCCGTTCATTAAAAGAACGGTGTTTTTACAATCTTAGCTTTCAATGCTTTATTTCTCACCCGGATAAAAATTTCGCTATCCAGCTTATGAAAACCGCTTTTCACATAGCCTGTACCGATAGATTTCCCGGTTAAAGGCGAAACCGTACCGGAACACACCACGCCGATCTCGTTCCCTTCCGCATCCTCAATCGGATATCCCTGCCGGGCAATTCCTTTATCCAATACTTCAAAAGGTTTCATATAGCGGACCGGTTTGTCGTTTTTCAATTTTTCATGGTATTCCCGCATGATAAAATCGTTTCCCGGCACAAATTTGGTAATCCAGCCCAAACCGGCTTCAATCGGCGAATGATCGTCGTCGAGCTCATGGCCGTATAAACAGAAACCGGCTTCCAGCCGAAGGGTGTCGCGTGCCCCCAAACCTATCGGTTTGATTCCGAATTCAGCCCCGGCCTCGAAAACAGCATGCCACAATTTTTCAGCGTCTTTATTGTAAGCATACACTTCACAGCCACCCGATCCGGTATATCCTGTAGTTGAAAAAATCACCTTGTCGATTCCGGCAAACGGAATTTCCTTAAAAGTGTAATATTCCATATCGGTGATATTTTCGGATGTCAATTTTTGCATCGCTTTCAAAGCCAAAGGCCCCTGGATGGCCAGCTGGCAAATATTGTCGGAAGCATTTTCCAGCTCAACACCGGGCTTCATACCCAATTCTTCACCGTGTTTCACTACCCAATTCCAATCTTTTTCGATATTTGCAGCATTCACCACCAGCAAATATTTTTCAGCACTGAAACGATAAACCAACAAATCGTCGATAACGCCCCCCTTATCGTTAGGGAAACAGGTATATTGTATTTTCCCATCGACCAGCGCGGCCACATCGTTAGTCGTTAATTTCTGCACCAGCTCAAATGCTTTCGGACCTTTGATCCAGAATTCACCCATATGCGATACATCGAACACGCCTAATTTTTCACGTACCGTCAAATGTTCGTCTTTAATACCGGAATATTCAATAGGCATATTATATCCTGCAAAAGGTGCCATTCTCGCCCCAAGCGCTTCATGAAAATGAGTAAAAGGAGTTGTCTTCATTTTATAGCATTTATAATTCTTATAATTAGTTTGTAATAATATCCAAAAATATATCGAATGTTCACAAAGATATAATTTATATTTTTCAACACTCTTTCTTTTTCAGCTTTTTTTACCTCCTTCTTTTACAATTTCCTACAAAAAACATTTGTTTTTTTATACAAATTGTTCTACTTTCGACAATTAAAATGGGTCGTTAAATATATTTTTGTGAATATATTATAAGAACCGACAAACAATTTCAATTTAAAACTAAACTTAAACTATAAATTGGTATAGACATGTTTACAAAATTAACGGAACAGAACGGCTGTGCAATTGCTGAGTTTACTGATGTGAAAAGGTTTACCCTCGCTATCATAGAGGATGTAAAAGCAGAATTGAAACCGACGCTCAGCACAGAAGGGAAAAAGGTCATATTAAATCTGGAGAACATAGAATTTATCGACAGCAGCGGCATCGGATGTATCATTTCGCTGATCAAGACCGCTAAAAGTCATAATTCAGGAATTAAATTATGTAACTTATCGAAAGAAGTGAAAGGTATTTTCGAACTTTTACACCTGCAAATGATCTTAGACATCGAACAGGATGTAGAAAGTGCTATTAAAAAATTCAACTGATTTCTTATTGAGAAAAAAGAAAGGGGGACAGAATTTCTGTTCCCCTTATTTTTTGCAGAAAATTTAAACCGTCCCTGCCGCTTATCCTTTCGGCCTTTACGATAAGCCCGTACCGTTCCGGTTTAAAGTCTTGAAAATTCAATTTTCCTTTTTCAATCTCCGAGGGTGGCCACCATCACCGCTTTAATCGTGTGCATCCGGTTTTCAGCCTCGTCGAAAACAATGGAATGAGGCGACTCGAATACCTCTTCCGTCACTTCCAGTCCATTCAATCCGAATTGCTTATGGATATCCCGCCCTATCTCTGTTTCTAAGTTATGGTAAGCAGGCAGGCAATGCATAAATTTACATTTGGGATTCCCCGTCATTTCCATCGCTTTTTTATTCACCTGATAAGGCAGCAACAATTTGATTCTTTCTTCCCACACTGCTTTCGGCTCACCCATCGACACCCATACATCGGTATATAAGAAATCACATCCCTTCACTCCCTCTTCTACCTTGTCGGTTACCGTAACTTTCGCTCCCGTTTCCTTTGCAATTTCCCGGCAAGCGGCCACCAAACCCGCTTCCGGCTGAAGTTCCTTCGGAGCGACGATTCGGACATCCATACCCATTTTAGCCCCGCCTACCATTAAAGAGTTTCCCATATTATAGCGGGCATCTCCCATATAAGCAAAGGTCACCTGATGCAACGGTTTATCGATATGTTCCGACATCGTCAGAAAATCGGCCAAAATCTGAGTGGGATGAAATTCGTTGGTCAGTCCGTTCCACACCGGAACTCCGGCATATTCCGCCAGCTCTTCCACCACATCCTGCGCAAAACCGCGATATTCGATTCCGTCATACATCCTACCCAACACTCTGGCTGTATCTTTTATCGATTCTTTCACTCCGATTTGAGTACCGGAAGGGCCCAGATAAGTAACACGCGCCCCCTGGTCATACGCCGCCACCTCGAACGAACAACGGGTACGGGTAGAAGTTTTCTCAAATATCAGCGCAATATTTTTACCTTTCAGCCTGGGCTGTTCGGTTCCGCTATATTTCGCTTTTTTTAAATCTGCCGCCAGACTCAATAAATATTTGATCTCTGCCGGAGTGAAGTCCAATAACTTCAGAAAATTTCTGTTTCTCAAATTAAAAGCCATGGTTCCGATATTTTTGATTGATTATAGATTTAAGGCAAATATATATAAAATGCACCGATTTACAACGAAATCGGATAAATTCCCCCCTTCCCCGGTTAGGATGACATCGCTCATTTTTCACTCACCGGAATATCCTCCGGTATCTTGTAGCGGATTTTCGTATATCGTTTCTACATTCCACTTTTTTTGCTATCTTTGCAAAACATGAATGGAAGTGATAACACATATAAAATCAGACCTTTATTCAGGAAATTTACCAATAAATATACCATTGCAGGGCTTATTTTTCTGGTATGGATCGCTTTTTTCGACAAAAATAGCATTGTCGAAAAAATGCAGTTACGCAGCAAAATCAGTACCCTTGAAAAAGAAAAAGACTATTATCAGAATAAAATAGAGGAAGACAACCGCAAGATCAAAGAACTGCTCAGCAGTCCCGATAACCTTGAGAAATTCGCCCGCGAGCAATATCTCATGAAAAAAGATAACGAAGATATTTTCGTAATTGTAAACAAGCCGTAACGTGGGAAGGATTTTAGCGATAGATTACGGAAGAAAACGGGTAGGGCTTGCTGTAACAGACCCTTGCGGGATTATTGCAACCGGACTGCAAACCGTCCCGGCCCATGAGGTTCTCGTTTTTCTGCAACAATACATTACTAAAGAAAAAGTGGATCTTTTCGTGGTGGGGCATCCCAAACAAATGGATAATTCGGATTCTGAAAGTATGCAATATATCAAACCGTTCCTGAAAGCATTAAAACGGAAATTCCCGGAAATTCCAGTGGAAATGTATGACGAACGATTTACTTCCGTACTTGCCCACAAAGCCCTTCTGGAAGGAGGAGCTAAAAAGAAAACCCGGCAGGATAAAGCCCTGATCGATACGATGAGTGCTACCATTATTCTGACTTCTTATATGGAATACCGGAGAAATTTTAAACTGTAAAGCAAAATAAATTCAATCATATGTTTTTACCAATCGTAATATATGGACATCCTACTCTTCGGAAAGTATCCGAGGATATTACCATGGATTACCCCGACCTGGAAAAATTTATCAAAGATATGTATCAAACGATGGACGAAGCCGACGGGGTCGGACTGGCAGCCCCGCAAGTAGGGCGTAACATTCGGATATTCACCGTAGATGGCAGTGCTTTCGAAGATATGGACTCATCTTGCGCAGGATTCCGGAAAGTGTTCATTAATGCCCATATCACAGAACGCTGGGGAAGCGACGTTACCCGGAACGAAGGGTGTTTGAGCGTACCGGGCATACACGAAGACGTTACCCGGAAAGACCACATCCTGATCGAGTATATGGATGAAAAAGGAGAATTGCATAAAGAAGAATTTTCCGGAATCAAAGCCTGGATCATTCAGCATGAATACGACCATCTGGAAGGGATTTTATTTACCGACCATCTTTCAGGACTCAAAAAAAGATTATTAAAAGGCAAGCTGAATAATCTCAGCTTAGGAAAGTTCAAACAAGCTTACCGGGTGATCCTTCCGAAATAAACCGGATAAAATATATTAAAAAATGAAAATTATGTACTAATTTTAGTTGCATAATTTTCATTTTTTATTTGTATGCCGGGGATAAATTTTAAATATAAATATCCTTTCCTGCTTATTTGTACCGCTTACATGGCAGGAATACTTTGCAGCCACCCGTTCCACACTCCGGCCTCCCTCCCCTGCCTCTGGTTTACTATTTCAATACTTACCTTATATTCTGCCGGCACAGAACATAATTTTTATAGAAAACGTACGTTAAAGAAGATTGCCGATCTGTTTCTGTTAGGCACTATTTTTACACTGGGTTCGTTCCTTGCCCGCCCTGCCTCTCCTTTATCTTTCGATCCTTCGGCGGTTTACCAGATAAAACTACACTGCGAAGAACAGCTTCCTCACCATAATTTCCTGCTAAGCACCCACAGCACCAACCTGTTTTTAAGCCGTTACGATACCGATACCGCTTTCCGTACGGGCGACATCGTGCTTGCACAGGCACGCATCGTTCCGCTTCCCGACAATTCGAATCCGGGTGAATTCAATTACAATCGATACCTCAGACAAAAACAAACGAACTATAGGCTGATTCCCTATGCCCGTCTAAAAATCATCGGGCACGAACGCAATATCCGGTCGACATTCGAAGAACTCCGGCAACGATTATTACAAAAAAGCGAAATCTTATTTCCCGACACCGTCGTCCGCCCATTGATCAACGCCTTATGCCTGGGCTACAAAAACGATCTGGATAAAAATATCCGGGATCATTTTATCCAAACCGGAACCATACATTTATTAGCCGTTTCAGGCTTACACACCGGAGCGATCTATTTATTGCTTACCTACCTGCTGTCCATTGCCGGACTGCCACGCCACAAAACCGACCGGCTCACGATCCCGCTCCTGTGGGGATATGCCTGCCTGACCGGATTATCGCCTTCGGTAGTCCGCGCCGCCACCATTCTCACTTTTATCGCGCTGGGAAAAACTTTAGAGCGGGATTACACTCCCATCAACGCCATTGCCGCCTCGGCTTTTTTCACTTTGCTCGTTCAGCCCCAGCTGATCGGCTCGGTGAGTTTTCTCATGTCTTACAGCGCCTACACAGGAATCGTCTTATTCTACCCTTATTTAAACCGCTTACCGGGTAAATTGCCGGCTATCCCGGCAAAATTATGGGCGCTATGCTGTCTCAGTCTTTCCGCCCAACTGCTGACACTCCCCATAAACGCTTATTATTTCCACACGATAACTCTCGGCAGCGTTTTGATCAACCTGCTTGCAATTCCTTTAGCTACAATCCTGTTATATGGTTCGGTGCTTCTATTTTTATTGCCTGTTTTTATAGGCATTCATGTATCGGTAATTATAACCTGGACCGGACACCTCCTTCTCTATACTTTAAATTCACTTCAGCCGATCGCTTTCAACCTCTCCGGACTCTACCCGACCACGTGGCATATACTTTTTATATACTTGAATTTTTTATTATTAGGTTGCCTGCTGCTCTACAAAAACAGGCTTACATTCGGAATTTCCATCGCCGCACTTTGCCTGCTGCTCGTCTTTTGCTGTTTCCACAATTATGAACTGGCTTCCCGCAAAGAACTCCTTGTATTCAACCACTACCGGGAATCTACGATTTTATTAAATTACCGGGGATATTACACGTTCCTGTATAACACCTCTCCCGGTAACACCCGTTCGCAAGCTTATATCCTTCAGAACAAATTAAAACCCTTACCCCCGCATTCCGGGCTAATAAGCGGCGGACTGACAGCCGAACGCAGCCGTCTGGAAATTCCGGGAACGTCGGTCTATGTTGCAGACCAGCATACCGCCGCCGTTCCTCCTTGCCGGATATTGATCGTTACCTGCAATGCCCTGCCCGAAAAGCTATTTGAAAAGGCTTCCGTTTATCCCGAACGGCTTATCGCCGATTTTTCAAACTCTTACCGCAATCTGTCCCGCTGTGAAAAATTTTGTAAAGAACACAACATCATTTTTGAAACCACCACGAAAACAGGCTGCGTCTTTATACCTTTAAAATAAATACATTTAAATGCCCGATTGATATAAATTTACTATATTTTTGCCCCTCAAATAGTATAATGATAACAAAATGAATATTGTCATTGCAGGAGCAGGTGCCGTTGGAACCCATCTTGCCCGCATGCTTAGCCGGCAAGAACATTGTATCATGCTAATTGATGCCGACGGTGAAAAGCTGGAAGAGCTGGAAAGCCAGATGGACATTCTTTCGGTAGTAGGCTCGTGTACTTCTATTGGTGCGCTCAAAGATGCACAGGTCGGAAAGTGCGATTTATACATTGCTGTAAATCCGCTGGAAGAACAAAATATAAACTCGGCGATGCTGGCCAAAAAATTAGGAGCCAAGAGAACCATCGCCCGCGTGAATAATAGCGAATACCTGGAAACGGAAAATGCCGAATATCTCCGTTCCATAGGCATCGACTCTTTGATCTATCCCGAACGGTTGGCGGCAGAAGAGATCGTTGCCGCTTTAAAGCAGATCGGCTCCCGGCAAATGCACGAATTCTCGGACGGACGTTTGCAGCTATTGGGGATCAAACTATGGGACAATGCCCTGATATTAAACCACACTCTCGCAAAAATGGCGGAGATATACGGGGCAGACCAATTTCGGATCGTCGCCATAAAAAGACAAAACCACACGATTATCCCGAGAGGAAACGACGAACTGAAATACGGAGACCTGGTGTTTATCGTCACCCGTCCTTCTTTCGTTTCCAATGTTTTCGCCTTATGCGGGAAAGAGCAGTTTGAAATCAAAAATATCGTGATCGTCGGTGCTTCCCGCATCGGTGTCAAAGCAGCTTCTTTGCTCGAAAAGCATTACAATGTCAAGATTATCGAGAAAGACCGCGAAAAATGTATCCAATTAGCCGATAAATTAAAATCGACTCTGGTCATCAACGGGGACGGGCGCGACCTCACCCTGCTACGCGAAGAAGGTATCAAAAATATCGATGCTTTCATTTGCCTGACGGGTTCATCGGAAACCAATATCCTGTCTTGCCTGCTGGCCAAAAAAATGGGCGTAAAAAAAAGTGTGGCGGAAGTGGAGAACATCGATTATATCGATCTGGCGGAAAACATCGGGATCGGAACGCTGATCAACACTAAGCTGATCGCAGCTTCGCACATCTATCGTTATACCATGAATGTCGATGTGCGCCATCTGAAATTCCTGACCTTCTCGGAAGCCGAGGTTTTCGAACTGGTCGCTCAGGAAGGCTCTAAAATCACCCGGAAACAACTGCAATACATCAATTTCCCGGTAGATGCCACCGTGGGTGGAGTGATCCGCGGAGACGAAACGATCATTGCAAAAGGCGACGTTCAGATATTGCCGGGAGACAATGTAGTGATTTTCGCCCTACCCAGTGCTGTAAAAAAAGTAATTAAGTATTTCCAGAAATGATAAATTTCCGATTTATCACCAATATCCTGGGCAGGTTGCTACTGCTCGAGAGTGCTTTTCTTTTCGCATGCGTCATTATATCCCTGATTTACCGGGAAAACGATGGAATGGCATTTTTCTATTCCGCTTTGATTACAGCGATCACCGGTGGAGTTTTGGCCTATTTCGTAAAACCCAAAGACCGTGTGCTGGCTAAAAAGGACGGTTATTTCACGGTGACGATGGTGTGGATTATTTTTTCCATATTCGGTAGCCTGCCTTATATTATAGGAAATACCATCCCTTCGTTCGTCGATGCCTTCTTCGAAACCATGTCGGGATTTACCACCACCGGTTCCTCCGTCCTCGATCATGTCGAAGCATTGCCTCACGCCACCCTGTTTTGGCGTTCCCTCACTCAATGGCTGGGCGGCCTGGGGATCATCATGTTGTTTTTGGCGATCCTTCCCAGCCTCGGCATAGAAGGGAGAGATCTTTACGTAGCC
The DNA here is from genome assembly GCA_900544025.1 of uncultured Odoribacter sp. Classification (GTDB taxonomy): domain Bacteria; phylum Bacteroidota; class Bacteroidia; order Bacteroidales; family Marinifilaceae; genus Odoribacter. Next base: position 12,542 of record UQTM01000037.1, read on the forward strand.
GAAGTAACCGGCCCCACCCATAACAAAACTTCTTTCACATTCAGCGCATCCGCCCGAAGGATGTGGTTTCTGTATGTCGGGCTTACCCTCCTGCAATCCATTCTCCTGTATGTGGGAGGAATGGGAATTTTCGACAGTGTTTGCCACGCCTTCACTTCTATGGCCACCGGAGGTTTCTCCACCAAACAGTCCAGCGTGGGTTACTGGGATTCCGCTTACATTCAATATGTCATGGTAGTCTTCATGTTCATTGCAGGGTGCAATTTCGGATTACTATATATGGCCGTAAAAGGGAATATCTTAAAACTCCTGAAAGACAACGAATTTCAATTATATATCGGGATCACGGTCGTTTCCAGTCTGATCATCGGGATAGGGCTTTACCTGAGCGATTGGGGAAACCTCGAGAAAAGCTTCCGGGATGCTACCTTTCAGGTCGTAACCCTGATGACCACCACAGGATATGCCACAGCCGACTATTTACTATGGCCCCCCTTACTGGGCTTTATCCTTCTTTTACTGATGTTTACGGGGGCCTCGGCGGGCTCGACGGCAGGAGGGATAAAAGTAGTTCGAGTATTGCTATTGTTCAAAAATTCATTTATCGAACTCAAAAGGATTATCCATCCCAACGGAGTCATTAACGTGAAATATAACAACAAAAGCGTTCATCCCAACATCATGACCAGCATCATGGGATTCTTTATCCTCTATATTATTATCGTCACATTCAGCAGCCTGATCATGACGCTTTTTACCGAAAACGTCGTTACGGCAACCAGTGCCGTCGTTACCTGTATCAGCAATGTGGGGCCCGGATTTGGAAGCATCGGACCGATGTACAGCTTTTCCCACATGAACGACTTTGCCAAAATATTCCTGGCATTCGTCATGCTGGTCGGCAGGCTGGAATTATTTACGGTGATGGTGTTATTTACGAAATCGTTCTGGAAAAAATAATCACGACATACGCTCCAAAGTCAGATCGGGTAAATCCTGTAAAAACTGGAACAAAAGAGTTTCGTCGATATGCCGTTTAGTCTTGACCACCAAAGTGACATGGTATATATCCGTATTCTCAGAGCGTTCCTGTTGCACATCATAGCTGCCGATCCGGTAATTCCGGATATGCAGTTCATTGGCAACCCGCTTTAAATTTTCCTTATCTTTTGTGGAAAACACCAGCAAAGAACTGTGTTCGCCCACATTTTTAAAAACGATCGTCAAAAACTCCAAGCCGACCAAAGTCAGCACCATAGCACACACTCCCACCCAATACATGCCCGCACCCACCGCAAGGCCGATTCCGGAAGTCGCCCACAATCCGGCCGCAGTCGTCAATCCACGTACGAATTGCTTTTGAATCAGAATCGTCCCCGCTCCGATAAAACCGATTCCGCTAACCACCTGCGCAGCAATACGGCTGGGGTCTAAACCTATTCCCGGTTTTCCCAGCACATCGGCAAAACCATGCTGGGAAACAATCATAATCAGTGCACTGCCGATAGCCACCAAAAAATGAGTACGCAACCCGGCCTCCTTAGCCCGGTATTCTCTGTCCCAGCCGACAATGCCTCCCAATACGCCCGCCACGACCAATCTCAAAACAAAATCCCAATACATAATGCCTCCTTTCTATTTTAACAATACGTCTCCCTGCATAAAAACGTTTCTATCCTTTCACAACAAAAACGATACCGACAAAAAAAAGCTGTCCTACAAAACGGACAGCTTATACAGACATTTTCTTATCATTCCTTATTCGATCTCTCCGATTCCCTGACGGATCACTTCTGCTTCTTCCCCGGTACAATCTACGACCGTCGATGCCACATTATGTCCAAAACCGCCATCGATAACCACATCCACAATTTTTTCATATTTCTCATGAATCAACTCGGGATCGGTCATATACTCGACAATCTCATCTTCGTCATGCAAAGAAGTGGTCAATAAAGGATTTCCCAACTCCTCTACAATAGCATGTATTATAAAATTATCCGGGATACGGATCCCGATCGTTTTACGCCGGTTCATCAATACATTGGGTAATTTGTTCGTTGCGGGCAAAATAAACGTAAAAGGTCCGGGCAAATTCCGCTTCATAACCTTAAATACATCGTTATTTACTTTTGCATAAGCGGCGATATTACTCAAATCACGGCAAATCATCGAAAAATTGGCCTTTTCCGGCTTCACTCCCTTCAATTGAGCCACCCGCTGCACCGCTTTGACATTGTTAATATCGCATCCCATAGCATACACCGTGTCTGTGGGATAAATAATAACTCCGCCGTCACGTAAACGATCCACAACTTTAAGAATATCCCGGCGATTGGGATTGTCCTCGAATAATTTAATAAGCATTATGAATTAACTTTCTTATAATCTGCAAGGAATTTTTCCAGTCCGCTTTGTGTCAGCGGGTGATTCAGCAATCCCTCAATAGCTGAAAGAGGACACGTCGCCACATCGGCACCCGCCTCGATACATTGAATAATATGTTGAGTGGAACGGATAGAGGCGGCTAAAACCTGAGTCTGATAACCGTAATAGCTATACATATCCACAATTTTACTCACCAGTTCGATCCCGTCGCTCGCAATATCGTCTAAACGGCCTACGAACGGAGAAACATACGTCGCACCGGCCTTTGCCGCCAATAAAGCCTGTCCGGGTGAAAAAACCAGGGTACAGTTCGTACGGATACCTTTCCCTGAAAAATATTTAATCGCTTTTATTCCGTCTGCAATACAAGGAACTTTCACAACGATGTTAGGATGTAAAGCGGCTAGCTCCTCTCCTTCCCGGATCATTCCGGCATAGTCCGTCGCGATTACCTCCGCACTGACATCTCCGCTCACAATCTTACAAATTTCCACATAATGTTTCTTGATATTCTCATCTCCCTTAATACCTTCCTTCGCCATCAGCGATGGATTGGTCGTCACCCCGTCGAGGACTCCCAGCTCGTTAGCCTCCCGGATTTGCTCCAAATTGGCCGTGTCAATAAAAAATTTCATAGTTCCGTTTTTATTAGTTGATAGTTGTTAATAACGAAACAAATTTAGGATATTCCAGTCAATAAAGCTATCTTACACGCCGGAATTTTGCATGCTTATCTTAAAATTTTTAAATTCATCTCAGCTTAATTTTATAATAGTTATACTTTGCTCACTCATGAAAAAGACATATTTATTGTTTGAATCCGATGTCACATTTCGTGAAATCCCCTTTCTTAAGAATTTAAATATCGATTTACAATCTGCAAAAAGATTTGAATACGCGCACCCGATACCCTCTTTTTCCCGGACAGAAGAACTTTTATTCCAGACGGGTTTCAGTGAAACTCAAACTCAATGTACAATATTTCCCCAACCACGTACCGGAAATTTCTACACCATTCTACACTAATTCCCCAATATCATTTATGAAACAATTATTATCATACTGGAATTCAATAATATACACATCATTCAAATATATAGCACTCGCTTTGTATTATAATAAAAATGAGAATAATCAATAAGAAATCTAAAAATTCAGATTTATAATAAAAAAATGTCCTCCTAACGCAACCATTTGCAAAACCTCTGCATCTTAATAACGTATAATGACGATACATAACAAGACACGCTATGACAAAGTACAGATTTACCAAACGACTAAACGACCTGCTGCAAGTAGGGACAATTATTGCCATTCTGATGTCTTTTGCCGGTTATGAAGCCCAGCAAAAAAGAGTTTCGAGTAATCCGCAATCTACCAGGGAATACACGAAATCGTCAGCTCCTTTAGATAAAATGATTCCTCAGGGAGATACAATCCGTATCACGAAATCGACCGTATATTCAACGATATTCAACCCTTTCTAAAAGTTATAGGCGTTGTTTACAATTCATTGAAACGGTTCATCTTCAAAAAATATTTTTTTAAATAAGACGTGTCAAAACAGGGTTATTTCCCCTGTTTTCTTTTGTCGTTCCCTGCAACTTTAGGTATATTTATATAACAAATGTAACATGCAACGTCATTAATACTTGTGCGCACAATATCGATCGGGGTTGGTTTTACATAAATTATTTTAATATTCATAAAAAAATAAGTCATGGAAACAACAAATGCAGCTCTTATCAATTTTTACATCACTTCTCACCTCAATATGCAGAGAGGAATGGAAGGTGTGGTAGCACAGGTAAAACTTTTTAATTCCAAGGGAACTCTCGTCGCAACAGGCTGTAACAAAATCTACCAGTACGATTCGACCCCTAAAGAGGATTATGTCATTTCTTCGTTTGCAGCCCTGATCGATCCAGCCGAAAACTACTATATGGAATACAAGGTTTGCTGTAAATTCGTGTCGCAACTCAGCGGCAGTATCCGGTTGGGAAATGCGGAAGTACTGAAATTCAATTCAGGAACAGAAGTTGCAAGATACACTGTAAACAATAGTAACAATCCCATTAGCGGAGCGGAAATCATAAACAACCAATACATGCCGACCATCATCGATTACAGTGCGTCGTTGCCTAATACGGTCGAAGTTATATTCTCTTAATCGGACTAACATCGAAAAATATAGGTGATTTTTAATTCTACAAATAAGGGACAGATATTTTCTGTCCCTTTTTTAGCTTCTCTCACTTCATAGCACATAAATCACCTTACTGTATTTTATTCATCTCCCCCTTTTCTATAAATCATATTGACTGCATTTTACAGCTTTTCCCCGATCACCCGCCTTCAACACTTTCCTCCGGCGATCTATCTATCTATCTATCTATCTATCTATCTATCTATCTATTCCGTAAAAATCCGTTTTACACCGACACGCTTATTCTATTACCCGGATCAGCCTATTTTCCGGAAATCGATAGGCGAAAGACCTGATTTTCTTTTAAAGAATTTACCGAAAGAAGACTGATCTGAAAAATTCAATAAAGCGGCAATCTCCTGGACAGACAGCTTTGACTGTGTCAGTAACGTACGGGCATCGCTATACAGCATTTCAAATATAAAATCGCACACGCTCTGCCCTGTCACCCGCTTAACGATCAACGTGAGGTAATGCGCCGACAAATTCAAGCGGGAAGCGTAAAATTCCACTTTATGCTCCTCCCTGTAATGAGCCACCAGTAATTCGATAAAAGATTTTATCATGCTTTCATAACGGGTTAAATTTCCTTCGCCGTTCGAAACTGCATAGCGCTCGATGATATTACTCAGATCGAGGTAAAAAGTGAAAAGGCTATTCAATACGATCTCCTTATAATAGAAATGGTCGGAGCGGTCGATCGTTTCATTGACGGCAAAAATCCTTTGGGAAAGCAGCACGGCATTCTCCGGAACTAACTTTATAATCGGAGAGTTATAAAGCCGGACTCCATACTTCACCCGGTGGTAAATCATATCCGTCGAATCCATTTCGTTGATAAACTCTTTGCTCACCAATAGGCACAGGCATCTGAAATCGGGCGTGCAATCGCTGAAATTGAACAGATGGGAGGAAGACAACACCAGCAGATCGTCCACCCCCACCGGGTAAGCCCTATAATTTACACACACAGTACCTTTTCCTGATAATACCAATACCGTAATAAGCGCATCAAAATAAACAGCCGAAGCAAACTGCGAAACAACATCCTGATAACCAATCGTCAGGCAATTCACCTTTTTCCTCAAATCGCTTGTATTATCGCTACTGGAAAACAATTCACCGATATTTTTTATACGCATTTCTTTCTTCACTTTCTCCCTTTTTTTAAGTTTTACAAAGATAACACTATTTAGGAGTATGTCCAAATTAAACCAATTTTGTGCAATTTCAGATTTTCAATAAAAATCTTTTTCCCCGAACTTTGCGACCGATTTTACAAGACAAACAACAGACGATAAATACCCATAACATGAGAAGAATTAAAGGAATTCTACTACTTATTTTATTCTTAGGCCACTTGCCTTTTTTAACAGCCCAAACGGTTTTAAAACAAAGAATGAGCATCGAGGATTTGTTTCTATTGGCAGATTCCAACAGCCGGAGCATCCGTACCTTTCAGATCGGGGAACGGGAAGCCGAACAGGCGGTAAAAGTTGCCAAAAACGCAAATCTCCCTTCCATCGATGTCTCCGTTTCGGCAAGTTATTTAGGAGATGCCTGGCTGGCGGACAGGAATTTCTCGAACGGGGAAAATGCACCCATGCCCCACTTCGGCAACAACTTTGCCGTAGAAGCCTCGCAAGTGCTGTATGCAGGCGGAGCGATATCGAACCAGATAGCCATTGCCAGATTGCAGCAGCAATTAGCACAGTTAGACAAAGAAAAGAACAAGCAGGACATCCGTTTTCTCCTGGCAGGTAATTATCTGGAAATGTACAAACTGCAAAATCAGAAAGAAGTTTACCTGAAAAACATAGAGCAAACCCAAAAACTGTTGTCCGACATTCGCGCCAAAGAGCAGCAAGGACTTGCCTTGAAAAACGACATCACCCGCTACGAATTACAATTAAAATCATTGGAACTGGCACTCACTCAAATCCAAAACGGGATAGTGATCCTGAACAATCAATTAGTCACCGTGCTGGGACTTCCGGAAACAACGATGATAGAAACCGATACCTGCTTATTGGAAAAGTTGCCGGTTGTATTCAGCGAAAACAAATGGCAGGAAACAGCTAAGACGGAATCTCCCGTTCTGCAACAAACCCAACTGAACATTAAACAGCATGAACATCAGGAGAAGACGGCAAAAGCAGAACGCCTGCCCTCCGTCGCTTTGTTCGCCGGCGATTGCTTCGACGGCCCCATTACCATCGAAGTGCCTCCGATCGATAAAAACCTGAATTATTGGTATGTCGGCATCGGACTGAAATTCAATATCGCTTCCACGTTCAAATCCGGGAAAAAAATAAAGCTTTCCCGGCTCGCCACACAAAAAGCGATAGAGACCGACTTATTATCCCGCGAAAACATGCAGACCGCCGTCAGAGAGGCCTATATCCGTTTTCAGGAAGCTTTTACCATTTACGATACCCAATTAAAAAGCCTGGAACTGGCCACACAAAACTATCTGGTTATCAACAATCGCTATCTGAACGAGTTAGCCCTGATCACAGATATGCTCGACGCCAGCAATTCCAAACTGAATGCCGAATTGCAGGTAGCCAACGCCCGCATCAACATCATTTTCAATTATTATAAGCTCAAGAAAACAGTAGGAAATTTATAAACCATCCATTTAATATCGAAAACAATGAAACGAAAAACCAAAAAACTGATCTATAATATCACGGTTAGCCTGCTGCTTTTGGGTGGCATCACCTGGGTAAGCGCCCGTTTCGTCCATTTAGGGAATGTAGAATATACGGACAATGCACAGGTAAAACAGTTGATCGTTCCGGTAAATTCCAGAGTTCAGGGATTCATTCAAAAAATCTATTTCGACGAATATCAGCAAGTCCGTAAAGGCGATACCCTTGCCGTGATCGAGGATGCAGAATTCAGGCTAAGGCTGGCACAGGCGGAAGCCGACTACCAGAATGCCCTGTCCGGACAGGTGGTACAAAATTCGACGATCAGCACCATTCAAAACAATATTTCCGTATCGGACGCCGGGATCCAGGAAGCTAAAATCCGTCTGGACAATGCCGAACGGGAATACAACCGGTATAAAAACTTGTTGGAACAGGAAGCGGTCACCAAACAGCAATTCGATGCCATCGAAACGAACTACCAGGCTTCCAAAGCCAGATATGAGTTGCTGGTACGCCAAAAGCAATCCACAGCCCTTACCAAACAGGAACAAACGCAACGCCTGGAACAAACAAATGCAATGATCCAACTGGCCGAGGCAACGCTGGAAATAGCCAAATTAAACCTCTCCTATACCGTTATCACAGCTCCCTGCGACGGAACCACAGGCAGAAAAGAGATACAGGAAGGACAACTGATCCAGCCGGGACAAACGCTGGTGGATATCGTAGATCAAAACGATAAATGGATCGTAGCCAATTACAAAGAAACCCAAACAGCCAACATCCGGGAAGGACAACCGGTGGAGCTGGAAATCGACGCTATACCGGACATCGTCTTTAAAGGGGTGGTGAAATCCATTTCCCGCGCCACAGGATCGAGTTTTTCACTTATACCACAGGATAATTCAGCTGGAAACTTTGTAAAAATAGAACAACGCATACCTATCCGCATCGAATTTGCAGAGGGAAACGCCCCGGAACACCTGGAAAGGCTACGTGCGGGGATGAATGTGGAATGTATCGTAAAATATTAAACCTATGCACGAAACGGGACCTTTTTCTATACCGGCGATACGCAGTTTCGTACCGGAAAAAGTAAAGCCCTGGATCATCGTCATCTTCGTCATTATTTTCCAGCTTTCGGGAGGCGTTTATCTGGCTGCCGTAAGCGAAATGGTCGGGGGGATGGCTTTAATGCAGGAAGACATCATGATGGCAGGCTACGCTTCCATGGTCGGAATGGCTTTAACCTTCACCGTCATGTTCCGGTTAAAATTCCGCTTTGCTTCGAAACCGACGTTACTCGCCTGCTGTATCGCTATCATTTGCAGCAACCTGATCTGCGCACACACCCGCAACGTTCCTCTGCTCGTTGCCGTCTGCTTTATTGCAGGGATTTTCAGAATGTGGGCGACCTTCGAATGCAATTCCACCATCCAGCTATGGATCACGCCGAAAAGGGATTTATCCGTATTTTTCAGCTACATATACCTGCTGGTGCAAAGCTGCATCCAATTGTCCGGATTAATCACCGTATATACGGCATTCTGGTCTAAATGGGAGTATATGCACTGGCTCGTCATCGGTTTGCTCGGAGCGATGATGCTGGCCACCGTCGTTCTTTTCAAAAGCTACCGTTCTATGCGGAAACTTCCTTTGTACGGGATAGACTGGCTGGGAGCGCTCATGTGGGGACTGACTTTGCTATGCCTTATCTTTGTGTGTGTTTACGGGGAACATTACGAATGGTTCGAATCCGTCTATATCCGGATGGCAGCCTTTGCCGGACTCGCGATTCTGGGTTTGAATTTATGGAGGGCTTCCTTTATCCGTCACCCGTTTATCGCTTTGGATACCTGGAAATTCAAAACCGTATATCTGACTTTCATTCTGTATATCGTTATCGACCTTTTACTGGCTCCCTCCCATCTGTTCGAGCACGTCTATCTGGAAACCATTCTCGGTTACGACGCACTGAATGTCATATCCCTGAACTGGGTCGTCCTTTCCGGTATCCTTGCGGGAAGCGTCTTTACCTATTACGTTTTCGCACGGCAGAAATGGAGCTACAAAAGCATGACGGTGATCGCCTTTTCGTCAATCACAGGCTATCTGATGTATTTTTATTTTACGATAGATTACAATTTACCCAAAGAAATGCTGGTATTCCCGGTATTTTTAAGGAGTTTCGGATACGTCATCATCGCCGTTTGCTTTTTAACCGCCCTCTCCCGGGTTCCCTTTCACTACTTCTTTCAGGCAATTTCAATACAAGCTTTTGTAAGCGCGGGATTCGGAGGTGCACTGGGAACGGCGGTATTGGGGCATGCCCTGACGGCTGCCGTCAAAAAAAATGCCATGTTGCTCGGAGCTACTTTAGACCGGGTACACCCCTTTGCCGGCCGCATCCCCCAGGGCGAACTTTACGGGGCTTTACAGCAGCAAGCGTTAATGATCTCTATGAAAGAATTATATGGCTGGCTTACTTTGTTCGGATTGGCGTGCCTTTTAGTATTCATGCTAAACGAAAGCACCATCCGCCCGGAATACGTATTCCACCCGAAATACAGGGTGATCCGCCGCTTCGTTAAACACGAATTGCGCATGATAACCAAAACCGAAAAAGTCTGAAATCTCTTTTTCTTTACTCCTCTATAAAGAGATGATTCCGTTATTTATCCTAACGATAAATAACGGAAAGACTTTTTCTATTTATGTTCCTCGCCGAAAGCCGGAAAATCATCCAGAAAAGAAAACTGTTTTTCAACATTCATACAACCGCAATAATGTTTCACCCCATTGCTGATTGCTATGTAACGGGCGGACATTACCAGATTGTAACCGAAAACCTGATCGAACACCTTTTGCGATAATTCCACCGCCGGAGCTTTACACTCTACAATAAGGAACGGTTCCCCTTTCCGGTCGAAGCACACCAAATCGAAACGGCGGCGCAACCCGTAAAGATCGATTTCCTTTTCCACGGCAATCAAAGACTGCGGATAACCTTTGTGTCCGACCAAAAAATGGATAATATGCTGCCTTACCCATTCCTCCGGAGTCAAAGCGACATATTTTTTACGGATAATGTCATAAATCACAGGCATCCCCTTCTGTTTCCTCACTCGATATTCAAAGGCAGGTAACGACAACTCCATAATTCACATTCTTAAAACGACTACGATTTATCCGGTTATTTTCTCTCTCGGCCACCGTTCCCTATTCCATCCAGCCCATTCCGGCATTCATCCGGGTTTTCTTGCCCTGAAACACCACCTCGAAAGGATGTTTCAGGTTACAATGCAAGCGGGTGATTTGCTTTTCATCTCCTTGCACCGTCAGGCGGCCTTTCTCCTGTTTCACCTTACAATTGTACCCGACCACTGTACCGTCGGCGCGTTCCAGAATAAAAGCATTCGTCAATACGGTCTCTCCGATGCACTTAAACACTTCATGCACATCGTTGTCCTGAGTGTTCACCGTCTGCCAGTCGCTAATCATATTCACATACTGTTCCCCGATAACGAACTTACGGGTATCGTATAATTTGGGATGCGGATTCCCGAAACTCAAATCGTCGAAAGTCACTTTCCGGTCGGGGCTGCATGCCTGCTCCACCCTCAAATGCGGATCGACGACAAAAGCCCAGCGTAAATTACCGTTCCGGTAATCGATCAGATTGGCGAAAGCCCCCATGGCATTAAAGGTCTGCTCCAGCCATTTTTCCTCCCCGGTCAATAAATAAGCGTAATAGGTGGCATAAGCCCGCCAACCGCTCCAGCCGTGAGGCGAATTAAACATATTGGGCAACATCTGCACATCGTACTGAGCTTCCCAATAACGCATGGTTCCCTGACGGCGGCGTGCATCCGGAACCCGCAACTGCGTGAGACAGCTATGGCTGTTCAATATTTTCATCATAGCATCCGTATAATGCTGCCTTTCTGCTTCATCTTGCTGCAATAAAGCAAACATCCCGATTTGTAAAGCCGAACAGGAAATCATTCCATCCTCAAAAGTCATTTCCCCTTCGGTCTGGAAATTACCCTGTGAAGCCACCAACTGGTCGATCGCCCGTTTTGCCGAAGCATAATGACGCTCGTAGGCTTCCTTCCACCTGGCTTCTTTTTGTCCCAGGCGTTTCTCCGCCTCTGCCAGTTCCAATATACTTTTGGCAATATAAATCACGCTGGTATATACCGTGCGGTGATTGTAATAGGCCCCGTCTTCCCGTTGTGAAGTGCGAATCAGCCAATCCGTCAGCCGGCAGGCATCTTCTAAATCTTTGATATTGCCTTCCGCCTCATATCTATCCACCAGGATTCCGATGATCCCGGCCGTATTCTGAATACGGCTCGCATAATATTTCGGTTCCATTTTCACCGTGTCGTGCAAAAGATCGAACACCAAATCAAAACGGTCGCTCAACGCACGATCCACCTGTTTGTCGGGGAAATATTTCGCTGCGATAAAAGCAGAGTAAAACCCATACCAACTCTCCACATGCGAAGTCGCTTTCTGGTGGTAACGCAGTGCATTTTCCCTGGCCTTCGTCAATGTCCATTCCCAGGTATGGGGAACGGCCAGAACGGCTTCCGCCTGCTTATCGCCACATATTATGCGCCACGCCGTCTCCGCCCGCTACAATCCCTTCCGGGGCAATACCACACTCACCTGCCTACGGTCGCTTCCCGGCTTCATCCGGCAGGCAATCTCTTTTCCGGCATCGTCGGTCACCCGGACAACCGGATTCTTTCCCCACACCTCGAACACGGCTTCATCGCCGGGACGAAACGAAGTCCTTTCCGCATAAATCATCGGAATATCGGCCATCTTAGTCACTTCCTGTTCGAGATTTTCTAACTTCCCGGCATTGACAAACGCAATCCGCCACGATTTCGACTCCCCTTGTTTCAACTCATACAAATGCTGCGGATGCCGGTCAGGCAACGGAAGCTCATTCAGTAAATCAAGATTCAGCGATTCGATACGGTGTCCCATAAACCAATAGGGAGCAGGGTCCATATAGCCTAAATTATAATCCACGCTCCACGAAGCCACAGGCTGTTCCGAAACCAGCGCCAGCGTATGTTCTTCCGGAGTTTGAAGATAGCCGTAGAAATGGGTTTTCTCACAACGCATCAGGGTTGGGAAATATTTATGAAACCAATCGGGATACTTGTCCATATAGGTATCTATCCCTAATTTCAACCCGGCTTTTTCCGGCTGGAAAGTCACATTTCCCCGGTTGGTCAGCGTAATCTCCATTGCCAGACATCCCCGGTATTCCCGATATTTAATCATACATTCCACCCCATCGATCGTCGCCACAAAACAATTATAACCGCTCGGCACCCAACGGGCTTTCACTTCCTGGTTTTCCCGTCTGGCATAAAAACAAGGCCCTGCTTTTTCTTTCTGCCGGAAAAACGGAATCGTATCGTTCCCCGACTTATTCCGGAAAATCATTTGTTCGATAAAACCATCCCGGCCGATCCGGCATTCCCAATTCCCTTTTTTCATGACAGTTTGCCCCATTCCTGTGATCAGACATTTCGCCCATGGCGGCACCAGTTTCATCTTGTCCGTCCGTTTCAGAAATACAAATGCAGTCTCATAATCCGGCTTTTGTCCCGGATAAATCCCGTCACCATCTGTAAAATAGATCAGTGCTCTGAGATTCTTCAGTTCTTTTCTCTCTTTTTCCTGACGGATCAATTCAAATACAGGGCGGAAATCTGTACCTCCCCTGCCCTGGATCTTAACGTTCCGGATGTATTCCTTCCACTCTTCCTCAGAATGGATCACATCCACTTTCTGGATAAAACAGTCGCACTGGACGATATATACCTTCATCCTGCTGAAAAAATTCTCTTTTTCACTTAAAATCCCATAGGTTTCACCCAGAAATCTCTGTACAGTTTCTCCTGAACATGAACCGGATGTGTCAATGGCGATCACCAGCTCCTCCAGACGGTTTACTTCTTTATACTCCAACGGTTCTATCAATGGAATATTTCCATAATGTTCCATTCCAAAGCTGTAAAAAATATAATCAAAGCTCTCCGTATCCAGCTCCACTTCCTCCCGCAGTCTGCAGAACTGCTTCAGAAATTTCCGGTAATCATATTTACTGCGGTAGATCTCATCCAGTTCTTCCTGCTGATCGTTTGTCTGAGTCCCTGCCCTGCTTTGCATACCGGTCTTATTCTGTGAGGTATAAGCAAGGATATGTTCCCATTTTTCCTTTGTTCTCCTGCCTCCTGATGCCTGTCCGGCAGTTCTCTGCCAGAATATGTGATCATCAAAAGTATTTGTGTTCACCTGTGTATCATCTGATTTTCTTTTCTTCAGGCTGATTTTGCCTTCTCCGACAGCCTTGTCGATCAGCTGCTCTACAAAACAGTCGCATTCCCTGTCCCATTCACCGGAATCTCTGTCAGGTTCCATGAAAATATGAAGGTACAGACAGTGAAGCAGCATGTGCAGATATCCTCTTCTTACTGCTGCCGGATCTTCCAGATATTTTTTCATAAGAAATACCGGATTAAAATAAATCAGCTCCCCGTCTGTCCCAATTGTATCAATGCTGCTGTCTGCTTTGTATTCCAGACTTGTAAATGCCCCGTCCAGATAAGGAAAGTCCAGATATAATTGATTTCTGCAGTTTTGCAGGATTTTTTTTCCGGTAAGTTCCTGCTCTGTTGTTGTTTTACAGTGAAAAGTCTTTTTTTGGGTATCCATATTTTTTATCTTTCAGATGAAGCAGCCATACCAGAGAACGCAGCTTTGCTTTTTCCTGTGCACATCTTATAAAATTCTCCAGTTCATTTGCGGAAAACCATCCGCATTTCTCGATCTGCTCCATCCTTTCTGTATCCTCATTCTCTATCAGAAGCTCCATTACAGAACGTATTCTGAGCTTCAGGTATTTCTGTATCTCCTGATATTTATCGGACTCTCTGTCCGGATTTTCCTGAAAATAAATCTCCAGAGCCTGTTCAAGCTTTCTGTCCTGCATCAGATCATCTTCCTCTCCTGTGAAATTACCATAACCACAATATAACACAAAAAAGCTTCATTTTAAAGTCCTGTTCCTGCCCCTCTATTGACTTTTCTTTCTGTTATGTTACTATAAAATCACATATATTCTATCACAGATGAAAGGATTTTATCTTATGAATACTATCAAAAAATTCATCCACTACTATGGTCCGTATAAAACGGTCTTTTTTATTGATCTGATATGTGCTGCCGTGATCAGTCTGATAGATCTGGCATATCCTCAGATCCTGCGGACTATGACAAAAACACTGTTTACTCAGGATCAGTCAAGGATTCTTCATGCACTGCCTGTGATCGCAGGAGGACTCTTTCTTATGTATGTGATCCAATGTCTCTGCAAATATTATGTAACCTGTCAGGGACACATGATGGGAGCAAATATGGAACGGGATATGCGGCAGGAATTATTTGATCATTACCAGCAGCTTTCATTTTCCTATTACAGTCAGAATAATTCCGGTCAGATGATGAGCAAGCTGGTCAGTGACCTTTTTGATATTTCCGAGTTTGCACACCATGGTCCTGAAAACCTTTTTATCTCTCTGGTAAAGATCATCGGTGCTTTTGTCTTTCTTTTCTTTATCAATAAGAAACTGGCATTTCCATTGATCATCCTCGTTATTGTTATGTTTTGGTTTTCCTTTAAGCAGAATGCCCGAATGCAGACAACTTTTATGGAAAACAGACGTAAGATCGGGGATGTCAATGCAAGTCTCCAGGACACACTTTCCGGTATCCGTGTGGTACAGTCCTTTGCAAATGAAGATATTGAACATAACAAATTCAAAAAAAGCAATGAAGCTTTTCTGCTTTCAAAGCGTGATAATTATCGCTGTATGGGAAGCTTTATGAGCTCTAATCTGTTCTTTCAGGGAATGATGTATCTGGTCACTCTGGTGTATGGCGGTTATCTTATTGCCAACGGAGAAATGCAGACTGCAGATCTTGCCATGTATGCACTTTATATCGGAATCTTTATCAGTCCGATCCAGATTCTGGTCGAGCTGGTAGAAATGATGCAAAAGGGTCTTTCAGGCTTCCGCCGTTTCCTTGATGTTATGGAAACAGAGTCAGAGATCACAGACGCTCCGGATGCCAGAGAACTTACTGATGTGAAGGGACATGTAAGCTATGAGCATGTATCTTTTCATTACAGTGACGATAATACCCCTGTTCTCAGTGATATCTCTATTGATATCCCTGCCGGAAAGTCTGTGGCACTTGTGGGTCCGTCAGGTGGCGGGAAAACTACTATCTGTTCTCTTCTGCCACGCTTTTATGATGTAACAGAGGGACGGATCACTGTTGATGGAAAAGATATCCGCAGCCTGACCCTGAAGAGTCTCAGAAATAATATCGGAACTGTACAGCAGGATGTCTATCTGTTTGACGGTACGATCCGGGATAATATTGCATATGGAAAACCGGGAGCTTCTGATGAAGAGATTATTGCAGCTGCAAAGCGGGCAAGCATTCATGATTTTATTATGGAACTTCCACAGCAGTATGATACCTATGTCGGAGAACGCGGAACAAGACTTTCGGGCGGTCAGAAACAGAGGATTTCCATTGCACGTGTGTTCCTGAAGAATCCACCGATCCTGATCCTTGATGAAGCTACGAGCGCTCTGGATAATGAGAGTGAACGATGGATCCAGAGAAGTCTTGAAGAGCTTTCACAGAACCGTACTACTATTACCATTGCGCACAGACTTTCTACGATCAGGGATGCGGATGAGATTATTGTGATCACTGAGGATGGGATTGCTGAGAGGGGGACACATGAAGAGCTGTTGGATATGAATGGAGTGTATGCGGCTTATTATAATATGTGATTTTGTTTATAGTATCCGATAATAAACTGCGAAACAGTTATCTTTATATTTGCAATCTACTGATATATATTATAACAGCGCAGGAAAATTAATTGTCTGGCGTGCATTTGCAGGATACTTAGATATTCTTAGACGATAAAAATATGCGTTATGAGCCCACAGGGTCACTGTCTGAGCGACAGCGAGTTTGACCCTGCGGGCTCATGCTTTTAGCAGATTTTTATCGCCTTAGAATATCTTAGTGTCCGAAACCGCACGCCAGACAATTAATTTTCCTGCGCGTCCGTCAATCTATACTATTTTCGGTATACGAATGACGGGAGGCCGTCTTCACCGCAGGGGATCTGTACTGTTCCTTGGATCAGAGGGCGGGCGTAGTTTATGAAGGCTTCAGTGACGTCAGATCCGTCTTCTGTGATCCACTCTGATGGAACTGTTTTTTCTTCGTTGCAGATGGCATTGACGTCTTCAAGACCACATTCCATAATATAGGTTCCGTCAGAGGTTTCTTTGCGGATAAATGAGATCATTTTTCCTGTTTCGCCGTTGAGGGCTGCCTGTACGCCGAATTCTCCGGCTTTGATGGCTTCCTGCTGGTCAGTGGCGGACATCATGGATGCTGAGCAACGCTGGCTGACGTTGAGTTCTACAGAACGGGCTTTTACACCGAGGCGGTTTCTGACAAGGTTTTCGAGATATTTACCACAGCCTGCCAGCATTTTGTGTCCAAAGGTATCAGTGCCTACGGAATTGTCGTATTCACAGATAAATGTGCCCTTGTCGTCATGGATTCCTTCTGATACGCAGACAATGACATTGCAGTTTTTCTCAAAGGAGTTCTCTACTGCTTTAAGAAATTCTTCCTGGTCAAAGGCTGTTTCCGGAAGGTAGATGAGAAGAGGGTTGTCTCCTGTATATTTGCGGGCAAGTGCAGATGCAGCAGTGAGCCATCCTGCGTGGCGGCCCATAATTTCTATAATCGTTACGGATTTCTTTTCATAAACATTTGCATCTATGGTAATCTCGCGGACTGTAGAAGCTACATATCTGGCTGCACTTCCAAATCCCGGAGTATGGTCTGTGTGGATCAGATCATTGTCGATTGTTTTTGGTTCTCCGAGGATACGGATATCACTGCCTGTCTGCGCAGCATAACGGGAAAGTTTGCTCACCGTATCCATGGAATCATTTCCACCGATATAGAAAAACCAGCCAATATTCATTTCTTCAAATTTCTTAAAAAGTCTTGGATAAACCGGATCTTCCAGTGATTCCGGCAATTTATAGCGGCAGGAACCAAGATAAGCACCTGGTGTGACTTTCAGACCGTCAAGTTTCTCTCCCGGAAGTGCTTCGGCAAAGTCAAGAACTGTTCCATTTAAAAATCCTTCAATTCCGTTTATCATTCCGTAAACATGCTCAATAGCTTCCGGATGACGCATTCCCTCGGATACAACTCCGTAAAGGCTGCTGTTAATTACTGCGGTAGGACCGCCGGACTGACCGACGATCAGATTCTTTCTGGACATAAGAAACCTCCTGTATCGTTTGATTTAATGTGATTGCTTTTCATTATATCATACAACTGCCTTCCATAGCAATTCAATAAAAAGGTGTGTTCCCACATCCCCCTGTGAAAGCACACCTTATATTTCCCATATTCAGTTTCTGTTTTTATTCCCCGAATTCCCTGTGGTCTTCTTCCAGTTTCTGTTCTATTTTAATCTTTTTTTTTGCCTCTTCTTTCTGCTCATCCCGTGTTTTCGGAAGGATCACATTAAGCATTACTGCAATAATAGTTGCAAGGACAACCGGTGATTTACCGAAAATTGTTGTTACCCATGTGGGAAAGCTTGCAAGTGCAGCTGTTGCCTGAGATACACCCATTCCCAGTGCAGCTGCAAGTCCTACGATAGATGAATTACGGTAATCCATCTCAGCAGAAGCAACCAGCTTCATACCTGTCATTGCGATCGATGCAAATACAGACACAGTTGCACCACCCAGTACACACTGAGGAATCGTTGTCAGGATAGCTGAGAATTTCGGAACCAGACCTGCTATACCGAGAATTGCAGCTGCAAGTCCCAGTACCCAACGGTTGATAACCTTTGTAGTTGTAACAATACCAACGTTCTGGCTGTATGTTGCTGTGGGAAGTCCGCCGAGCAATGCGCCTACAACGTTAGAAAGACCATAACCAACGATTCCACGCTGCAGTTCATCATCCTTAGGTGTTCTGTCCATAGCTCCGATCGTAGTCGCTGAATAATCACCGATTGCCTGAATAGAGTTGATAGCAAATAAAATTCCCAGTGCAACACAGGAAGACGGCTCAAACTGTACTCCAAAATGCATCAGAGATGGAAGCTGACAGACACCTGCTTCCCCTATGCTTGAGAAATCTACCATTCCAAACGGAATAGAAACCAGATATCCCACTATAATACCGATCAGAATAGATGCCAGTTTCCAGATTCCCTTTCCAAAATGATTCAGAGCTGTAACAACGATCAGCGTGAAAAATGCAATTGCCCAGTTCTGCCAGGATCCGTAATTCGGACTGCTGGTACCGCCTGCCATGTAATTAATGGCAGTCGGATACAGGGAAAGACCGATGGTAAATACGACTGTTCCTGTGATTAGCGGCGGGAAAAATACCCGAATCTTCTTGACCAGCAAACCCATAACAACTGCTACGATACCACCAACAATCTCCGCACCCATGATTGCTGCTATTCCATACGATTCCGCTATCGCCTGCATACTTGGCACGTAAGCAAAGCTGACACCCATGATAATAGGCAGGCCTGAGCCAATTGCAAATTTCGCCTTTCCGCCAATCGGAAACAGCTGAAGCAAAGTTGACAATGCTGCAATGACCAGTGCCGACTGGATCAGGATAACCTGGTCTTCTCTGGAGAGTCCGCCTGGAACTGCTCCGGAAACGATGATCGCCGGTGTGACACAGCCAACGATCATAGCTACGACATGCTGCATGGCAAGGGGTAAAGCCTCACTCATGCGGGGAATTCCGTCAGTTTCAAAAATACTGCCTCTCTTCATAATTGCCTCCCAATTTCTTTTGTACGATTGTAACATTTTTTGTCCAAAAAAACAATTAGACAGCCTAATTATTTTTGGTCTAAAACTATACAATATTTACTCTTAAAATTTGGTTATTATTTTATCTTTTATATGTATTTTCCAGTATTTCATAAACCTTTCAGTTTATAATCTCAAATGTCCGATACAGATCCAGTCTTCCATAACCCCATTCCGGATTAGGGTAGATCAGATTCAGATCGCGGACCGCGCCTCTGCTCAGGTAATTTTTTACGCTGTTTCCGGTAAAGTAGGGCTCGTTTTCCCGAATCAGTGACCATTC
>UQTM01000038.1 GCA_900544025.1 uncultured Odoribacter sp.
CAAATTTATAATTTTTTGCTGCTCCTCTGTGCAAAAACGCTTAGAATCCAATATTTTATCCGCTAAACAACAAACTATCAAAAATTTCAATCCGATACTTCTTTGCCTCTTTTTTATTTGGCCAAGAAACTCTATTTGATACAATGATAAAAGTTCAAAATTATTTCTGCACATTCTTTGCAAATTAAACTCATATTTTTTTTCTATTCCGTTCAATAACTCAAGAAGCTTTTCTGTCTCTTCATCCATTTTACAAAAAGTATGATTCTCACACCATAAATTAGCTTTTTCCCATTGCTCCTTATTTTTTACTAAAAAATTTTCATACAAAAAGTCATAATATTTTTTTTCACTAATCATTTTCTTCTCCAATTAAAAATACAGAATTAACATCATCATTCCATATATTATAAAAAACATTTTGGAAATGCTGATACAAATTCTCTTGCATATTGCGAAATATATAAAAACTTGGTCTTTCTTTTTTTTCTATTATATAAGGAGAATATAAGTCAATTTTCATATAGTCCATTTCTTTTTCTTCAAATTTTACAATCATAATTGCATATGGTAATACAACTTCTGTCATTTTTACATGTATATGTCTTTTTGCAACTTTCTTTGATATTTGCTCAAGAAACGTAATTGTACGCTGAATCAACTGTTTTTTTACTATATATCTATGCTCAAAATTTTCCTTAAATTTACATGCATCCAATTCTGCTTTGCTCTCTGGTTTTTCAATAATAATTTCTAAATTTAAATTCTTTTCGTTATTCTTTTTCTTTTGTTCAATAATCTCCTCCAATAGTGTTATATTTTGTTCGTTTTTTTTCAATAAACTGTTTCCATTTATGCAAACCATTTGAATTGCCTTCGCATGTACCAGTTTTTCCACAAGATTTTTTCTGTCTTCATCCATCTTTTCCCGTAAATTCATGCAAATATTAAGCCTAAATTCATCTTTTTTATCTGAAAATTGTTTCTGATGCTGCTTTAATCGTTCTGCATCAATATCTGGAAGCATATGATTTTCCGATACAATATAATACAATAATTCTGACAATACATATTTATTCTCATATTTTTCTAATTGCAACAATAATATTTCTTTAACTCCATTCGGAATAAACATGTTCTTTTTCAGCAAAAGTTTTTTATCTTTAAGAATATATTTCAAATCTTCCTTCATAATATTATCTTCTATATCCTGAATTCCATCTTCCCGAATACAAAAAAATTTATTTTTTTCTTTTTGATACAAACACAATTTATTATAAAAATATTGAAATGTAACACATGGTTTATAAAAAGCTATATTTCCACGCCCTCCGGACTGTCAGCCTGCCTTTAAGCCGGAAGACACTTTATATCCTTCCGGGTCACCGCCCGACGGGACATCCCCCCGCTTTCCCATTGTTCTTAACACGAATCCGGTAAACGGCAGGGGAATCCCCGAACCCAACGGATTTTCAATGGGCGGGTACAGACTCGAACAGGAATTTAAAAGGCTTGCTTTCCTTGAAATCGGCCGCCGTATCCCCGGCATAGATTTCGCCGTTCACCAAAGAAAGTTTCCGTACCGGAGCACCTTCCCGGAAATCCATTTTGTTCAGGTTCACCCAAAACACATTGGGAGTCAGCGTCGTTTCAAAATAATACACCTTGTTTTTCTGATCGGATACCGACCGCCAACGGGTAGATGAAATATTCGGCTGTCCTTCTACGGAAATTCCTAAAGGAACGGACACGTTCGAGTCTACTTTCCGCATCCCTCTAACCCCCCCCGCCACAGCCCTATGCGGATCGGAGGTCTGAGGTATCGCATTGATATAAAAAGAAGCCCTCACAAAACGGTCGGAAGCCCGGTTTGTTCCCGGCAGCATCACCAATCCGCCGATCTGCTGCCAATAATCGTCTAAAGTCATCTGCTTGGAATAAACGGGCGAATTGGTCATCACCTGACATTCCCGCCCTTCGTGAATCACCAGCTTCCCGCCGATATATTCAAAGATGGCACTGTTTCCGGTAGCGTCCGAAATCGACAGGTGCATGGTCGATTTCGCCCCGTTCGGCATATCCGGGGCATCGATGCGGAAAGTTTCCTTTTTCAGTTCAGCCACCGCCTCTTCCACCGTTGCAAAATTATCCAACACATATTGTGTCCAGACACTGATTCCCAATACCGGACGGGTATCGCCGGAACGAATATAATCCGATTCCGCCAGGTAAAGCAAATTCGCCACCAATCCCTTCTCGTTCATCCCGTCCGAAGTACCGATATCATACCCGGCAGCGATCACACTGCCGTACTTCGATTTCCAATGCAGGGTATTGCCTTTGTCGGCCCCGGCACGTTCCATCCCTCTGGGAAAAAGATAAAGATTCGTTTGAATGTCCTCCCGCCAATCCATGGTGCGCCCTGTCACAACCATATTTTCGGGACCAAGATATACCGCCCGGGTACAAGCTTCCGAAGGAAGCCCGCCCAACGATAACAATCCGGCAAGACCGGAAATACAGAATACCGCTGTTTTTTTCATCCTCATATCGTTTTATGTTTACTAAGAATCGGTTACGAAAAAAACAGCCGGGAGTTTCAATGGATCGGGGAAATATGTCAGACATTCCGCTTTTCAGCCTTCGGCCTGCGAAAAACACCGTGTTCCAGCAACAGCACGGTAATCACCCCCATCACAAAACCGTTTCCCACGATCGGGCGGATCAGGGCAGGGATATGGCCGATCGCTTCGGCTGGAGCGAAAGAAAGCAGCAAAGCCACCATTAAAGGCAAACCCACCGTCAGTCCCCCGTTGAAATCGGGCACCACGCTTTCGCGCGCCAGCAACTGCACTCCGGCGGAGAGCTGCGACGACATCAGGTAGAGCAACACCGCTCCCATCACCACACCGGGCACGGCATTCAGCAGATAGACGAAACCGGGAAAGAAAGCACAGGCCAGCAAGCCCAGCCCGGCAGGAATCAGGGTATAGCGGGAACCGCAGCCCGTGGCGGCAATGATCCCCGGACTCATCGAATAGTCCACAGGCCCCACCACGCCCACCAATCCGGACACCACATTGGCAATCCCGGTCAATCCCACGCCCCGGGTAGTCCGTTTTCCCAACCTATCGGCCCCAAGCATGCCGCCCACCGCCTGGATGGAACCCAATTCGTTGATAAGCAAAGCTAAATAGCAAAATATAAAAGCAAAGATCGTTCCGGTGTCGAAATCCAGCGGAAAATTAAAAAATTCCGGTTTTGCAGCAGATGCCAAAGGCGGCAGGGACGGAAAACCTCCGGCGGCAAAATACCCCACGCTTCCCACCAGCAGGGCAAGCAGGACGACCGTAGATTTCCATATTCCCGGCAACCGGTGATTGGCAACGGTCATCGCCAGCACCAGCCCCAAAGCAAAAAACAAATGGAATAAAACCCGTCCCGGCTCGGAAAAAACCAGTTTCAGGATCACCGGGGCAAGGGTAAAGGCTATCAGGCAAAGAATCACCACAATGATGCGGGGCGTAAAGATAAATTGCAGCTTCGACAGCCAGCCCGTGAACGCCAGCAACATCAGTAAAACCCCTCCGGCGAAAATGCCCGTATAGATAGCCCCGGTTCCGGCGGACAATGCCGCCAGCACACCGATCAGTAAGACCGACGCAGGCCCGATCACCAGCGGCAGCCGGGGGCCCCAAAGCACCTGCACGATCATGGTAATCCCCATCACTCCGAACAATTTCTGTATATAAAAAATCTGTGCTCCGGTATCTTCAAAATGAAGCTTAGCGACAATAATCCCCAGGATCATCACGCAGGGCAAAGACACGATCCACCATTGCAAACCGTAAAGCAGCCAGGGCAGCAAGCCGGGCTTATCGTTCAATCCGTATCTCATTTTATTTACCATTTTTCAGTAAGCAAACTTACGATATAAAATCGTATTTTCTATATTTGTGCTCCGCTCTTTTCCCCGGGAAAGAAAGGCTCAACGAACGAAAAACAGGATGATACACGCCACCGCCCGGGAATTTTATCCCGAAGTTTACGACATTGTCCGGCAGATCCCGGAAGGCAACGTCATGACTTACGGACAGATCGCCCGCTTGCTGGGACGCCCGCAAAATTCCCGTCTGGTGGGGCAAGCCCTGCAAAACGTGCCGCAAACCCTTTGCCTGCCCTGTCACCGGGTGGTAAACAGCCAGGGACGCACCGCTCCCGGCTGGGAAGAGCAAAAAAGCCTGCTTGCCGCCGAAGGGGTAAGTATCAAAACCAACGGTTGTGTCGATTTGAAAAAACACCAATGGAATTTAATCTAAAGAATAATCGATTTCGGGAAACCATGAAAAACAAACGGCTTTCGGCTTCCGTAAGGATAAAAACACTCATTATTAAAAACAACTAATCATTAAAAAGTAAAACCATGAAAAAACTGATCGTTCCCATACTTCTATTATTGTCCCTTAACCTGAGCCTTCGTGCCGAAGACAATGGTACTCTGGTTAAAACAGGACAGCAAGTCCCCGCCTTCACCGTGAAAATGTTCGACGGCACGACGGTGAACATTCAAGACCTGAAAGGCAAAGTGGTGCTGGTGAATTTCTGGGCCACCTGGTGTCCTCCGTGCCGCCAGGAACTGACCCGCGTACAGAAAGATATAATCGACCGCTTCAAAGGCAGGGATTTCGTCTTCCTGCCGATATCCCGCCAGGAAAAATACGAAACGGTAAAGGCATTCCGCGAAAAGACCGGATACACTTTCCCCATGGGCTTAGACACCGACCGTAAAGTGTTCTCCCTGTTCGCCACCGAATCGATCCCCCGCAATTTCCTGATCGGTAAAGACGGCAAAATCGTATTTATGGAGATAGGTTACAGCGAAGAATCGTTTCAAAAACTGATACAGGAGATCGAAAAAGCCTTAAAAGCGAATTGACCTCACACCTATAAACGACGGGCAAGGGACACCGACCTTTGCCCGTCGTTTTTTTCTCCGGACAGGCGGGCCGTTTTGCAAGGTAGCAAGGCCGTAGAAATAAAAATCAATCCTTATTCCACTTTTTTAAATTAATTTCATATATTCGCAGACTTGCAGGGGAAAACTGCCTAAAAACCATTCCGGGCGTGTAAGAAACAAAATACATTTAAATAGCTTTAAGTACAAAACTATAATAATAAACGTATGTCAAAAATTTCAGCAGCAGCATTTACAGATACCAAACCGCATTACGATATACTCGATGGATTACGTGGAGTGGCGGCACTCATGGTTGTATTTTTTCACCTATTCGAAGCCTATGCCACCAGCCACATCGACCAGCGAATCAATCACGGATACCTGGCCGTCGATTTTTTCTTTATCCTGTCCGGTTTCGTTATCGGCTATGCCTACGACGACCGATGGAAAAAGATGACGATAAAAGAGTTTATCAAGCGCAGGTTTATCCGTTTGCATCCGATGGTGGTGATCGGGGCCGTGATCGGGGCCGTGATGTTCTATTTCCAAGGTTGCTCCGTTTGGGACGTATCGAAAGTATCGGTTACGATGCTCATCGTAGCCACTCTGATGAATGCCTGCCTGATCCCGGCAACACCCGGTTTCGAAATCCGGGGAGTTACCGAAATGTTCCCTCTGAACGGTCCGAGCTGGTCGTTATTTTATGAATACATCGGCAACATCTTATATGCGCTCTTCATCCACAAGCTTGCAACAAAAGCCCTCTCTGTATTGGTCTTACTTGCGGGGTGCGGCCTGGCGGCATTTGCTATCTGGGGGCCGTACGGCGATATATGTGTCGGATTCTCCCTGACAGGAGATAATATACTCGGCGGCTCTCTACGCTTATTGTTTTCGTTCTCGGCCGGACTGCTGTTGTCCCGCATATTCAAACCCACCCACATAAAAGGGGCTTTTTGGATATGCAGTATGGCTATTGTTATCCTACTGGCAGTGCCGCGAATCGGCGGAAGTGAAAATTTGTGGATGAACGGCCTATACGATACCGTATGCTTTGCTCTGTTTTTCCCGGTCATCGTCTATCTCGGAGCATCCGGGAAAACAACGGACAAAACCACTGCCCGCATCTGTAAATTCATGGGAGATATATCGTACCCTCTGTATATGGTGCACTATCCCTTTATTTATTTGTACTATGCCTGGGTTAAAAACGAGAATCTCACGTTCGAACAATCTTTACCCGGAGCCATAGCCCTTGTGATCGGAAGTATCATACTGGCTTATCTATGCCTGAAACTGTATGACGAACCGGTGCGCAGATTTTTGTCGAAACACTTTTTGCGTGCAAAAAAATAATCGCCGCTAAACTTCCAAAGTTCCGGCTTCCTCTTACAATAAAACCTTACCCAAAAAGAAAAAAGGGTAGGGTTTTATTATTCCGTATATTTTTCCGGACACTTCCTAAACCGGAAACACAAGCCTTTCCGGCATACCGGATGTGTGGAAGCCGGGAACGGTGGACGGACAAACGCGTTTTTCCATAACCGTCTATTTTTCAGACAGACAAGCCTGCCAATTCCCTCCGGCACATCTCCTGGACTTCCGGGAAAAATTCCCTGAACAAAGCCTGCCACTCTTCCCGGTGCTGTTGCAGATATGCCACGGCTTCCGGAGGGGAAACCTGCAAATTACGGTAAGTCACCATGATCTCCAGCGATTGCCGGATTCCTTCCGGCGAAGCATAGCGTCCGAGGCGGTTTGTCAGGATAAAATGCCATAAAAAGCCCCGGATTCTATCCGGCAAATGGAAATAATTCCTGACCATCGCCCCATAAAAGCCCCACGCAAAACCCTGCAAAGGCATCCCGGCATAAGCCCGGAAATCCACCGCCAGAAAATAATCGAAGAAGATATCGGTTACAACGGCCGAATACCGACCGAAATAAGGGCGTCCCAAACCGACCGCTTCCTTTACGGCAGGATGACGGTCGGCGAAATCGTCGATTTTCCGGTGCAGCAAAATGCCCTCCCGGAAACCGGACGGATACCGCTTATACGCCTCGCCTTTCACGGCATCCCCGATAAAATTACCGATCTGCACCCGGCGGTCGCTCCCGGACAAAAAGATATGTGCCAGATAATTCATCGTCCGGCAGGGGAAGACATTCCCAAAAACGATTCCACATTGTCGATCACCTTACGGGAAAGCCTTTCCATACATTGCACGGAATGTCCGGACACCCGGTCGCAGAAAATCACCTGCTCCGATCCCGCCAGCACCGGAGCATACGCCCCCATACCCACCTGGTCACACAAAAAATAATTATCCGGAGCTTTCAGCCACTCTTGCAGGGCAGGCACATCGAAAGTCACCCCCACCGAAGTGTTGAACAGAATCTTATTGCGTCCGAACAGCCGGAATTCCTCCTCTTTCAAAACGATACTGTTCCGGGGCAGGCAAGTGCCTAAAATATCCACTTCCTGCAACAATTCCGGCAGCGTACGCCAGCGAATGCCGGACTCTTCCGCTTCCGGCTTCCGGCTACGATTGTAATAGAACACCTGTGCGCCGAAAAACTGTAAAGCATCGGCAATCATGCGCCCGGTACGTCCCAGCCCGATAATCCCCACTTTCAGCCCGGTCAGTTCATACGCCTGCGGGCGCCACTGAACACCGCCGAACCCATGCAGCAAACGCACCAGTTCGCTCACCACATATTCCACCACTCCCTCGTCTCCGTAATCGCGAATGCCCCACACCGTGATCCCTTTCTCACGGGCGGCGGCAATATCCACATTCGCGCTTTCCTCACTGTAAAGCGAACAGCACATTCCGATATAGCGGATACCGGGGCAAGCTCCGATCACCTCTTTCTTCACAGGCGTTTTATACGACACCAGCACGGCATCGGCATCCCCGATCCTCCGGATCGTTTCCTCCGCCCCGTCGGGAACGGAATCGTAGAAAACGACTTCTTCCGCCAATTCATTCAACCGCTCTCTTGCCCAGGGTTTTAAGCCCGTTTCATCGATCACTGCTATTTTCCGAAACATCATTCATCTTATTTAAGTTCTTCAACAAAGATAATACAAGCCGGGGGCAGAAACAAATAAATTTATTCCCGCCGGTTCCCGGCCTGCGTAATCCGGAGTCTGTATGCGGCAAAATCAAATCCCCCCCGACGGTAAAAACACGCCCGGTGAAAAAATTCGGCAACATCGGACGGCACTTTTCGTATATATGCTCATAATGAATATAATAACCATTGAAAATAAAAACGATGAAAGTAAAATTATTATTTCTCATGTTCTTCCTCGCTACGGGGCTGGTCATGGCAAGCTGTAACCAGCGGGACAAATACCGTCCCGAAACCAAAGTGATCTCGTCGCTAAGTGCCAAATATCCCAAAGCTTCCCGGGTGGAATGGGAACAGGAAAAAGGCTACCAGGTAGCTGAATTTCGGGAAAAAGGCGTAGAATATAAAGCCTGGTTCAGCAACGACGGCAAATGGATTATGACGGAAAGCGACCTGAAATACGGAGCCCTGCCCGCAACGATCCGTTCCGACGTAGAGAAAGGCGAATACAGCAGTTGGAAAAAAGACGACATCGATAAAATCGAAAGGGCGGGTATGCCTGCCGTTTACGTGCTGGAAATGAAAAAAGACGGACAGGAAGCCGAACTGTATTACAGCGAAAACGGCGAATTGATGAAAGTGATAACCGAAAGGCAGAAAAAGCAAAAACTCGCCTACATGCCTTTAGATCAATCCGTAAGGGATAAAATCACCCTCAAATACCCGAAAGCGGTAATCATTGAAGCCGATGAAGAAAACGGCATGCTGGAAGTGGACATCTTAGACAAAGGGATAAATAAAGAAGTCGTATTCTCGCCCCGGAACGAATGGATATCTACTTCCTGGGAAGTCCGTAAAAACGACATCCCGGCAGCGGTCAGTGCCATACTCGACGAAGCGCCTTACAAAGACTACCGGATCGACGACGCACATTTTGTGGAAACACCCGACCAATCATACTACTTGTTGGAATTGGAAAAAGGCAATTCCGAAATAAAGCTCGCCGTCACGCCGGAAGGCGAAATCGTCCAGAAGTAACCGGACGCCCCCTTATAAAAACAACGGTCTTTCCCCTCAAATAAAAGAAAGGAAAGACCGTTTTTATTTCATCGCATTTATGAAAGCGAAAGCACTTACCGCTTCCACTCGCAGATGCGCCGGATAGCCCGCTCCGTTCGCTCCCGGTCGCCGAATCCGGTCAGGCGGAAATACCCTTCCCCTCCCGGCCCGAAACCCACGCCGGGCGTACCTACCACATGGCATTCCGACAGCAGGCGATCGAAAAACGTCCACGATGTCATGCCTTCGGGCACCTGCAACCAGACATAAGGAGAATTGATCCCGCCAAACGCCTTGAACCCGGCCTCCAGCAACCCGGCACGGATCGTGCGGGCATTATCCATATAATAAGCGATCAAATCCGCCACTTCCCGCCGTCCCTCCGGAGAATACACCGCTTCGGCAGCCCGCTGGATGATGTATGCCGTTCCGTTAAACTTCGTACACTGGCGGCGGTTCCACAAGCGGTTCAATTCTACGGCATGCCCCGCCCGGTCATATACGTTCAGTTCATGGGGCACCACCGTATAACCGCAACGCAACCCCGTAAATCCGGCTGTTTTCGAAAAGCTGCGAAATTCCACAGCTACCCGCTTCGCTCCCTCTATCTCGTAAATGCTGTGAGGTACATCGTCCTCGTGAATATACGCCTCGTAAGCCGCATCGAACAAAAGCAGCACCCGGTGTTCCAGGGCATAATCCACCCAGGCTTTCAACTCCTGCTTATTCAAAGCCGCCCCGGTGGGATTGTTGGGAAAGCACAAATAAATCACATCCGGGATTTCCGCCGGAAAATCGGGTTTAAAATCGTTTTCGGCCCGGCAGGTCAGATACACGATCTTATCCCAACAACCGCCCGTCTGCAACTCTCCGGCACGCCCTGCCATGACGTTGGAATCGATATACACCGGATACACCGGATCGGTCACGGCAATCCGGTTTCCTTCGGCCAAAATATCCGTGAAATTCCCGGTATCGCTCTTCGCCCCGTCGCTGACAAACACCTCGTCGGCACTCAGCGACACGCCCCGCGAAGCAAAATCGTGCTCTATGATCGTCTGCCTTAAAAATTCATACCCCTGTTCCGGCCCGTATCCCCGGAAAGTAGAGCCGTCGGCCATCTCATCCACAGCGGAATGCAAAGCCCGGATCACCGCAGGTGTCAGCGGGCGGGTAACGTCCCCTATGCCCAGGCGGATCACATCCGCTTCGGGATGCCCGGCTTTAAAAGCAGCCACTTTAGCCGCCACTTCTGAAAAAAGATAACTCTCCGGCAGAGCCAGAAATCGTTCGTTTACCAATACCATAAGCCTTTCTATTATAGTTCGTATAACTCACCTTCAAACACGGTTTCCGCCGCTCCGGTCATGTACACATGATGATCCGCGCCCCATTCCACCTGCAAGTCGCCTCCCAGCAGATGAAGCACGGCCTTCCGTTCGCATTTCCCGTTCAAACCCCCCGCCACCAGCGAAGCGCAAGCACCCGTTCCGCATGCCATCGTTTCGCCCGTTCCTCTTTCCCACACCCTCATCCTCAACTCTCCGGGATTTATCACCTGTATGAACTCTACATTCGTACGCTGCGGAAAAAACGGATGGCATTCCAGCACCTTACCGATCCCTTCCAGGTCGATTTTATCCACATCGTCCACAAACATCACCGCATGCGGATTTCCCATCGACACGCAAGTGATACGAAAAACATCCGCCTCCAGGTAAAAAGGCATATCCACCACCCGGTCGCCCGCATGATCCACCGGAATACGGGCGGGCGACAATTCGGGTGTCCCCATGTCCACCCGCACGGACTTTACTTTTCCATTCTCCGGAAAAAGCGTCAGATGCCGCACTCCCGCCCCTGTTTCCAGGTCGATTTCCGTTTTACCGGTATGCCCCTTGTCATATACATATTTTCCCACACAGCGGGAACCGTTTCCGCACATGGCCGATTCGGTACCGTCGGCATTATACATCCGCATCCTGAAATCGTACCGGTCGGACGGATCGATCAGGATCAGCCCGTCGGAGCCTACCCCGAAATGACGGTCGCTCACCCGCCGGGCCAATGCCGGAATATCCGCAATGGAATCGCCCGTTCCATACATATAAACATAGTCGTTTCCGATTCCATGCATTTTTGTAAATTTCATATATACCCCCTGTTTTTAGAGTTACTTTTTGCAAATATATAATATTTTACAATTACAAACATATAAAATATGGGGTATTGATTTAAAATATTACAATTTTATTCACCAACACCCCTATTTTAAACAAACCATTTCTAAAAAAAAGGATTTTTATATTTCCAGCATTTTTTTCTCCCTGGTCAGGTCGGAATAGTCCAGCCGGGGCGACGGAACGGAACACATTTTTATATAATCCCCCGCCTGGCAGGTATAATCATAAAAAACCTGCTGCTCGTCCGTTAAATTTCCTTTCTCCACAATCCCGCCCTTCCATTCGAGGAAAGAATCCAAATCCGTCTGCTCCGAACAACGCACGAACACAATGCGGCGAGCGATCGGATTGTGATTGTAATCCAAAGTCATATAAAGCCCCCGCAACATATCGGGACGGTCGTGCAGGGGCAATTGCAGGTAAATCGTCACCAAAGCCAGTTGCGGCGCAGGCGTTTCGCTGAACGAAAGGTAAAGAGTCCGGTAATCGCTCACGATCCCCACCCCCCACTGTATGCTGCGGTAAGCGCTGATGCGCCCTACTTTCAGATACTCGCCGTTGTCGGCCACCGCAAGCAGAAAAGGCTCTATTTTCAGACTATCCGCAGAGGACGAAAGGCTATAACTCATATACTGCCCGCAATAGG
The DNA here is from genome assembly GCA_900544025.1 of uncultured Odoribacter sp. Lineage (GTDB taxonomy): Bacteria > Bacteroidota > Bacteroidia > Bacteroidales > Marinifilaceae > Odoribacter. The sequence goes on from UQTM01000038.1 coordinate 11,923, forward strand.
GAGCCGCTTTGTGGGTAGATTGCAGCATCTCTTCCCCCAGCATCCCCACAAAAGGGCTTCCCGTCCGTTCCGCGCATTCTTCCGGCTCGAACTCCGCCAAAAGCTGGCGTGTAATCCCGATATTCGCCAAAAGCCGCTTCCGGGAAACATTATTCACCTGCGACAGCGCATAATCCAAAGCATCGTCCGGGGAACTTTTTTTCACCGCCTCGAAATAAGCGGGGAACACGGTGGTATATAGCGACGACAAAACGCTGGGAGTCATGTCGATGCGATCGGCGATCTCTTTCATTTTCACCCCCTTGTTACGCAAATACCCGATCCGGCGGTATATTTCCAAAAATTCGTTCATATCCTCGATTTTTAATAGTACGGTTTTATCCATTTTCGGCAAAATAAATCCAATATCATGACAATGCTGTTTCATGAATGTTACATTAATATTACTTAATCCGGGGGCTTAAAATGAATTTTATGAATCCCGGATATTCATTTTTTAACCGCTTCCCTCCCTCTACTTTTGCTTCCGGAAAACAGAAAAACATCTCTCCCGGCACACCGGGCAGAATAAAAAACGAGTAAATATGAATCTTTCTTCCACTGCTAAAACCGTTTCCGGGAAACGCCTCTCCGACCTGCTGTTCATCCTTTGGGCAGGAGGCGCGGCGCTGCTGTCTTACTCTCTGGTCTATGCCCTGCGCAAACCATACACTGCCGCCGCTTTCGAAGGATTGGAATTTTTCCACGTGGATTATAAGGTAGCGGTGACCATCGTCCAGATATTGGGTTACCTGATCGCCAAATTCGCCGGCATCAAACTTATCTCCGAGCTCAAAAAAGAAACCCGTTTCCGATTCATCGTCCTGGCTTCGATCCTGGCAGAACTGGCCTTGGTGGGTTTCTGGCTCCTGCCGGCCCCTTATAATCTGCTCGTCATGTTCTTCAACGGACTGGCATTGGGCTGCATGTGGGGGGTGATTTTCAGCTTTATCGAAGGCCGGCGGGTTACCGATCTGCTGGCGAGCATGCTCGGCGTCAGCATCGTGTTCAGTTCCGGCACGGCCAAATCCATCGGGCTGTTTGTGATGAACACCCTGCACATAGACCAATTTCTGATGCCCGCCCTGATCGGAGGAGCGGCCCTGCCCCTGTTATTGCTGCTGGGGTATAGCCTGAGCCGTTTACCACAGCCCGACGAACACGACATCGCCAGCAAATCGAAGCGCGAAACCCTGAACGGCAAACAGCGCTGGGAATTGTTCCGCCAATATATGCCGATGCTGACGCTTCTACTGGCCGCCAACTTCCTGCTGGTGATTCTCCGCGATATCAAAGAAGATTTCTTAGTGAATATCTTCGACGTATCCTCGTATTCCTCCTGGATTTTCGCCCGCATCGACAGCATAGTCACCCTGATTATATTAGGTATCTTCGGATTGATGATGTTCGTGAAAAGCAACATCAAAAGCCTGATACTCCTGCTCTCTATGGTCATTGCCGGATCGGTCGTCATGGGAATCACCTCCTTCGGCTACAACAGCATGCAACTCGGCCCTCTTAGCTGGCTTTTCATTCAAAGCCTTTGCCTGTACATCGCTTTCCTGACCTTCCAGACTATTTTTTTCGACCGGTTTATCGCCTGTTTCAAGATCAGGGGTTGCGTCGGCTTCTTTATCGCCCTGATCGACTTTATCGGTTACACGGGAACGGTATTAGTGCTGACGGTCAAAGAATTTATGCATCCGGACATCGACTGGCTGGAATTCTACAACCTGATGGCGGGCTGCGTCAGCCTGTTCTGCTGCGTAGCTTTCACCGGAGCGATGTTCTGCCTTTGGGGACAATATCGCAGGAAATTCCCACGCACTCAAGCACAACAGCCCGGAACCCGCCCCGTACCTCCTCTGACCGCCCTGCCGCAAGCAGTTTAAAAGTGGAACGAAGAGAACAAGCACAGGCATTTCCCGCTAAATTTACAAACCGTTCAGAGAACACCGGCTAAAAACAATATTATTCAAATTCAGAAAAATATGAAAAAGGTTAATTGTATCATCATGGATTGGGCGGGTACGGCCGTAGATTTCGGCTGCTTTGCTCCCCTGCACGCTTTCCTGAAAATCTTTGAAGAAAAAAATATCCGGATCACCTACCGTCAGGCCCGCGAGCCTATGGGATTGCTGAAAATAGAGCATATCAAGGCCATACTCCGCATGCCGGAAGTAAACGCCCGGTTCCACGAGGTTTACGGACGCGAATGGAACATGCGGGATGTAAACGAAATGTACGAAAGTTTTGAAAAACACCTGTTCGCCTCGCTGGAAAACTTCACAGCTCCGATTCCGGGCGTGATCGACACCCTGAACGGTTTACGCAGGGAAGGCATCCGCATCGGCTCTACCACGGGCTACACACAGGCGATGATGGATGTGGTCCGTCCGGGAGCGGCAGCCCAGGGATATACCGTGGACAATCTGGTAACGCCCGATCTCCTGCCCGCAGGACGTCCGGCTCCCTATATGATCTACCGAAACATGATCGATCTGGCGATCCCTTCGGTGGATGAAGTGGTGAAAGTCGGCGACACGATAGCCGACATTAAAGAAGGGATCAACGCCAAAGTATGGTCGGTGGGGGTTATCACCGGAAGTAACGAACTGGGACTGTCGCAGGATGAATACGACGCCACCGCTCCCGGACAATTGGAAAAAATGAAATACGAAGTGCGGAAACGCATGCTCGATGCCGGAGCTCACTACGTGATCGATACCATCCGTGAACTGCCCGAAACCCTTGCCACAATCAATGCCCGGCTGAATAACGATTATAAATAAACCGAATAAAAACAAATACCATGAGAAATTATATACTGCTTACCCCCGGCCCTTTAAGCACCTCGGAAACCGTACGCGAAGCCATGCTGCAAGACTGGTGCACCTGGGACAAAGATTATAACGAAGGCGTAGTGACCGAAATCCGCAAGCAATTAGCAGACCTGGCAAAAGTCAGCGACCGATATACCACCGTGCTGTTGCAGGGGAGCGGCACATACGGCGTAGAAGCCACTTTAGGCTGCGCCGTGAAGGATTCGGATAAGCTCCTGATTCTGGCTAACGGCGCCTACGGCAAGCGAATGGCACAAATCGCCGACTACCTGAAACTGAATTACGTGCTGGTCGGCCTGCACGAAACCGAACCTGTAACGGCAGCCGTAGCGGAAAAAGCACTGGCGGAACATCCGGACATCACCCACCTGTCGGTTGTCCATTGCGAAACCACAACGGGAATCCTGAATCCGATCGAACAGCTCGCCCCGGTGGTGAAAGCCCACGGGCTGACCTGGATCGTGGATGCCATGAGCAGCTTCGGCGGCATACCCATCGACATCGAAGGGCTGGGAATCGACTTTTTAGTCAGCAGTGCCAATAAATGTATCCAGGGAGTGCCGGGCATGTCCTTTGTCATCGCGCAGAAAACCAAGCTGCAAGCCTGCCGGGGTGTGGCACGCTCGCTGTCGCTCGACCTGTATGCCCAATGGGATGAAATGGAAAAGGGACACGGCAAATGGCGTTTCACCTCGCCGACCCATGTCGTACGTGCCTTTTTTCAGGCCATCAAAGAATTGCAGGAAGAAGGCGGCATCGCAGCCCGCTACCGTCGCTACCGGGAAAACCACCGCACCCTGGTGGAAGGCATGCGCGCACTCGGTTTCAAAACCCTGTTGCCCGACGAATGCCAGTCGCCGATCATCACTTCTTTCCTCTACCCGCACGGTTCTTTCGACTTCGGCTCATTCTACGAACAATTGAAACAACACGGATTCGTGATCTATCCGGGAAAAATTTCCGATGCCGACACCTTCCGCATCGGGAACATCGGCGATGTATTCCCACACGATTTTAAAGCGCTGACGGAAGCCATCCGCCAATGCAAATACTGAACGGGTTATCTCCCTTTCTTATATCCCAGGGCATCCAGCACCTTTTCCGCCTCAGGCGGTTCCGGCCACCGCTGAACGCCCTGGGATAAATAATTCCGGTAAAAGCGGATCGTTTCGTCCGCCCGGTTGGTAAACATGCCGTCTGTGCGGTTCCACTCCGGTTTTCCGGCCTTTATTCCGGTATATTCTTTCATCTGATCTTCCGTATCGAAACTATACGGATGTATCCGCATCCCCGCCCGGCGGATCATCGCCCCCTGCCAGGGTTCGAGCAGATCGTCGTAATGATTCGGAGCGCCGCCGATGCTCGGTCCCAGTATCACGGCTCCCCGGCTAATCCCGTAATTGATTTTTGCTGCATAATCTTCGGGCGACCTGCTTTTCAGGTCGGATGCCTCGTTCCCCAGCCACAGCAGGAAACAGGTCGGGAGTAAACGCGGAAAAGCCCGGCGCAGCTCAGCCAGGCTTTCGTCTGAAAAAGTCTGCAAAATCACCCGCGCCGGAGTGTCGGCAATCCCCACCCTCCCGGCAAACACGGGAATCGTCTTCATTTTCGACGCATCGGGATGATACCAGCCTAAACGCTCCAGTTCCCGCCTTAAATCGATCTCCATTCCGGGAAACAATTGCGGCTCTTTCGTTTCCGGGTAAATACCGGGACGATTCCCGTTATCTTCCGGATCGGGCTCGTACCGGGTAACCGGACTGTCGCCCCCGTCCTTTCCGTAAATCCGCTTTCCCGCCTCGTCCCGCACAATGCGGTAGCCCTCTGCAATCTTCACCACATCCTCCAGCGTCAGCACGTCCAATCCTGTAAATCCCTCCCGTGCCCGTTCGGGAAAAACCGTATTAAACCATTTTCCGGCATCCAGCCGCCTCAGTTCTTCCAGCGTGAAAGCCGACACCGGACAATCCGCCCGTTCGGGAAAAATTTCCTCCACATCGGTCGTACGGCGCAGGTTCACATCGTGCAAAGCAATCAGCACCCCGTCCTTCGTCCGCTGCAAATCCAGTTCCAGGTAATCCGCCCCCGTATTTCTCGCCCACCGCATAGCCGCCTCGGTTTCCTCCGGCGCCCAATACGTCGTGCCCCGGTGCGCGATCACCACATTTTCAGGCAAATATTTCAGCACGTCCACCGCCTCCTGCGGGATACGTTCCAGCGGGATAGCCTCTCCGTTTCCTTTAACCGCCCCGTTTCCGGTTCTTATCGTCGTCGTGAATAACATTATCATATCCGATTCATTTCCATATTTCAATCCTTATACGCAAGCAACGTCCGTTTTTCCCTGTCCGGCAATATTTCGCCACCTTATTTAACCCAAATTAGGGATTTTTTCCCCCGATCGGACATCTTACTTTCTTTTTATTACGTAAACAAAACTATAATCGCATGAACGAAACAATTTATGAGAAAGATAGGTATATTTTTCGGTTCGACCACAGGCTACACCGAAGAAATTGCAGGAGAAATCGCCACCCGGTTAGGAGTAGGCCAAGAAGACATTCACAATGTGATGGACACAAAAGTGGAAGCCGTTACGCCCTACGGCATATTGCTGTTAGGCTGTTCCACCTGGGGAGAAGGAGAACTTCAGGACGACTGGAACGATTTCCTTTTCAAATTAAAGGATATGAAACTCGAAGGAAAAACCGTAGCCATTTTCGGATGCGGGGATTCGGCCACATACAGCACCAGTTTTTGTGATGCCATCGGACTGATATACAACGAACTGCAACATACGGGTTGTCAGTTTGCCGGAGAAACGGAAGTGGACGGTTACAGCTTCGAACATTCCGGAGCAGAAATAAACGGGAAATTTGCAGGTTTACCGATCGACGAAATCAACGAGCCGGAAAAAACCGAAGAACGGGTGAAAGCCTGGACTGAAAAAATAAAGAAACTCCAATAATTATAGTAGCTCACAATGTGGCAAACAAACCACGCACAAAAGGCAAGCGACAACCAACGATTGTTTCTTGCCTTTCCTGTTTTTTCCGCAAAATAAATTATATTTGTGAACTAAATTTCAGGACAATAACATGAGATTACAATTCATATTCATTTTCTGCCTGGCATTGTCGCTCGTCGGCTGCCACACAGACGAACGCAACCCCGGAACATTGAATTTACCTTCCGGCTCGATCTACAATTTCGACAGCGAAGCGCATGTGCTGAAAGTTCCCGTGGAAAGCAACATGGAATGGGAAGTGACCGGAGCGGTAAACTGGTGCCAGCCGGACAAGCTCACCGGAAACGGGAACGACACCCTAAGGCTCGCTATCGAAGCGAACATCTCGTCCCAGGAACGTATTGCGACTTTAGTCCTAAAAAATCCCGACGTACGCAAGGCCATACGGGTAAATCAAAAAGGCTCGGAAACAGAATACCATTACAAACTTCCGGTGATTTTCCATATTTTATACAACGACGCCAATTCTGCGGAACAAAATATAAGTGCCGAACGGATTTACCGGATCGTCGGCGAATGTAACGCCATGTATGCCGACGCCAACAACAGCATCGACATGAACCTGGAATTTACCCTCGCCACCCACGACCCCGAAGGCAACGAGCTGGCAGAGCCGGGCATCGAAAGAATACAATGGCCGTCTTCCACGACGATAAGCTGCGATGTCTTTATGAAAGATAAAAATGTCATCCCCTACGTTTGGGATTTGAATAACTACATCAACATCTTCGTCTATACGTTTAGCGAGCAGAATACATTGGGTATCTCTTACCTGCCCTACACGCTCAGCAGCAACAGCCTGGCAGGACTTCAATACGGCGACCGCTATGTGACCGATCCCACGTTACAGCCGTCTTATCCGCATTGCGTGAGTGTCAATAACAAATTCGCCCTCACCGAACATTCCAGCCTGAAAGTGCCGGATCTGACCCTGACCCTGACACACGAACTGGGGCATTACCTCGGCTTGTTCCATGTGTTTATCGAAGATAAAAACCCCACCGATTATTGCGACGATACGGAAACTTACGACCGGGCGGCTTATGAAGCCTGGCTCGGCTCGCTTACACATGCATTGCCTTTCAACCAGCTGGCACTCCGTACCAGCCCCGAAGGCGTGGAATTCACTTCATACAACATCATGGACTACGATTTCTCGTACCTGAACCGATTCACTTCCGACCAGCGGGTAAGGGTAAGGCATGTACTGGAAAACAGCCCGCTGACTCCCGGTCCGAAAGCGGATGTCAGCCGCACCCGGAGCAATCCGAACTTAGACATTCCGGAAGGCCGCACGATCAAATGGACAAGAAAAAACCGGGAAATGCGCTAATGCCGGATAGCCGCAAAGCATAGGGATACGAAATTCACGGCATGAATACGCATCGAAGGAGTATCGTTCCCGCTTATCGACCGGGTGTTTTTCCCACGGATAAATCATAAAGAAGGGCGTTCCTGCATTGGAACGCCCTTTCTCGTCTATAAAACCCGAGCTACACTGAAAATACAGCACTACTCCAAGACCCGATTTTCGGTTCGCCTATTTTCTTACTTTATAATGAATTGTAAATACAACCTGGGTAGCCTGACTGCTCTGGGGTAATGTGTACATACCGAAATATCCACTATAAAATCCGCCCAATCCGGAATCACTTCCTGGTCCGACAGATTCCACAGGCATAACGACATCGCTAATATTACAGCTTATTGAATAGGGAATCAGGTACTCACCCGACGGATAAGAAGGCTTACTCTCTCTCATAACAAAAGCATACTGATCGTCAGACCATCCCATAATACCGAGAGCATCGCCTGTTTTATCATTCTGAATATAATACTTCTTTTCCGTTATATGACTGGTACAATAACCTAAATAAGGGAGATCCTTAAAACAAGATTCATACCCGGCAGGTATGTCGGACAAAAATATAGTACCTGCAAGCACTCCGTTGGAATGTTCGCCCAGTTTAGTCGTTTGTTCCGGGGCGGTCGGCTCCGGCAAAACCTCTTCTTGCTGGCAGGCCGAAAACCCCATTCCCATAGCCACAATAGCTATACCGAATAAAATTTTAAATTTTTTCATAATCACCATTTTTTAATTACACACTGACATATTCACGAGTTGTCTTGGAGAGTTTTATCGTTCAATATTTATTCTTTCAAATTTAACAATAATATTTAAAATAGAAATACACATAAAACAATTTGTAAATTAATAGTATCTGTTTTTTATTTCTGTTACGATCATTTTTCTTCTCTTTACCATAATCCGAAAACACGGTTCTCACACTTTCCTCCGGCATTGGAAAAACAACCGGATAAAACAAGAACAGCCTGCTTTCTGCCTCTTAAGGATAAAAGACTATTTATCCGCAATCAAAAGGCGTCTTTAAAATCCATTTGATTTTATATAAATTTGTAAGAATGGCTAAAAATTCAGTCCATATTTCCATTCTATAAATATTTGTATATCTTTGTCCCGACTAAAACAATTGTATGTTTAATTTCTCAAACTCACATAAGGATATTGTCCTGTAAATAATCTGCGGCTTTCGTAGATTATTCTTTCCATTTTTCTGAACGACAGATATTGTTCGGATATTTTTCTATTGATTTATTTACAAACAAAAAAAGACCGTAAACAGGTATCTATACGCCTGTGCTATAACGGCATATAAAATTTTATAAACATCATGGACAAAAAAAATCCAATTATTACTAATTTCGATTTAAAAATAATAGCCGACTACTTTAAAGAACTGAACCGTCAAGGCCCCGGCGCCGACGAACAAACCGAAAAAGCCCTGAGCTTTATACCGGAACTCTCTTCGATGAAGCGCATCGCGGACATCGGATGCGGTGCCGGAGCACAAACGCGGGTACTCGCTACGCATACCGAAGCAGAGATCATCGCCAACGATCTGTTGCCGGAAATGATAGAAGAGTTAAACCGGCGAATGGCAAGGCTGGGACTGGAGAACAGGGTGAAAACAATACTCACCTCCATGACCAATCTTCCTTTCGAAGACGAATCGCTCGATTTGATTTGGGCGGAAGGCTCTATCTATAACATCGGCTTTGAAAAAGGGTTCGCAGAATGGAAACGCTTCCTTAAAAAGGGTGGCTATATCGCTGTATCGGAGTGTTGCTGGCTATCGGCAGCCCGTCCCGCACAACTGGATTACTTTTCGGTAAACTTTCCGGAAATCAGCCAGATTTCCGGGAAAATCGATATTATCGAACGACTGGGCTACAAACCGGTGGCTCATTTTATCCTGCCCGAATATTGCTGGACGGACAACTATTATTCGCCTATGACGGAATATATGGATATATTCCTGAAGCGGCACCACAATAGTCCGGCAGCAACCGATCTTGTAAAATTCCAAAAAGAAGATGTTGCTCTTTACCAAATGAATAAAGAGTTCTTCGGTTATGTATTTTTCATCGCCCGGAAACCGGAATAAACAAAAAACAAAAAACAAAAAACAATGAATCAATTATCATTATACGGCTGGGACGAAATTTTGTCCCGCCACAAACAAACTTCACCGTTCAAAGACCTGCCCCACGGGCGAGTGAGCGTAACTCATAAAACCTGTTATGAAGTGACGGCAGAGAACGGCATTTACTTCTGTGAATTGACCGGAAATATCCTTTACGGCAAAACGCCCGAAGAGTATCCCTGCACCGGAGATTGGGTGATTTTTCAGCCTACCGGCCAGGACAAGGGAGTGATTACCGATATACTGCCGCGCAGCCATACGCTTTACCGCCGCAAAAGCGGAACCGTATCGGACAAACAAATCCTGGCTACTCACGTGGATAAGGCATTCATCGTGCAGAGCCGGGACAACCCGCTCAACGTCCGCAGGATAGAGCGCTTCATGGTGCAAATGCTGGAAGAGGAAATCCAGCCCGTGCTGGTCTTAACCAAAGCCGACCTAAAAAACGGCGAAGAAGAGAACGCCGACCTCCTGAAATACCTATCGGATAAAATGCCGGTGTTCATCACCAGCATACTCCGCCCGGAAACCATAGACAAGCTCCGGGAATCCGTACGGCAGGGGGAAACCATCGTATTGGTCGGGCTGTCCGGCGCAGGCAAAAGTTCCCTCATCAATGCCCTCTGCGGGGAAGAGTTATTGACCACCTCTTCTTTGAGCCATTCCACCGGGAAAGGGAAACACACGTCCACCCGCCGGGAGATGGTGCTACTCGGCGGCTCCGGTGTTTTGATAGACACTCCCGGAGTAAGGGAATTCGGTCTTACCTCCGGGAGCGGCGAAGTGCTGTCTTCCGTTTTAGACCTGTCCGATTGGGAGAAATCGTGTCGTTTTGCGGATTGCACACATACCGGAGAACCCGGCTGTGCGGTCAGCGAAGCGGTGACGAACGGAACTTTAGAGAGAAGTGTATATGAAAGTTACCTGAAACTTCGCAAAGAAGCCCGGCATTTTTCCGCCTCCGAACATGAAAAAAGGATGCGGGACAGATCTTTTGCCAAAATGGTGAAAGGTGCTAAAAATTATAGAGGAAAATGGTAATCCGTTTTATTAAAGCAGGACTTCGGCTAATGCCGGAGTCCTGTTCTTTAATACATCCCTTCCTTATTATAATTTTCGCTATTGTTCCGGCTCGCCCTTCCCGGTTTTTACAACGGGATCGCCCTGCCGGGAAAAAAGTAGCGGGTTATTCTTTCACCGTAAATCCGGTTTTATCCTGTTCCGTAATTTCCCGGATCACCCGGCAAGGTATCCCGGCGGCGATCACATTGGAGGGAATGCTTTTCGTCACCACGCTCCCGGCCCCGATAATCGAGTTTTCCCCTATGGCCACACCGCCCATAATATCTACATTTCCACCCACCCAAACACCGTCGCCGATCACAATCGGGCGGGCATAGCATCCCCCGGCGATCCGCTCCCCGGCATCGATGGCATGGTTGGCGGTGTAGAGCCCCACCCGCGGGCCTATCAATACATGATCCCCGATGGTGATGGTATTGGCATCGAGCATAATACAGTCGAAATTGGCATAGAAATGATTGCCGATCGTGATATTAAAACCGAACTCGCACCGGAAATTAGGTTCGAAATGTACTTCCTCGCCTATCGATTTTAAAAATTTCCGCAGGATGGCTTCCCGATATACCCCTTCCTGCCCGAAACTCCGATTATATTCATTCGTCAGAAAAACCGTCTGTTCCCGCTGCTTCACCAGCTCGTCGGTCAGATCGTTATACATTTTTCCCGATAGCATCAATTCTCTTATATCCATAAAATCACGATTTCAATTTCCCCTAAGATACGGTAAAAATCATTCAAATTTTCACCCGCTAAGACGAATCCGCAGAAAAAACGATTTTTTATTACCGGAAAGATCTATCGGGCGTGCTCCGGGGAGAGGCGGCACGCAACATTATTGTTTCACCGTACTGAGACAAAACGGATGGCCTTCGGGATCGAACAAGGTAACCGAAGTTTCGAAATATTGCACCTCCGATTTTTTAGCCCCACATTTCAAAGCGTGTAAAACCGCCTCTTCTAAATCTTCAACCCAAAAATCGATATGAGCCATTTGTTGTTGCTTACCCGCTTCCCAGGGCCAGACCGGAGGAACATACTCCTCGATCTCCTGAAAGGCGAATATCCAGCCTTGCGGGGAACGTAAGCCTGCCCATCCGTTTCCCGATAAAATCTTTTCCCAGCCTAAAAGTTCTACATAAAAATCTGCCAATGCATCTGCATTTTTACAATCATACGCAAATCCTGCAATTTCCTTTATCATAACAACCTCTATTACAATTTTTATGTGCACCCGATCTGCCGGAGGCAAACAGGCGCAACTAAATCCCTTTCAGTTTAACCGCCGCTTATAGATATATCGAACGGCTCACTTCGTGCCGTAACTTTATGTTACCGTTCATAACCCCTTTGGTTCTCCGGGCACCGCTCTGCCTTTCACAGGTTTAGCCATTTACAACAGAAATGCTTTATCTATGGGTTTTTCAGACCGATAAAAGGATTAAACGGCCGCTTCACATTTCTGTTTTTGCAGAAAATTCTTCAGGCTTCACAGAGGGGGATAATCCCGTACGCATATACTGCTGTATTTAAAGCGTTGCCGAAGAGAGAAGATTTTCCTTTGCGCCGGGAGCATGCTGAAAAATAGGGGCAACAGTCCGGCAATGATCCAATTCCTCACAATCGCCGCAGGTAGTAAATCCCTTTTCATGCACACATTTGCGGATTTCGCAATAATCGCTGCAATATGCAAACTTCACTCCGTCTGCGCGGCACCCCATACAATTTATGGTTGCCGCAGTGATTTCCGGAGCATTGTTCATGGCGCTCCACTTTTGGGCGGTTTTCTCTCTCAAATCATTATCGTCCTTAACGGTGGCGATACGGGCATCACAACTTTCGCAATCCAGTCCGCAACAAGCAATCGATTGTTTCATCATAGGGGTGTTATAACTATTTATTTTCACGATCTCAGAATACAAATATAGAAAAAAAGCCATCCATTCACCTGGTGAGGGATTATTTTCCGCCCGATGCCCACCTATACGGAACCTAGCGATTTTCCTATGCTTTTTCCACGACAACTGGAAAAAAGCGATCGAATTTTGCCACAGATCATATATCAATCGGTGTATCGATCCGATTATCAAAGAAAAATCTGTCTATTACGAATAGCGGATAACCGAATAGTACCCAAGAACGAAGAAATTCGCTTAGTGACGGGATTACGTGCAAAGACCCAAAGACAGACAGCCACCAAAAGAAAGCCGGCGAAAAGAAAAAGATCGCTTCTCTTTTCTCCGGCACTTATTCTACCGCCTGTCGTCGAGTGATCCAATCCTTGCGGATTAGGCACAGAAACAGCCTAAATAGGTTCAGTCCGTTTTAATATATAAGCAAAGAAATAAACGAAACTCTTTTGGGGAAAGAAAACGTGTACATTATGGTTTAAGATAAAAAGAGTTTCTTTACAATTTGTTCATAGAAAATAAACTTCTATCTTTGCCTAATTCATCAGATGATATTATGATATGATTAATATGGAAACAAATTCGATTATCCAAAAAAAGTCTTTAGCAGAAGAAGTGGCAGAACAAATTCGAAAGCAAATTACGGAAGGAAAGCTGAAAGAAGGGGATAAACTTCCTATCGAGCCCGAACTTATGAAAATTTTCGGTGTTGGCCGCTCTACCGTTCGCGAAGCCGTTAAAATGTTATTAGACAGGGGATATTTGAGTGTACAGCAAGGACGTGGCACGTTTGTAGAAAATCAGATGCCGGCAAGCGAATCATTCGAGCAGCGTTTAAAACGGGCTGACATTCAGGATTTGTACGATGTACGGAAGATTTTAGAAGCAGCTATCGCTGAAAGGGCTGCGCTGCACCGCACGGAACAGGATTTAAAAGATATTCAAAAATATATCCTGGAACGAAAGATTTCCGCCGAAGCCAATCTGCTGGAAGAATGTATCGAAGCAGACATTCATTTCCATGTAGCGGTTGCCAGGGCGACTCATAACGAGATTCTTTTCGAATTATACAGATCGGCTTCCATTCATTTGCAAAAAGGTTACAGTCATATTTACGACGATACCGGACATTTCCTGGATTCACAACCCCTGCATGAGAAATTGGTTGAATGTATCATAGATAGAAACGCCCGAAAAGCATCGGACATTGCCGACCGATTTTGGGAAGATGCCAATTATAACAAGTAATAGAAATCAGGCGATATTACGAACCTAAAATAAAGACTTCAAATGGAAAGGGAAGAAAAGATCAAAGCAATCATGAATCGTGACAGCAGTTATGACGGAAAATTTTGTTATGGTGTAAAATCCACCGGGATTGTATGTAAACCGTCCTGTAAAGCAAGAAAACCGCACGAAAAAAATATCGTACTGTTCGATACGCCCGAACAGGCGGCAAATGCAGGTTACAGACCTTGTAAAATCTGCATGAAACCCTCAAACACGATTCAGATACAGCGTTATCATTCACCGTGCGGAGATTTGATGCTCGGTTCGTTCGAGGGGAAATTGTGCCTGTGTGACTGGGCTGTCGAAAAGCACCGGGATATAGTAGATGTAAGATTACGGAAGATTCTGCAAGCCGATTACGAAGAAAAGGCATCGGATATTATCCGGGAAACCGGCAAACAGTTAGACGAATATTTCGATGGCAAGCGGACGGTATTCGACATTCCTCTGCTTTTTGTGGGTACGGACTTTCAAAAAAAGGTATGGCATAAACTATTGGAAATTCCTTACGGCACTACCCTATCCTACCGGGAATTGGCAACGCGGCTGGATATGCCTAAAGCCGTTCGTGCCGTAGCCAATGCCAACGGGGCCAATGCCATTTCTATCCTTGTGCCCTGCCACCGTGTGATCGGGAGCGACCATTCGCTTACCGGCTACGGGGGTGGACTCGATGCCAAGAAAGCATTATTGACCTTAGAACTGGGAAAGAATAAATCTCGATGATAGTCCTCGTTGATATTCAACGGCCAAACGAAGAAAGAGAATAGCGCCAATCGTTATTTTCTTTTGGGTTCGGCCATTTTGCAACTACATTTTTAGATCGTTCCCTTTTTTCTCTTTCTCCACAACTGATAGCTATTGATCGAATTTTGCCACACCACATAAGCGGCAGGGGCAATGGAAGCCAAAGGGCTTAAATAGACCTGTGCCATCCAGATCGCCAGAATGGTATTTTTCTGCCCCAGCCCCTGACCGCCGGCCACCGTATCTCCAAATCGCCTGCCGATATAACGCCCGCCCCAGAATTGAAGCACGCAGACCAGCAGGGCGAACAAAGCGATCAACCACTCTTCCGCATAATTAGAACTGTCCTGCTGCATGACGAAATAAACGGTCTTCCCCATCACGATCGTCAATCCCAATCCCCACAGATAGAACGATAGCACCTGCAACCTTTTCAGCTGCCGATGCAAAGCGGGCAGCAATTTTTCCAAAGCGAGGGCACAGGCAAACGGTAACACCAGCAACGGCATCACCTGACGGCAGATATAAAAGAACGAATCCCAGAAAGGCATTTCGCTATGGCTGCCCAACAACGAAAAAATAACGGGCGAAACCAGCGCAACGGTAAGACTGCTCACCAGCGTATAGGCAGCCAGGCAGGCCACGCTCCCCCCCAGCATCCCGGTAATGACGGCGGCAGCGGTAGCCGTGGGAGCCAGCACGCAGATCATCATCCCTTGTGCCAGTATGGGATCGAACCACACCAGCAGGCCGTAGATCAGCACGCTCCCCGCAATCTGGATCAGCAACAGCCAGAGGTGCAATGGCGAAAAACGCAAATCCCGGAACGACAGCTTGCAATAAGTGATAAACAGCATACTGAAAATCAGGTAAGGAGTCAGAAAAGCCAATCGCTGGAAAAATTCGTAAAAAAACGCCCCGCTCAGCATAGCCAGGGGCAACATCCATGTTTTTAACCGTTGTATCACTGTTTCTAAATTAGACTTTGCAAAATTAATAAAAACCGAAGGAAGTGTACCGGACGACGGCTCAAATTCGCCCTCATGCCGGAACCGTCCGATAAAAAAACGGAGAAACAGTCCCGAAAGTTACCGTTTCTCCGTTCCACCGCTCCATAGCACACCCCTACTTGCGGGCTTTTCCTTCTTTCCAGGCGATAAAAGCCTCGTTCACCAACCGGTTGCCGCCGGGAGTAGGATAATTTCCGGAAAAATACCAATCGCCGGAATGTGCCGGGCAAGCCCGGTGCAGATTTTCAATGGTTTGATACACCACTTTAATTTCCGAAGGACAATCTTCCGGAGTAATCATTTCCGCTATTTTATCGGATATTTCTTCATCGCTGAAAGGCGCATAGATTTCTTTCACATAATTCACCACCTGCTCTTTGGGTAATCCTTGCTGGGCTTTGGATTTACGGTACACCTCCCCGATCACGCTTTCCATCCCCCGTTCCCGCAATAAGGTAATGGCGGCGTTGAACGCAATGAACTCGCCCATTCTCGACATATCGATCCCATAGCAATCCGGATAGCGTACCTGTGGGGAGGACGATACGATCACGATCTTGCGGGGCTTCTGCCGGCAAAGAATCTTGATAATGCTCTGCCGCAAAGTAGTGCCCCTCACAATGCTGTCGTCGATCGCCACCACCGAATCCACACCTTCCCGCACCGTTCCGTAAGTCGTATCGTAAACATGGGCGGCCAGATCGTTCCGGCTGTTTCCTTCCGCTATAAACGTACGCAATTTTATATCCTTGATCGCCAGCTTTTCCGTGCGCACCTGCTTCGCCACGATCTCCCGGATCTGATTGCAATTCAGAATATCCTTCTGTTCGCAGATCAATTCGCTTTTCTGCTTATCCAGCCACGATTCCAATCCCTGCATCATCCCGTAATAAGCAATTTCCGCCGTGTTCGGAATAAAGGAAAAAATCGTATGGTCGAGGTCATATCCCACCGTTTTCAAAATGGTGTCCGTCAGCAAACGACCCAATTCCTTCCGCTCGCGGTAAATATCGCTATCGCTTCCCCGCGAAAAATAGATACGTTCGAACGAACAGGGCGTAACGTGTTCCGCCCGGTGAATCTGTTGCAAAGCCACTTGCCCGTCGCGCCTCACCACAATGCTTTGCCCCGGCAACAATTCCTGCACCGTTCCCACCGGAAGGTCGAACGCCGTTTGGATCACCGGACGCTCGGAAGCCACCACCACTACCTCCTCATCCTGATAGTAGAACGCCGGGCGGATTCCCTGGGGATCGCGGAAAGCGAACAGATCGCCGCTACCGGTCAGCCCGGTAATGACGTATCCTCCGTCCCAAAGTGCGGAAGCCTCTTTCAGGATATGCTCTATATCGACATGCTTCTCTATCGCATCGTTCAACGCCTGCCCGCTCAACCCTTCCGCCTTAAAACGCTGGCACAGCCGCTCCACCTCGTAATCCAGCAAATAACCCAGCTGCTCCAAGATAATGAATGTGTCGGCATTGTGCCGGGGATGCTGGCCGCGAGCCACAATATAACGGAAAACCTCATCCACATTCGTCAGGTTGAAATTACCCGCCAGCGAAAGATTACGGCTCCGCCAGTTATTGCGGCGCAAAAACGGATGCAGGTAAGAAATACCCGAACGCCCGGTGGTGCTGTAACGCAAATGCCCCATATACAGCTCCCCGGCAAAAGGCAAATCGCCCGTACGGGCTTCCGGCTCGGTCTTTCGGAAATCGGCCATAGCGCGGTGCACCGCCGAAAACACATCCTGTATAGCCCCGGTTCCTTCCGCCCTTTCCCGGAAAATATACTCCTCGCCGGGTGCGGCATTCAGCTTCACGGCGGCCATACCTGCCCCCTCCTGCCCCCGGTTATGCTGCTTTTCCATCAGCAAATACAACTTATTCAATCCCCACAAAGCATCCCCGTACTTTTCCCGGTAATAATCCAACGGTTTCAATAACCGTATCATCGCTATACCGCATTCGTGTTTTATTGCGTCGCTCATTTTAAAATATAAAGTTAAACCTCTTCACCCGCCGCTCCCCGGCAGATATGTGCCGGGGACTGCCGCAAGCCTGTATTTATCTCAGGAACAACAGTTCCCGGTATTTCGGTAAAGTCCACATCTCATTGTCCACAATCAATTCCAGCTTATCGATATGTGCCCGGATTTCGTCGAAAGTCGGGGCGATCTTATCGTGGTAAGCAATAGCTTTCTCCCGTTCGCCCTCGATCTTATTCACCACCTTCCGGGCTTCCACCATTGCCTCTACCCCGATTTGGATAAAATTCATATGTCCGGCGATCTTCTCGATCAGCTGCAAATCCTGGGCGGCCAGCTCCTGCGCTTTTTCCTTCGGGTAAATCGCCATAAAACGGCTCACCTTGTCGAGCAGCATACTCTGATAACGGGAAGCCACCGGAAGAATATGATTCATCGCCAGGTCGCCCAGGATACGGGCTTCGATCTGCACTTTCTTCGTATAAGTTTCCCACTTCACCTCTGCCCTCGCCTGAATTTCCACCGGATTCAGTACCCCCGTTTCCGTAAACATCTCCACACTCTCCGGGTCCAGCAAACGGTCGAAGATCACGGGAACGCTGGTTTCACAATCCAGTCCCCGGCGCACCGCTTCGGCTTTCCAGGCCTCGCTGTAACCGTTCCCTTCGAAATGAATCGGGCGGCAAGCCACAATATACCGTTTCAATACTGTAAAGATAGCATTTTCTTTGGTAAGCCCTTCGCCGATTAATTTATCTACATCTCCCTTAAATTCTTTTAACTGGAAAGCCACCGCCGTGTTGAGGGTAATCATGGCATCGGCGCAATTGTCCGACGAACCTACCGCCCGGAACTCGAAACGGTTACCGGTAAAGGCAAAAGGCGAAGTGCGGTTCCGGTCGGTCGTATCCCGGAACAACTCCGGAATATGGGGAATCCCGCCCATCCGGAATCCCGCCTTTTTATCCATTTCGATCACCTCTTCCGAATCGCCCGAAACCATTTTATCGAGGATTGCCGACAACTGCGAACCTAAAAATACCGACACGATAGCGGGAGGCGCTTCGTTCGCACCCAGGCGGTGGGTATTGGTGGCGCTCATCACCGAGGCTTTCAACAGTCCGTTCCGTTTATACACCGCCATCAGGATATTCACCAAAAACGTGATAAATTGCAGGTTTTCCTGCGGAGTACGCCCCGGAGCCAGCAAATTCACCCCGGAATCCGTCCCCAGCGACCAGTTGTTATGCTTGCCCGATCCGTTGATTCCCTTAAACGGTTTCTCGTGCAACAGCACCCGGAAACAATGGCGGCGTGCCACCACCTTCATGGTGGACATCAGCAATTGATTATGATCGTTCGCCAAATTCGTCTCTTCGAAAATCGGCGCAAGCTCGAACTGGTTCGGGGCAACCTCGTTGTGGCGGGTTTTCACCGGGATCCCCAGTTTCAAGCACTCATACTCCAGGTCTTTCATAAAAGCAATTACCCGCGTGGGGATAGAGCCGAAATAATGGTCGTCCAACTGCTGGTTTTTGGCGCTCTCGTGCCCCATCAGCGTACGCCCGGTGAGCACCAGGTCGGGACGTGCCGC
>UQTM01000039.1 GCA_900544025.1 uncultured Odoribacter sp.
TTGCTTTGAAATATCATCCCGAGACAAAAGTTCCGGCAATCAAATCATTGGTGAGGGTATCCAAACCGGGTTTGCGTCGTTATACAAACGTGGAAGAAATGCCGCGTGTGTTGAATGGCCTTGGAATTGCTATTTTGTCCACGTCAATGGGATTGATGACAGACAAAGAAGCTCGCCAGCGTAATATCGGCGGTGAAGTATTGTGTTATGTGTATTAATTTATAAAGTGAAGAAGAAATGTCACGTATAGGGAAATTACCGATTCATATACCACAAGGAGTTACAGTAGCTGTAAATCCTGATAACACCGTCACGGTTAAAGGTCCGAAAGGACAACTCTCGCAAAAAGTAAGTTCAGACCTGACCGTTACAGTTGATGAGAACGAAGTGCATGTTGCACGTCATACAGAAGATAAAGAACATAAAGCTCAGCATGGTCTTTACCGTGCTTTGATCCACAATATGGTTGTAGGTGTTTCTGAAGGCTATAAGATCCAGCAGGAACTTGTCGGAGTTGGTTTCCGCGCAAGCAATGAAGGGCAGATCCTCGAACTCGGTTTGGGATATTCTCACTCTATCTTCCTTGAATTGCCGGCAGAAGTAAAAGTTTCTGCAGTAACGGAAAAACGTGCAAATCCGATTATTACTCTGGAAAGTTGTGACAAACAACTTATCGGCCAGGTAGCTGCAAAAATCCGCTCATTCCGTAAACCGGAGCCTTATAAAGGTAAAGGTATTCGCTTCGTAGGTGAACAAGTTCGTCGGAAAGCAGGTAAATCAGCTAAAGTTTAATCACCTAAAGTAAGTAAAAGTTATGGCTTTAACTAAGGAAGAAAGAAGATTAAGAATAAAAAGGAGAATTCGTAAGATTGTCTCCGGTTCAGCTGAAAGACCCCGTATGAGCGTTTATCGTTCTAATACGCAGATTTCTGTACAGCTGATAGATGATAATGCAGGTAAAACATTGGTATCTGTTTCATCATTGAGCAAAGAGTTTGCTGCTACAAAAGGAACTAAAATCGAACAGGCTACTGCCGTTGGTGCTGCTGTTGCTGAAAAGGCAAAAGCTGCCGGGATCAATTTGGTTACTTTCGACAGAAACGGTTATTTATATCACGGAAGAGTGAAAGCATTGGCTGACGCTGCCCGTAACGGTGGTCTTAATTTTTAAAAGTTAGTAAAGAATGGAACAGAAGATAAATAATACTGACTTAGAACTGAAGGACAGATTGGTTGCAATCAACCGTGTGACCAAAGTTACTAAAGGGGGTAGAACATTCAGCTTTGCAGCTATCGTAGTTGTAGGTGATGAAAACGGAATCGTAGGTTGGGGATTAGGTAAAGCGAATGAAGTGACTACTGCAATTTCCAAAGGGATCGAATCCGCAAAGAAAAACCTGATTAAAGTGCCTATCAAGAACGGAACAATTCCTCACGAGCAGGTAGCTAAATTCAGTGGTTCTCAGGTATATATGCAGCCGGCATCTTCCGGTACCGGAGTAAAGGCAGGTGGTGCTATGCGTGCCGTGCTTGAAAGTGCCGGTATCCATGACGTGCTTGCGAAGAGTAAGGGTTCATCCAATCCTCACAACCTTGTAAAAGCAACCATTGCAGCATTGAAAGAAATGAGAGATGCCCGCACGATTGCTATGCAAAGAGGGATTGGGCTGGATAAAGTGTTTAACGGATAATATTTGAGTAATCATGGCAAAGATTAAAATTACATTAGTAAAAAGTAAGATCGGTAGCACTAAAACTCAAGTAGGCACTTTACAGGCATTGGGATTGAAAAAAACCAATAGCAGTGTTGAACAGGAAGCTACTCCGCAGATTCTCGGTATGGTTGCGAAAGTAAACCATCTGGTACGTGTGGAAGAAGTAAAGTAATTGTCAAACTATTTTAACGAAAATAAAATGGATTTAAGTAGCTTAAAACCAGCCTGCGGATCGACTCACCGGGAAAGAAGAATTGGTCGCGGACAGGGTTCTGGAAAAGGAGGTACTTCTACAAGAGGACATAAAGGAGCTAAATCAAGATCTGGTTATCATACCAAGATAGGTTTTGAAGGAGGTCAGATGCCTTTGCAGAGACGTGTACCGAAATTCGGCTTTAAAAATATAAATCGCGTAAACTATAAGGCGATCAATGTAAGCATGCTTCAGGCATTGGCTGAAAGAGATAATCTGACGGCGGTAGATAAAAATGTGCTGGTAAATGCCGGATTGATATCTAAAAATGATCTTCTGAAAGTATTGGGCGACGGTG
Source organism: uncultured Odoribacter sp. (assembly GCA_900544025.1). GTDB lineage: Bacteria > Bacteroidota > Bacteroidia > Bacteroidales > Marinifilaceae > Odoribacter. Next base: position 2,267 of record UQTM01000039.1, read on the forward strand.
CTTTGACGGCTAAATTGGAAGTTAAAGCAGATGCTTTCTCTAAATCAGCTGTTGCTGCCATCGAAGCTGCTGGCGGATCGGTAGTCGTTTTATAAAACGAAACGAGTTTGTAAAGTTCATAAGGTTCATAAAGTTTATAAGGTTGTGGGGATAGATAACTTTATAGCTTTACTGACTTTATAAACTTTATAAACTTATAAATAGGAAAGAACTTATGAAGTTATTTGATACATTAAAGAACATTTGGAAAATTGATGAATTAAGAAACCGGATTCTGATGACTCTGGGATTAATTCTCGTTTACAGACTTGGTACAGAGGTGGTACTGCCGGGTATCGACCCTGCCGGATTAGCAGCATTGAAAAAACAGACCTCTACCGGTGTGTTGGGTTTGTTGGATATGTTCTCCGGGGGTGCGTTTTCTAACGCGTCGATATTTGCCTTAGGTATTATGCCTTATATCTCGGCCTCGATCGTTGTTCAGTTACTGGGGATTGCAGTTCCTTATTTTCAACGTATGCAGCGGGAAGGTGAGAGCGGACGGCGTAAAATCAACCAGATTACCCGTTATCTGACCATTGTCATTCTGATTCTACAGGGTTCTGCGTATCTTACCAACTTGCATGCACAGATTCAACCGGAATTTTTTGTGATAAAAGGTTTTTTCTTTACACTTCAGTCTGTTGCTATCTTGGCAGCAGGTTCAATGTTTGTTTTGTGGTTAGGTGAAAGAATTACAGACAAAGGAATTGGAAACGGTGTCTCCATCATCATTATGATCGGAATTATTGCCCGCTTGCCCTTTGCGTTCGTTGCGGAACTCACTTCCCGTGTCGGACAACAAGGCGGTGGTCTGGTAGCACTGTTGATCGAGATCATCTTCTTGTTCCTCGTATTCTGCGGCACGATATTATTGGTACAGGGAACCCGTAAGGTGCCTGTGCAGTATGCTAAAAGAATCGTAGGAAACAAGCAATACGGTGGTGTTCGTCAGTACATTCCTTTGAAGATCAATGCAGCCGGTGTTATGCCGATCATCTTCGCTCAGGCGATTATGTTGTTGCCGATCTCGTTTGCTAATTATGCAGCGTCCGACTCTATGTCCGGCTTTATCGCTGCTTTTTCTAACATGACCGGTTTTTGGTATAATTTCACGTTCTTCGTCCTGATCGTTGCATTTACTTATTTCTATACAGCGATCACGGTGAATCCGATGCAAATGTCGGAAGATATGAAGAAAAACGGAGGTTTTATTCCGGGAGTGAAGCCGGGTCGTAAGACGATGGAATTCCTGGATACCATTATGTCGAGAATCACATTGCCGGGATCTATTTTCCTGGGGATTGTAGCTATATTACCTGCATTTGCAATGTTGTCCGGCGTGAACAATCAATTCGCTCATTTTTATGGGGGTACTTCCCTTTTGATTTTAGTGGGTGTTGTTCTGGATACATTACAGCAAATTGAATCACACTTGCTGATGCGTCACTACGACGGTTTGATGAAGAACGGTCGTATCAAGGGAAAAACTCCCGGAGGACCGGCAGCATATTAATGATACTGAACAAGTGACCAAAGACAAAGGATTGGAAATTGTTTCCTCCTTTGTCTTTCGTCCTTTGCCATTTAAAGAAAAAGTATTACTTTTGCGGCATGATTTTTTTGAAGACCGAGGAAGAGATTGAATTATTGAGAGAGAGTAACCTTCTGGTAGGGATGACTCTGGGTGAAGTGGCAAAACACATTCGCCCGGGGATTTCTACATTAGAGCTGGACAAGGTCGCAGAGGAATTTATTCGTTCGCATGGAGCTGTTCCGGGCTTTTTGGGATATGGAGGTTTTCCGAATACATTATGTATATCGGTCAATGAAGAAGTGGTGCATGGAATACCGTCTGCCGGACGGATTTTGCAGGAGGGAGATGTGGTTTCGATAGATTGCGGAACTCTAAAGAATGGATTTTACGGCGATAGTGCTTATACCTTTGAAGTGGGAGAAGTGGCAGAAGATGTGAGAAAACTCTTGCGTGTAACCAAAGAGAGTTTGTATAAGGGAATTGAAAAAGCTGTTGCCGGATTGCGTATCGGAGATATCGGTCATGCCGTACAGTCGCATTGTGAGGCGAACGGCTTTTCCGTCGTTCGTGAAATGGTGGGACACGGTGTCGGTCATGAATTGCACGAAGATCCCCAGGTTCCTAATTACGGACGCCAGGGGCAGGGTGTAAAACTGAAAGAAGGGATGGTGATTGCAATCGAGCCTATGATCAATTTAGGTAAACGTCATATTTACCAGGATTCCGATGGCTGGACGATCCGTACGCGTGATAAGATGCCTTCCGCTCATTTCGAGCATACGGTAGCGGTGGGAAAGAAAGGGGCAGATATTCTGTCGTCGTTCAAGTATGTGGAAGAAGTATTAAATTCATAACAGGAAATTTTAGATTGTAGGTTGAATGACAATCTGAAATCTAAAACCAAAAGAAAAAAGTATGGCAAAACAGCCGTCGATAGAACAGGATGGAGTAATAACAGAAGCATTATCGAATGCGATGTTTCGGGTGGAATTGGAAAATGGGCATGTCATTACCGCTCATATTTCCGGCAAAATGCGTATGCATTATATTAAGATACTTCCCGGAGACAAGGTAAGGGTTGATATGTCGCCTTACGACTTGACTAAGGGACGGATTACATTTAGATATAAAAACTAAATCCGTTGCCTGTTCCCCATTTAGGATTTCTGGTTTTCAGGAATGATAAAGGGAATGAGCGAGGAATATTTGTGAATATTCAAATTTAAAAACCATGAAGGTAAGAGCGTCAATTAAGAAACGTAATGACGATTGCAAGATTGTAAGAAGAAAAGGCGTTTTGTACGTCATTAACAAAAAGAACCCGAAGTTTAAACAACGTCAGGGTTGATTCATTAATCTGTAAAATTAAAAGAGATTTATGGCAAGAATCGTAGGTGTAGATTTACCCTCAAACAAAAGAGGAGAAATAGCCTTGACCTATATCTTCGGTATAGGTAGAAGTAGTGCACGGACTATCCTGAGTGAAGCCGGCATCGATTATGATCTTAAGGTAAAGGACTGGAATGATGACCAGCTCGCAGCTGTACGTAAAATTATCAATGCAGAGTACAAAGTTGAAGGAGAGCTGAGATCGGCCGTTCAGATGAACATCAAACGACTGATGGATATCGGTTGTTATCGTGGTATCCGCCACCGTTTAGGATTGCCCGTAAGAGGACAGAGTACAAAGAACAATGCCCGTACAAGAAAGGGTAAGAAGAAAACTGTTGCTAACAAGAAAAAAGCAACTAAATAATTGAGTTGAATTATGGCAAAGAAGTCTACATCAAACAAGAAGCGGCTGGTTAAAGTAGAAGCCGTGGGACAAGCACACGTTCATTCGTCTTTTAATAACATCATTATCTCTCTGACAAATAATTCAGGTCAGGTTATTTCCTGGTCGTCAGCAGGTAAAATGGGATTCAGAGGCTCAAAGAAAAATACTCCTTATGCTGCACAGATGGCTGCTGCCGATTGCGCTAAGGTGGCATTTGATCTTGGAATGAGAAAGGCAAAAGTATATGTTACCGGTCCGGGAAACGGTCGTGAATCGGCTATCCGTTCGATCCATGCAAGTGGTATCGAAGTGGCAGAAATCATCGATGTAACCCCGCTGCCTCACAATGGTTGTCGTCCTCCGAAAAGACGTCGGGTATAATTTAATGAGCGAGGTAAGAAGCTTTTGCCGATTGCCTTTAATGTAACGTGTAAATATAATTTGAAATTAAAATGGCTAGATATACAGGACCTAAGTCTAAAATAGCAAGAAAATTCGGTGAACCTATTTACGGACCGGATAAGGCGCTGGAACGGAGAAACTATCCGTCAGGTCAGCATGGTTTGGCTCGTCGTAGAAGAAAAATCTCTGAGTACGGCGTTCAGCTGAAAGAAAAACAAAAAGCAAAATATACCTATGGTTTGTTGGAAAAACAATTCCGCAACCTGTTTGAAAAAGCAGAACGTGCTGGTGGTGTTACCGGTGAAGTATTACTTCAACTGTTGGAATGTCGTTTGGATAACACCGTTTATCGTTTAGGTATTGCACCGACTCGTGCCGCTGCACGTCAGTTAGTGTCTCACCGTCACATTACCGTTAACGGAGGTATTTGTAATATTCCTTCTGCAATGGTTCGCCCGGGCGACATCGTAGCTGTTCGTGAGAAATCCAAAGCTCTTGAAATCATCTCCGATTCTTTGCGTAGCAATCGGGTAAGCAAGTTCTCATGGTTAGAATGGGACGCTGCTTCTATGAGCGGAAAATTGTTGAATGTTCCGGAAAGAACAGACATCCCGGAGAACATTAAAGAACAGTTAATCGTAGAATTGTATTCTAAGTAAAAATTAAAAATATTTATGGCAATATTAGCTTTCCAGAAACCGGACAAAGTAATCATGCTTGAATCGACAGACAAATTCGGAAAATTCGAATTTCGTCCGTTAGAGCCTGGTTACGGAATCACTATTGGTAATCCGTTGCGCAGAATTTTGCTGTCTTCCTTGGAAGGCTTTGCGATTACCGGTATCAAAATACATGGTGTTGATCATGAGTTTGCCACCATTCCGGGTGTAATCGAGGATGTAACCGAGATTATCCTGAATTTGAAGCAAGTTCGGTTTAAAAGAAAAGTAGAGGATGTAGAGGATGAGAAGCTAACTGTTCTTGTTTCTGGGCAAGAAACTTTCACTGCCGGCGATATCAATAAATTTTTGACTGGTTTTGAAGTCCTCAACACAGATTTGGTAATCTGTAACATGGATACCTCAGTAAATTTCCAGATGGAAATTACCATTCAGAAAGGACGTGGATATGTGCCGAGCACGGAAAATATGCCAACCGATGCAGAGGTAGGTTTTATACCTATCGACGCAATTTACACACCTATCCGGAATGTAAAATATGAAATAGAGAACTATCGTGTAGAGGGGAAAACCGACTACGAAAGATTGGTTTTCGAAATCGAAACCGATGGTTCTATCAATCCTACCGATGCTTTGAAAGAAGCAGCTAAGATTCTGATTCATCACTTTATGTTGTTCTCAGACGAAAAGATCACTCTGGAATCTGAAGACAAATACGGTAATGAAGAATTCGACGAAGAAGTTCTCCATATGCGCCAGCTGTTGAAGACAAAACTCGTGGATATGGATCTGTCAGTTCGTGCTTTGAACTGTCTGAAAGCTGCCGAAGTAGAAACGCTGGGTGAACTGTGTCGCTTCAATAAAAACGACTTGTTGAAATTCCGTAACTTCGGTAAGAAGTCTTTGACGGAATTGGAAGCTTTGTTGGAGAATAACAACCTGGAATTCGGTATGGATGTTTCTAAGTATAAATTAGATAAGGAATAACGAAGATGAACCATAAGAAGAAATTTAACCACCTGAGCAGAACCAGTGCACACAGAAAAGCACTGCTTTCCAATATGGCTGTGTCTTTGATTCTTCACAAAAGAATCAGTACAACAGTAGCAAAGGCTAAAGCGCTCAAAATGTATGTTGAGCCGTTGATCACCAAGAGTAAAAACGACAATCAGAATTCACGCCGCGTTGTATTCAGTTACCTGGGACAAAAAGAGGCTGTTACCGAATTGTTCGGTGAAATAGCTCCGAAAATTGTAAACCGCCCCGGTGGTTACACCCGCATTTTGCGTACCGGAAACCGTATCGGTGACAATGCAGAAACCTGCATTATCGAGTTGGTTGATTACAATGCAACTTATACCGAAGTGAAACAGGAAGTGAAGAAAACAGCAACTCGCCGTCGTCGTCCTTCTGCTAAAAAAGCTGAAGCGACCGATGCAACCGTTGTTGAAGAAGCTCCGAAGGCTGCTGCTGAAGAAGAAGCACCTAAAGCTGAATAAGTATTACCACTTATCCATCATAAAAGCGAACCTATTGCAGGTTCGCTTTTTTATTTTCCGTCATCCCAATATCTTGTTATAGATGTTATTATTTATAGCTATATGTTAGGAATGATATATATAAATTTTTACAATGAAAGTTAATTCTTGATTTTTCGTTTACTAAATATCATTCTTTTGTCGTAACTTGGATGTGCAATTTTGCGAAAAACATAAAATAAATTGAAGTAATGACGCATATCGTTGATATCATAGGCCGGGAGATTTTGGACTCCCGGGGAAATCCGACAGTTGAAGTAGATGTTATTCTGGAAAGTGGAATTATGGGGCGGGCAGCCGTACCTTCCGGCGCATCGACCGGAGAGCATGAAGCCCTGGAATTGCGCGATGGAGATAAATCCCGTTATCAGGGTAAAGGTGTGTTGAATGCTGTAAACAATGTGAATACAGTAATTTCCGATGCTTTATTGGGTATGGATGTGACTGAACAAACGGCCATCGACCGTATGCTGATCAATCTGGACGGAACCAAAACAAAATCGAATTTGGGCGCTAACGCCATGCTGGGGGTATCTCTGGCCTGCGCTAAAGCGGCTGCCAATGCTTTGGAAATTCCTCTTTACCGTTATATCGGAGGGTGTAATGCCAAGGTTTTGCCGGTACCTATGATGAATATTATCAATGGTGGCTCACATTCCGATTCTCCTATTGCTTTCCAGGAATTTATGATTCGCCCGGTAGGAGCTAAGTCTTTTAAGGAAGCCGTTCGTATGGGGGCAGAGGTATTTCACACCCTGAAAAAGGTATTGCACGACCGTGGCTTGAGTACGGCAGTGGGCGATGAAGGCGGTTTTGCACCTGTTTTAAAGGGAACGGAAGATGCTTTGGAATCAATCATAGAAGCGATTAAAAAAGCAGGTTATAAACCGGGAGAGGATGTGATGATCGGATTGGATTGTGCTTCTTCCGAGTTTTACAAAAACGGTATTTACGATTATACCATATTTGAAGGAGCTAACGGAGCTAAACGGAGTTCAACCGAACAAGTGCTTTATCTGGAAGAATTGATCGATAAATATCCGATCGATTCTATCGAAGACGGTATGTCGGAAAACGATTGGGACGGCTGGGAAATGCTGACGGCAAAAATCGGTGATCGTTGCCAGTTGGTAGGAGACGACCTTTTTGTAACCAATGTAGAATATTTAAAGAAGGGCATCGAGCTGGGTTGTGCCAATTCGATTCTGATTAAAGTAAACCAGATCGGAACATTGACCGAAACACTGGATGCTATCGAAATGGCACATCGTGCCGGTTATACTTCGGTTACTTCGCATCGTTCCGGTGAAACCGAGGATGCTACGATTGCAGATATCGCCGTAGCTACGAATTCCGGACAGATTAAGACCGGTTCCATGAGCCGTTCCGACCGTATGGCAAAATACAATCAGTTGCTGCGCATCGAAGAAGAATTGGGCGAGGACGCTGTTTTCTTCGGCAGACGGTTCAATAAAAAGAAATAAAGTTCAATAAGCCGGATAAAAAGAGATTACCTATGTGGTAATCTCTTTTTTGTTTTATGAATAAATGCCTGGTGATGTTTCGGTATGTTTGTCGGATACGCATCCGGTCGCTGATCGATTAACCAGTTGCCGGGAAACAAATTACAACCATTTTTTCCGTTTGAAGAAAAACAGCATAACAATGGCGATTATAATCATGATCGCCCATAAAATATAGTAGGCATTCGGATAATGTAAGGCCGGAATATATTCGAAATTCATTCCATATACACCAACGATGAAAGTAAGAGGGATAAAAATAGCAGAAAAAATAGTCAGCACTTTCATCACATCGTTCACGTTATTACTGATGTTTGCATTGTAGCTGTTTTGTTGGTCGGAAACCATCATGTAATAAATTTCTATCGCTTCCAGAGCCTGAGTGACCAATCCTTCCAAATCACGAAGATAAGCGTAGGTGCGTTCGTTGATCAGGTCGGAATCCGAGGTAATGAAGCGGGTCATTGCTTCTTTAACCGGGCGGATATTTTTACGGATATACGATAATTCGGTTTTGTAATGATAGATATCCTGAATGATCTTTTTACCGCTGCTTAACAGGATTTTTTCCTGTTCTTCGATCGAATTTCCTAATTTTTCAATATTCAGGATATAACTGTCCACCAAAGTGTCTATCAATGTGTAGCAAAGGTAATCGGGGGAGTAAGTTCTGATTTTGCTTAGGCCGGAATACAGGCGTTTTGTAACGTCCTCGAAATATTTAGTGTTGGTTTCCTGTATTGTAATCAGATAGTTACTTCCTAAGATCATCGAAATTTGGTCGAACTCCGCTTTTCTGGTTTCTTTATTGAAAAACAGTGATTTCAGGATGATAAAGATATGGGTGTCGTCTTCGTTCATTTTGGGGCGTTCGTCCGTGTTCAGGATATCTTCTAAAACCAATGAAGGAATTGTAAATTTTTTGCCGACCTGCTCGATCAGCGAGGTGTCGTGCAGCCCTTCGATCGAAATCCAGGTGACATGGTCGTCGGAAATGTATTCATTTATCTTGTCCAGCGATTTCAGTTCACCTTCTTTGAGATACTCTGCATTGTATTGGGTGACATTGATACACGGACGGTCTATCTTTTGCCGTCCGATGAAGATTAGCGATCCGGGAGCAGCTCCTTTGGATTTTTGTTTATCCTTTAAAAAACGTGCCATAATGAGCAAAGGTTATATTCCATGGGGAATCTTAGTTTGAGGTTTCTGTCTTTTTCAACTCCACAGGGAAAGCCTTGGTCACTTCTCCGGTGTAAATGCTGAGGTGCGGGAATGGGATTTCGATGTTCCTGGCGTCGAAGGCTTTCTTGATGCGCCGGCGATACTCCCGGCTGACAGCCCATTGCATGCCCGATTTGGTTGTTAATTTCACTTTTAGGATCACTGCACTGTCGCCGAATTGATCTACTCCCCATACATCTACCGGAGCGAGCATGCGCGGACCGAAATCTTTGTCATTTTGCATTTCTTCTCCTACTTGTTTCATGACTTCCGATACTTTGTCGGTATCTTCTTTATAGGCAACGCCGATGTCCACGACAATGGCCGACCAGCCTTTGGTCATATTGGAAAGAGTGTTGATCTTGCCATTCTGGAAAATATGTACGACACCCGAAGAATCCCGCAGGGTGGTGGTACGCATTTCTATTTTTTCGACTGTTCCTGTCGTGCCGTTGATAATGGCGACATCACCGGTGCGGATCTGGTCTTCCAGTAAAATAAAGAAACCGGAAATAAAGTCCCGGACTAATTCCTGAGCACCGAAACCTACGGCCAGGCCGACGATTCCCGCACTGGCCAAAATGGGCGCAATGTTGATATTGAATTTGCCTAACAGGATCAGGATAAAGATCGTCCATAAAAATATTCGGCCTATGCCGTAAATGATGCCGGAAAGGGTATTGATTCGTTTCTGCCCTTCGTCATTGTCGATGTCTTCGGCTTTATATATCCGGTTTAAAGCAACTTTCTTAATTCGTTTTACGAGGTAGTGGAGTAGCCGCATCAAAGCGATAAAGAGACATATTAAAATAGCTATCGAAGGGACCTGGGTAATGGTCCAGCTCATTAATTTGTGTGTGAGATCGTGCCAGAAGGCCTTTTCTGTGATATTGCTATGCGAAGGATTCCAGAAAATGGCTAAAGTGGTGACACCTGTTTTGGCCGGGATACTGTCGGCAACGATCATGCCGGTGGAATCGTCCCAAACCTTATGTTTCAGGTGGCGGGGATTGATCTCGAAATTTGCATCGATTTCAGGGACGAACATAATGATTTCGTCGAGAGAGGGAATAAAATCGGTATTTTCATAAGCCGCACGGATTTCACCGACATTGGATTGAAGCCCGATTCCTTTTTCCGTTGTATAGCGTTTGTCTTTGATGACGATCCGGGTAATTCTCGATCCCTCGTCGTTTTTAGTTTGAGGACTGGCGATCAGTAACAGGCGGTTTTGCTTATCGTAAACATAGAAATTATCCGAAGCATCTGCTGTCAGTTCGCTTTTCGTTTTTATTTTTTTAATCTGATTTTCTGAAAAAAGGCTGTGTAAATCTTTAATCGTCATGCCTTTTTTGATTATTCCCACTTGATTCGGAGCAATCAGAAACTCCTCTTTTTCTGTATCTACGGTTTGTTTTGGGGTGGAAAGGGTACAACTTCCCCCCAACATGAGGATGAATAAAATAATAAATATGTTTCGCATAATAGGTCGTGTTAGTTTCCTACAAATTTACGGAATCCCTTGTCTAAAACCAATGTGAACCTCTTATTAAAATTTAAGAAAATAAGTAAAAATTCGCAAGTGAGAACGAGTGCCGGAAAGCAGGTTTTGAACTAAAGGGTATCGGGAAAGAAATACCGGAATTTTTCCGCTTATATTTATCTGAAAATAGAGAAAAAATGACGTTTTTCAGGATGTATTTTTGACCTAATTTTATCATTTTCAGGATAAAAAATTGTTGAAACGTTTGCGCAATCGTTGATTATCAAGGCTCTCTGACTGTGGGAAAAAATGTGTTTTTTAACTTGTTTAGACGATACGATTCGCTACCTTTACTATGTTTTACAACATAAAAATTTAAGAAAAAGTATCCTATTTTATTATGACTCAAGAAGCAAAAGTTATAGAGAAGCACGATGTTGTGATCCGTTTCTCCGGTGATTCGGGGGATGGAATGCAATTAACCGGACAGCAATTTTCGGATACCTCCGCCTTATTTGGAAATGATGTAGCGACTTTTCCTGATTATCCGGCCGAGATCCGCGCTCCTCAGGGCACGGTGGGAGGCGTTTCCGGTTTTCAGGTTCATATCGGAGAAGAACACATCACTACTCCGGGCGATTATGCGGATGTGCTTGTTGCAATGAATCCGGCAGCCTTAAAGGCTAATTTAAGATGGGCGAAAAAAGCAGGTACGATCATTGTCGATACCGATGCTTTTACCGATAGACATATAGAGCGAGCGGGATATACCGTAAATCCGTTGGAAGACGGTTCCCTGGCGGATTATAATGTAATTCCGGTAAGAATAACGGAATTGACGATCGAGGCATTGAAAGAAACGGGGCTCGATCAAAAGTCGGTATTGAGGTGCAAAAATATGTTTGCCCTGGGGATGATTTACTGGATGTTCGAACGTTCCGTTGAGCATACCGAGGCCTTTTTCGATATTAAATTCGGTAAAAAGCCATCGATTGCATCGGCAAATAAGCTGGTGTTGCGTGCCGGATATAATTATGCATCGAATGTGCATGCTTTGGCGGTGCATTTTAAAGTGTCGCCCGCTACGATAGAGAAAGGGAAATACCGTACGATTACAGGAAATAAGGCTACGGCCTGGGGATTGCTGGCTGCTGCGGAAAAAGCGGGACTGCCTCTGTTTTGTGGTTCTTATCCCATTACTCCGGCTACGGATATTTTGCACGAGCTGGCACTCCGGCGTGATCTGGGAGCGAAAACCTATCAGGCGGAAGATGAGATCGGAGGGATATGTACGGCAATAGGTGCCAGCTATGCCGGGAATTTTGCCGTGACTACGACCTCCGGACCCGGATTGGCTTTGAAGTCGGAAGCCTGTGGTTTGGCTGTCATGGCAGAACTGCCTTTGGTGATTGTGGATGTACAGCGTGGAGGTCCTTCTACGGGATTACCCACTAAGACGGAACAGTCCGATTTGTTGCAGGCGTTATACGGGCGTAACGGGGAATGTCCCATGCCTGTGATTGCAGCCAGCACATCCGGCAATTGTTTCGATTATGCTTTTATGGCGGGTAAGATCGCTTTGGAACACATGACTCCGGTTATCCTGCTGACAGACGGTTTTTTGGCTAACGGGGCACAGCCGTGGTTAATTCCTTCCATGGCGAAATTACCTCCGATCCGGCTTCGGGTAGCTAAAGAAGGCGATGAATATCAGCCTTATGCCCGCGATCCGGAAACTTTGGCAAGAACCTGGGCATGGCCGGGAACAAAGGGATTGGAACATCGAATCGGCGGCCTTGAAAAGATGAACATTACCGGGAATATCAGTTATGTTCCTGAAAACCATCAGGTGATGACCGATCTGAGGGAAGTCAAAGTAGAACGTATCGCCCAATATATTCCGGAACAGGAAGTGTATGGAAATGCAAAGGGAGGAGAAGTGCTGATTGTGGGTTGGGGTGGAACGTACGGGCATTTGATTTCGGTGGTGAAGGAAATGCGTTCGGAAGGTAAAGACGTCAGTCTGGCACATTTCAACTATATCAATCCTTTACCTAAGAATACGGGTGACATTTTATCCCGTTATAAGAAAATAATCGTATGTGAGTTGAATCTGGGACAATTCGCTGCTTATTTAAGAAGTAAATATCCGGAATATACTTATTTACAATGCAATAAGGTTGAAGGGCTGCCTTTCACCGTTGTTGAATTGAAGGAAAAGATCGATCGTTTGATGAATGCTTAAGTTGAGAATGTATTATGGAAGAAATAAAATATACTCCGAAAGATTTTAAGAGTGACCAGGAGGTCCGCTGGTGTCCGGGTTGCGGTGACCACGGTATTATTAATTCTGTTCAAAAGGCAATGGCCGAGTTGGGATATCCCAAAGAATCCTGGGCGGTTATTTCCGGGATCGGCTGTTCTTCCCGTTTCCCTTATTATATGAATACTTACGGTTTTCATACGATTCACGGACGGGCGGCAGCCATAGCTTCGGGGGCGAAAAATGCTAACCGGAATCTGAATATCTTGCAGGTTTCCGGCGACGGGGATGCTTTAGCCATCGGGGGAAATCACTTTATTCATGCAATTCGCCGGAATGTGGATATCACGATTTTGCTTTTCAATAATGAAATTTATGGCTTGACCAAAGGACAGTATTCGCCGACGACAAAACTGGGTACTAAAACAAAAACTTCTCCCTATGGGACGATTGAGCATCCCTTTAATCCCGGAGAATTGACGATCGGGGCGCAGGGAAAGTTTTTTGCCCGTTCTATCGATACCAGTGTTGCGCTGACAGCCGAGATATTGGAAACGGCGGTTAAGCATAAGGGGACTTCGGTAGTGGAAGTTTTGCAAAATTGTGTAATTTTTGCCGATGGGGTACATGCTGCGATAACAGACAAAGAGGTGAGGGAAGACCGGCAGTTGATATTGCGCCACGGACAGCCTATGATTTTTGGAAAGAATAAGGATAAAGGTTTGGTTCTTGCTTCTACCGGCGAACTGAAAGTGGTGGAAATAGGGAAAGAGGGAATTACGGAAAAAGATATTTTGGTGCACGACGCTCATAATCCGAACCCTTTTCTGCATTGGATGCTGGTAAATATGAAAGCGCCTGAATATCCGGTTGCTTTAGGAGTGATCCGGGACGTAGAAGCCCATACTTATGATGAAGCGTTGGATGAACAGATTGCCGAAGTCCAAAGCAGGTCTAACATTCGCTGTATGGACGATTTATTGAATAGCGGGGATATCTGGGAAGTGAAATAAGTTTTATATCATGTATTATTAAAACCGTTCCGGAATACTCTTCCGGAACGGTTTTATTATAAGGGCAAAATATACATTGCGTGTGATATTTTTTATGAAGACAGGCCGGAGAAATCTTTTTGCCTGGGGAAACCTTTAGAACTTGTAAAGCAGTCCGATATTAGCCCCGATATTCAATATTTTGTCGAATCCGATATTACCGGGAGTGTTTTCATCGAATTGATAGGAATCCTCTACTTTAGGCACATAATCTACTCTTATTTTGAAATCTAAGTACACTTGCTCCGATAGTTCGAAAAGGGAACCTGCATTTAGGCCTACACCCGGCGAAACAATGAATAGTTTCTTGGAAAGGGTCGGGATACCGTAAATGTCGGAACGGCGGGAAACCTTGATATTGGTGAGATAAGCTCCGAAATGGATACCGAGGTAAGGGAGTATGGTATGATCCCAGTTCGGCATATAGAATGAAGCATCCAATAATACCGGAATCAGACGACATTTGTAATCCTGGTCGGTGTTGTCGTTGCTTAGCAGAACTTTGGACTTAAAAGAATGATAACCCGCTTCAAACCCGATTCCGATAACATGGTTGATGAGATATTTGCCTGCCACATTTCCCCCTAATCCGTTTTTCAGGATTTTCCCCATATCCCCTAAAGGATAGGAATAACCTGCATTCACTCCTAACAGGAGACCATTATCCTGACGGTAATATTGTCCTTGTGTGATGCTTGCCGTGCAAAACAGGCAAATTAGGCAGAAGTACCATTTTTTCATATTGTCGTTTTAAGGTCTTTTATTTCGTATGTCCGGTACGGGTCGTTTATAACTCTGCGGCTTTTTCCTGGCGGGAGCTGATGTGTTTTTCCACTTCCTGCAATTTTTGTTTGGCGTACGAATCGTTTATCTTCACTCCCAAAGCTTTTTGGTAATAGAATTTGGCCACTGCATAAGCTTTGTCTTTAAAAGCTTTATCCGCCTTGCCGATATGTTCTTTGTATTCTTTTTGCACAGCGGCTAATTGCTCGGCTTCAATTTGCTTGTCGATTTCTATAATCTGTTTTTCAATGTTTTCTTTGTCGATCGGGAGAATGTCCATCGCTCTTTGGTAATAGAATTTTGCCGAAGCATAATTCTTTTCCAGCAAGGCTTTCTCTGCCGTATTCTTATTCTTGTTGAACTCTGCCAGTTTATTTTTGTATTTGGCCGAATGGATAATGTTTGTAATTTCAACTAATTGCTTTTTGGGATATTCTTCTCCCAGATTCAGAGAGTCCGCCTGTGTGTATCGGATTTTAGCCAGGGCGTAATTTTCAATTTGGAAAGCAGCATCTCCTTCTGCAATCAGACGCCTGTAATCGTTTTGTAAAGCTTGCCTGCGTATGGCTTCCTGTTTCTGCCGTTCCTGTTCGGCGGCTAATTGCCGCTTTTGCTCTTCGATCGCCGCCTGTGTTTTCGCAATCCTTTCTTTCGGATAGGCTTCCTGTGGTTTTAATGTCAGGGCTTCCTGATAGGCAACGAGAGCTTTCTGATATTCTTTGTCATTGAATAGGTGGTCGCCTTGTAGTAATAATTTTCCATAATTACTATCCATTGCCGCCTGTTGTTTTTGTTTCTCTGCCAATAACCTGGATTGTTCTGCCAGCAGGTCGTTGATTTCCCGGACACGGTCGGCCGGATAAGGGTCTTTATTATTGAGCCGGGTCGCTTCGGAATAAGAATTTTTTGCGTCGATATAGTTTTTTGCTGTGAAAAGGCTGTCGGCGGTTGCTAACAAAATTTTATAAGTTCGTTCATTTTGTTGTGCTATGCTTTGACGGGCTTTTTCCAGTTCAGCTTCTTTTTTGGCCAGTTCGATATGGGAACTGGCATCCCGGTCGGCCGGTTTGATTTGTAAGGCCTGTTTCCATTGGGAAATAGCATCCTCCCATTTCCTTAACTCGTAAGATGCTTTTCCCGCATCCATAAATTGGGCATACATCTGTTCCTTTTTCAAAGATTCGGCATCTTGACCGGCTAACACTTGTTTTATGCTTTTTTCAGCCTGGGCGATTCTGTCTTTGATTTTATCGGAATACTCTTTGTCGAATGTAAAATCATCCAATTCGTAGTTATAGGAGAGGATCGCGACAGGCTGTTCGAAGATCGACAGATCGACCTGCTCTACTTTGGGAAGTAGGTTTATAGTCAGTTTTATAGGGGGAAAATTAGGGTTGCTTTCTATGATCTCGCCCGGCACTTCGGTGTTTACGCTGATATTTTTAGTGATGTAGCCGCTTTTTTCAAAAGTGATTTTGTAATCGGCATCCAGAGCGAGTTTGAAGTCGAAACGTCCTTTTTTAGAAATGTCCTGTTGTGTCAGTTTGATGTTGTTTTTATATATGATGATCCGTGCTCCTTCGGAAGAGGCATTTTCAATCGTGACGTTTCCATTCAGTTGTAAACTTTGGGAAAATAGAAATGAAGGAACAAGAATAGAAATGAGAAACAGTAAGTATTTTTTCATCACACACATATTTTTTACAAAAATAGCAATAAGGTGTAAAACTATATCAGTTTGCCCTGTTTTTTAACTTTTAGGGGAAGAGAGGCGGTAATGCGGCCGATGAAAATGTTTTAAAGAGGAGATTTATAACGGCTATTGTTTAGCCTGCCGTTTGTTTCTATCCGATAAACCGGGGCTATCCGTGAAAGAAATTACTTTGTGTGTGAAGAAGAGAGGGATAAAAAATACCCGGATAAATTCTATCCGGGTATTCATATATAAGCTGATTTTTTATTTACTGCTTTTCAATTTAGCTCTTTCGATATATTTTTCAATATCGCGTCCTTCCGGCGAGGCTGGAAATTCCTGATTGATTTTTTCATAGATTTTCAGAGCACCTGCATAATTGTTGCTTTTCTCGAGAGCTAAAGCATTTTTCATTAAGAAAACAGGAGTAGAGAAATCGTTTAATTTGGAGGAAGCCGCTTTGCTGTAAGATTCAGCCGCTTTTGCATAGTTTCCCAGTTGCATGTAAGCGTCGCCGATGTTAGCGATAGCCATGTTGTTCATTAATAAATCGTCGGATGAGAATTTTTTCAATGAGGTAATGGCATTTTCGTATTCTCCTAAATAAAGATAAGACAGGCCGGCGTAAAAATTTGCCAGATTCCCTGCCGGGGTCGAACTATATTTATCGGCAATTTCAACGAATCCGAGAATGTTGCCGTCGCCGTTCAGCGCCAGGTTGAAAGAATCTTTTTCAAAATAATTCTGTGCACCGAATATCTGGCTGGAAGCCTCTTTTGCTTTGGGCTCTGAAACCAAGTGCTTATAACCGAAATAACCACCGATAATTATAACCAACACAAGGACGATGTTGATGAGCATTTTTTGATTTTTTTCAATGAACTGCTCGCTGCTGGTCAGTGCACCTTCCAGATGATCGAAGCCATCTTCGTGTTTTACCTTTTCTTTTGACATATCTTTAATAATTATTACAAATTACAAAATAAGGGTATCAATCTACCTTAATAGCCTGCAAAATTAGCGTTTTAAATTGAATATAGAAATATCCGGCGTTTTTTTTTAATTTACCGGTTTTCAGCTTTTAATGTGAGTGGCTGTAATGCCTTGTCATTATATTTTCCCAGCGTTGCCCTTTATTCAAAAAAAGAGTAATTTTGTGCAGTAAACCAGTCTGACAGATAAACCGGGAAATGAATGATTATAAAAGAACTGAATATAATTAATTTTAAAAATATTGCCGAAGCTACTTTGGCATTCAGTCCCGGTTTTAATTGTTTTGTAGGAAACAATGGTGTGGGTAAAACGAATGTATTGGACGCTCTGTACCACCTTTCTATGTGTAAGAGCTATTTTAATTTACCCGACCTGCAAAACATCCGGCATGGAGAGCCTTTTTTTGTCGTGCAGGGAAAATACGAGCGGGAAGGTGAAGAATTGGATGTTTATTGCGGAGTGAAGCGGGGACAGAAAAAGGTGTTCAAAAAAAACCAGAAAGCTTACGATAAATTATCGGAACACATCGGGTTATTGCCTTTGGTCATGATTTCTCCGGAAGATGTGGCATTGATCGATGGAGGGAGCGAAGAGAGGCGGAAATTGATCGATGGAATCATCAGTCAGTGTGACCGGGGCTATCTTTATCAATTAATTCGTTACAATAAAGCGCTATCCCAGCGGAACTCTTTCCTTAAATCTAACGTAGGTAAATTATTAGACCTTGAAATGCTGGACATTTGGGATGAGCAGTTGGCGGAATGCGGGGAGGCGATTATGCGTAAGCGCGCAGAGTTTCTGGCAGAGTTCAGCCAGGTATTTCAATCTTATTATGAGCTATTGTCGTTAGGACGGGAAGTGGTTACTTTGTCGTATAAAGCATCGGTAAGGGATGGGGATATGCTGTCGGCTCTCCGGGCTTCGTTCGAACGCGACCGGATTATGACTTATACGACCACCGGAGTTCACCGTGATGATATTCTTTTGAATATCGGGGATTATCCGGTGAAAAAAATCGGCTCACAAGGGCAGAAAAAAACGTTCCTGATAGCTTTAAAGCTGGCTCAATATGCCTGGCTGCACCGGATGAGCGGAGTTAAACCCTTGTTGCTGCTGGACGATATATTCGATAAGCTGGATGCAGACCGGGTGAATCAAATCGTAGCCATTGTCAGTGGGGATGTATTCGGGCAGGTGTTTATTACCGACACGAACCGGGAGCATATCGACGACATTTTAAAATTACAGCATACGGAGTATAAGTTGTTTAAAGTGGAGCAGGGCGAGATTTTGTAATTGTAAAGAAATGTTGTTCAATTTAATATTATATTTGCAGCACAAAGATGATCAGAGATAATAAAACGCAAAAAATAGACGAACTGGTCGAAGCGGTGCTGAAGCAGATGGGATTATACCAGAAGTTTAAGGAGCGGGAGGTCTGTAACGTTTGGCCGGAAGTTGTGGGACAGATGATCGCTTCGCGTACGAAGAGCGTTAGCGTATCGGATGGCAGGCTTTTTGTTGTATTTACTTCCGCAGTTGTGAGGAATGAGATTTTGATGGTGAAAGATGGATTGATTAAGGCGTTAAATGATAGATTGGGCGAGCAAATTATCAAAGATATTATTATAAAATAGTGATCCGGCAGATCGTGTCGTGACTATTTTCCCGGGAATAAAAAAATGGGATTATGAATCTGATAGAATCGAGTGATATATTAAAAGCTTCCGGAAAACTGAATCGTTTGGGGGGGAATGTCGGGGGAAGTATCGTAGCCAAACTGGTGATGTACATTATGAGGCTGAATAAGATCAACAAATTGTATTCTAATGTATATGACGAGGATCCGGAGGCATTCCTCGACCGTTTGATCGAAGCTTTGGGGGTGACTATCGAAATCAATGAAGAAGATTTATTGAAAATACCGAAGGAAGGGCCTTTTATCACGATATCCAATCATCCGTTCGGAGGATTGGACGGTATAATTTTAATCAAGCTGTTGAGTAAAATTCGTCCGGATTATAAAGTGATGGCTAATTTTTTGTTGAGGAAGATCGTGCCCATCAAGGATTATTTTTTGGCTGTAAATCCTTTCGAAGACCGGAAAAATATATCCAGCGCTTCGGGAATTAAAGAGGCACTTCGTCATTTGGAAGAAGGTAAGCCGTTGGGGTTGTTTCCGGCGGGTGAAGTATCTTCTTATAAGGCTGATTCCAATAATATCGAAGATAAGGAATGGGGACAGTCGGTGTTGAAAATGATTAAAAAAGCGAATGTTCCTGTTATTCCGATTTATTTTAAAGGTTCCAACAGTCTTTTGTTTCAGTTGCTGGGGTTAATTCACCCGATGTTGAGAACCGTCAAATTGCCTTCCGAGTTATTAAATAAGAAAAACAGAATTATCCGGATGCGGATCGGTAGTCCGATTTCTCCGGAAATTCAAAATTCATTTACGGACATCATGCAGTATGGTAAATTTTTAAGAGCAAAAACTTATCTGTTAGGGTCGTCTCTGGAGGTAAAGAAATTTTTCCTGAAAACTCAAAAGGCGGGAAAACATGTAGAGCCCGTTGCTCCCAATGTCGATGTCGAAGTATTGAAAAAGGAGGTAGAAAATATAACAGAGGATTATCTGTTGTTTACGATGAAAAATTATTCGGTATTTTGTGCTCCGACCTTAAAAATTCCGAATGTACTGAATGAAATCGGGCGTTTGCGTGAAGTTACTTTCCGGGCAGTGGGCGAAGGGACTAACCGGAGTATCGATTTGGACGAGTTCGATTTGTATTATTATCACCTGTTTATTTGGGATAACGAGGTTAGCCGGATTGTGGGTGCTTACCGGGTAGGTAAGGGGAAAGACATTATCGATCGATATGGTATCAAAGGTTTTTATATCAATACACTTTTCAAGATTCGCAAGGATATGCTTCCGGTTTTGTACGAATCTATCGAATTGGGACGTTCGTTCGTCATCGAGGAATATCAACGGAAACCGCTTCCGCTTTTTATGTTGTGGAAAGGGATTCTTTATTTTCTGATCAAGAATCCGGAATACCGTTATCTGATCGGCCCTGTGACGATCAGCGGAAAATATACAACGGTGTCGAAAGAGCTGATCATGAAATTCATTATCCGTAATCATTGGGATGCAGAGTTGGCGCAATGCGTGACTCCTCGCTGTAAATACCGGGTGGAAACCAACGATCCCGATGTGGATGTTATGGTGGATGCGTCCGGGGCGGATATCGCCATGCTCGATAAGATGATCGGGGATATAGAGCCTTCGAGCGACAAGTTGCCTATATTATTGAAAAAATATATTTCGCTCAATGGACGGATTATCGGTTTTAATATCGATCCGAAATTCAATATGTGTTTGGACGGATTATTGATTTTGGACTTGTTCGACGTGCCGATGAATACGATCGAATCTTTGTCTAAAGAAATGAACGACGATACGATTTTGAGCCGTTTTTCTCCGGATGTACCGGAACTTTAAAAAATACCCGATTGTGGAAAGGAAAACGGAGCGGAGGAAGGGGAAAATATAAATGCATAAAATGAGGTAAGGACTTTTGAGAGGGGAATGTCCTTATTTTTTAAAGAGAATTAAAATGTACGATGTTGTATATGTTTTCAGAGGAATCCTGATTGGATTAATGGTTTCAGTGCCGTTAGGGCCGATGGGAGTGCTGATTATACAAAAGACATTGAACAAAGGGGCGTTAGCCGGTTTTGTTGCAGGGATGGGAGCTGCCTGTGCCGATCTGTTTTATGCGATCGTAGCAGCTTTCGGCTTGGGGTTTGTGATCAATACGATTAAAACCCACGAACTTATTTTACAGCTTATCGGTGGTATATTCCTGATTATCGTAGGATTGAAAATTTATTTCGATAATCCGTTAAAGCAGATACGAACCCGTAAAAGGGTGACTAAAACGGGACTTTTGGGAGACTTTCTTTCTTTATTTTTTCTGACCGTATCGAATCCTGTGGCTATTATCGTGTTTATGGCTGTTTTTGCCGGAACATCCGTTTTCGGGGATAATCCTTCGTTCCGGACAGAACTGTTTGTTTTGTCCGGTGTGATCGTCGGAGGTGGTTTGTGGTGGTACACTTTATCGACCCTGGTCAATGTGTTCCGTAAGAAATTCCGTCTCCGGGTATTGATTACGATCAATCGTGTTGCCGGGGTTGTCATTACGATTTTGGGAGGACTTGCCATTTTAGCGGCCTTCGAACCGTTCCGTTCTCTTTTGCCGATGGGGGCATAAAGAGTGTATTATCAGAAGGCGTTTTGTGTTTTGTCCGGGATTTGCTCGTCCGGAGCGAATGTTTTACTTTTCGGTAGTGTTTTCCGTCCGGTGTTTCCAATGCAGAGAATCTCCCCACATGCCTAATTTTACTTCACAGCGGCTTTTCCTGACACTTTCTATCAATTTGCGGGTAGATTCTTCCGCCCCTTCATCCATGCCCGGTTTCTTATCGTATAAGCGGTAGTTGGCCCGGTTGGTCAGGGGGGTGATGTTAGGCATGATGACGTTAGCCCCGATTTCCAAAGCTTTTTCACGCCCTGCCGGATCGATGGCTTGTAAAGCGGTGGTGGCTGCGATATTCAGGTCGGGAACGAGCATCCGCAAGCAGCTTACCATGTGGAGGGACAGTTGCAGGCGTTCTTGCTGGGATTGTAAGAGGTGGCGGTATCGGTATAAGGGAGTGTCGGGGTGTTCCAGGTAAGGCCCCATTCCCACCATATCGATATGGGCAGACTTGAAGAATAACAAGTCGTCGGCAAGGTCTTCGGCAGATTGGAAGGGAAGCCCGATCATTACACCTGTCCCGGTTTGGTAACCCGTGCGTTGAAGCCGTGCGATGCAATCCAGGCGGTTGCGGAAAGTATGCATGGAATCGGCCGGGTGAATTTTCCGGTACAGGCTTTCGTTTGTGGTTTCGATACGCAGCAGGTAACGGTGAGCACCACAGTCAAACCAATATTTATAGGTGTCTTCCGATTGTTCGCCCAAAGATAATGTGATTCCTAAACGGCCGTCGCTCAGGCGTTTTATTTCCTGTAAGAGTTTTCCGATCCGGGTGACAAAGGCTTTGTCGTTTCTTTCTCCGCCTTGCAGTACGATAGAGCCGTAATTGTAATCTCTGGCGAATGTGGCAGCCTGAACGATCTCTTTATCCGATAGGGTATAGCGTTGCGGTGATGGGTTCGATTTACGGATTCCGCAGTATAAACAATCTTTGATGCAAAGGTTGGAGATTTCGATCAATCCCCGTAGATAAACCCCATTCCCGATCGTTGCATTACGAATATTTCGGGAAGTTTCGAATAATTTCCTTTCCTCTTCTCCGCCACAGGTAAGCAAATGTACGAGTTCTTTTTTATCGATATTCATGCGAGCAGGATTCCGTGTTATATTGAAATGTCGGGGATATTTTCCGGCAACGAATTTATAAACAATCGGGACATGCGGCAAGAGGTAAACGGTTTTTAAAGTTTAAAAAGCTGAAATATCGGGGAAAAGCGGATACATGCCCGGACATAGCTTAATATTTGTAGGTTTTTACCATTTATCTGAAAGTTTGTTTGAGATTTTTCGGAAAGATTATAATTTTAGGGATAGATTCCGGTTAATGCTGCATTTTTATTAATTTTGTGAACGGAATGGAGTAAAAGAGGTGAAAATAAATTATGAAGAAAGGATTACTGTTATCATTTTTAGCCATTGTATTTGTTGGTGCTGTTGTTTTCGGAATATGGTACATCAACGAATCGGGAAAAATGCGTTCCGGCAGTAAGGATTCTTTTATTCCGAACAATTCGGCACTGATAATTCAATTCAATTCTAACGCACGTTTATCCGGTGTTTTGCAAACGGTTTTTGCCGACGATATCCGGGATTTCCGAAAAAGCTTGCTGGCCAGAGTGGCCGACACGCTGATAAGGCAGGGGTATGTGGATTCCTTATCCCGTATTATGGCGATGCGTGTGGAAGGAAAACGGAACGTCGCCTTGCTTTATGTGATGGATAATCGGATTGTCCTTTCGAGGAATGAAATGGCGGATTTTTTAAAGCAGGCTTTTCAAGGGGGAGAGAAAGTGAGAAAGTACGACAGTCATAAGATCTATACCATAAAACAGGGGAAAGAGGAAGTTTATTTTTCGGTTTGCGGAGGCATTGTCCTGTTTTCCGATTCCGATCTGTACATCGAGGACGGATTGAAGCAATTCGACCAGGAGGAAGACGAAACCCCGACGAAACCCCGTTATCAGAATCTGAGTAAATATTTTTCAGCGGGAGCGGGTGTGAATATTTTATTGAACACGGAAGCTTTTTCCGATTTATTGCCTTTGGTGGTACGTTCCGGGAAAATAAATCCGGTGCTGGATGTTACGAAATGTTTTAAGTGGGGAGCTTTTGACGGGGAATTCAGTGAGCATGGGATTTGCCTGAACGGTTTTATGAGTTATGCAGGTCTAAGCCAATCTTATATGCAGACCCTGGAAAAGCAACAGCCGAAGGACGTGCGTATCGACGGAGTGATTCCTACCGGGGCTGTTTCTTTCGGGATGCTGAATTTAAGCAATATTCCGGCCTATTTTTCAGCCTTAGAGGCTTATCGGTATAATGTAGGTTTGAAAGAAAAGGTCTTCGGGCGTAAACAGCAGTTAAGCAGAATGTTCGGACAGGGAGTGGAGGAAGAATTGCAAAAATTATTGTTGGGAGAATTTGCCGTTGTCACGACGGCTTACCGGGGTGCGGAAGCGGAGCGGGACGGTGTTGTCATCGCTCAATTGAAATCCGGTAGTTTGTGTCAGTCTTTATTGGAAAGAATGATGAAAGCCTACGCCCGTTTCGACGGTGGTAAAGCGATTGGCGATTATGTCAGGACTTTTCAGATAGATCGGGAAAAATCGTTTGATTATTATGCATTTCCGGCAGAAGATATGACAGCGGTATATTGGGGATATCTTTTTAACGGGATTCCTAACCGGTATGTCTTTGTAGAAGATAATTATCTGATATTTGCTTCTTCAGAGAGCGCCGTGAAGGGATTTATCCGCGATTATGTGCACAGCAGTTTTGTCCGCGATGCAGAATGGTATCAAAATGCTCGTACCCGTTTGTCCGGGAAGTATAATTTGGCCTGGTTTGCCGAAGTGGGGGCTGCTTTGCCTTGGGTGAAGGCCATTTCGCAGGGGAATTGGCTGCAATATGTGAAGGCTCACGAAGATCGGCTGTCGGTATTCTCGACGCTGGCCTCTCAATGGTCGAACGAGGGGGATATGCTCTATAATACGATTTTTCTGAGTACGGATAAGGTAGAGAATGATGTGCGTCCTCATTTGTTGTGGCAAACGAAACTGGATGCCCGGGTAAGCATGAAGCCGGTTCCGGTAACGAATCATGTCACCGGGGAACGGGAATTGTTTGTTCAGGACGATGCTTATTCCATCTATCTGATCAACGATGCAGGACGTATCCTGTGGAAACAGCCTATCGACGGGCGAATCAACAGCGAAGTGTATCAGGTGGATTATTTTAAGAACGGCAAACTGCAATATTTGTTTTCCACTCCTTCTAGGATGTATTTGATCGATCGTAATGGAAATCCTGTAGGGCGTTATCCTGTTACGTTCAGATCTAAATGTCCCCGGGGAATGACCATGTTCGATTATGACGGAAAACGCGAATACCGGATTTTTGTGCCGGGCGAAGACCGGGAGTTGTATCTTTATGGGCTGGACGGTGCTTTGGTACAAGGTTGGGATTGCCGGAAAGCCGATAAGGAGATTGTTACCAAGGTGCAGCATTTTCGTGTCGATAATAAAGATTATATCGTTTTTGCCGACCGTTACCGGCTTTATATTCTCGACCGCAAAGGGAAAGAACGGGTGAAAGTGGGTTCGGTGCTCGATTTGAAGGAGAACACCGATCTTTATCTTGCGGGTAAGGGCGATAAAGCCCGTTTGGTATTTGCCAATGCAACGGGAGGTGTGCATACGGTGGATTTTGACGGAAGAGAGAAAAAACTGGATTGTGGGAAAATATCGGCCGGTTATAAAATGAATGTGGCGGATTTGAACGGAGACGGAATGGAGGATATCGTATTTACAGATTCCGACCGCTTATTTGTTTATGATCTTTCCGGTAAGCTGTTGCATGATAAACATTTGGATGCTCATAGTCTGGATTATCCTTATGTATATCGTTTTTCGGCAATAGACAGCAGGATCGGTTTGATCGACCGGGAACGGAGCCGGATGTTACTGCTTTCTCCCGATGGAATGATGTCGAAAGGATTTCCGATTACGGGAGACTCTCCTTTTTCTATTATTTTTTCCGGGAATGACGGATTCTTCTTGTTTGCCGGTGCTGATAACGGCACTGTGATTAAATATAAAGTACAACGTTAAACTCTTCTGCGACTTTTTCATTTGAAAAATTTGTTATTCCAAATATTTAACACAATTTTGTGCTTTGGTGTAAATGATTAAATCTATGATTAAATTTTGTTTAAATAAAGCATATATAGCGGCTCTGCTGTTATTGGGGTGTGTTTCATGCGGAGACCCGGATTTGTTCGATACGGATAAATGGTCGGATAATATAGAAGGACTCGAACCTAATATGCAGTTGAAGGTGGCTCACGGTAGTTTCACTTTGTGGGATTTGCTGATGGATACGACCGGATATATCCAGAAAGTTCCCGATTCTCAAAATCCCGCCGATACACTTCTTGCGATAAAATATACCGAAGAGGATATTTATGAATTGGATAATCTTTCCTCTATTTTCGATATGTCGGTAGGGAACCTTTCTTTTGACTTACCGGATATTTGGATAGATGGAAATCAGCCGGGACTTGACGTGACGAAAGATTTTGAATTGGATGTTCCTGAAATGGATGCGGTTGAAGTGCCTATCTCGGATATTCCGGCGGGGTCTGAGGTTACGGGGATTTTGGCTGCGGCACGTTTGGATGTTTCTATACCGCGGGAAGATTTTGTGTATGAAATTAAGATTGAATTTGCCAATTTATTGGTGGACGGAGTTCCTTTTGTCCGGACTTTTTTAATCGAAAAAAATGACGGTAGCAATGGAACGGTTTTGAATGAAACAATAGAGTTACCGGGTGTTTTCCTGAATTTGAAAGAAATGAACGGGATAAAGATGCAGGTTTCCGGAGTGATTAAGAAAGGACAGACGTTTCCGACCGGGATCACCATTGCAGGAGGATCTGTCGGCTTATCGAATATCACATTCATTAAGGCGGAAGGGAAGCTAAAGGCGGAACCGATGAGGGTGGAAGGATATTTCGATCTCGATATCGAGTTTTTAGATAAGATCGGTGGAAATTTCCGCTTTACCGATCCTGAACTGAAAATATTGGTAAAAAATAAAGGGATTGGAGTTGCCGCTGATCTGCAAATGGATTTTTGGGTAAAAGACGGATTGGGAGCCAATCGCTTCAATGGCGGCCCGTTAGAATTCCCGGTAAACCGGGAGCTGACCGAAAAAGAGGGGACGATGGTGTATCGCGGGGAAGAATTAGGGGCATTTTTATCGTTGCCTCCTTCCGGATTGGTGTCTTATGCAGGACAGGTTACTCTCGGCGGTAGTGACGATCACAGCGATGTGATCTGGAAAGACGGAGCTGTCCGGATGGATGCAGAAATAAATATACCATTGAAACTGAGTGCCGAAGGCCTGTTCTATCAGGATACGATTTCGGATGTTTCCGTCGATAAAGATGTTGCCGATAAGATTATGTCGGGGACTATTGTTTTAGCGGCTACTAACGGGGTGCCTTTGGAATTGTCCGTCGATTCGTTGATTTTGGTGGACAAGGAATATAGGCCTTTGACCAAAGTGGCTGCAACTGCAGGGAAGGACAAGCTGGAAGCCGCTAATGGGAATATCCCCGCTAAAGGGCAGCTTGAGTTTGAATTAAATAAAGAACAGGCAAAATTGTTGGGACGCACGGAGCATATGTTGCTGGCTGTTGAAGATGCCACACCTTTTGGGGGGCAACGATAAA
>UQTM01000040.1 GCA_900544025.1 uncultured Odoribacter sp.
CTGCACAATTGAAAGCTCAACTGGAAGAAGCAGGAGCTGAAGTTGAACTTAAATAAGTCATAGGACCCCTTTAGGGTTTTAACGGTTTAGAGTCAATTTTGACTCTAAACCATTTTGTTGTTATTATTGTTTAGGTTCCAAAAAATTAATAGATGTCTTCAAATAATTCAAACAAAAGAATAAGCTTTGCATCCATAAAAAATCAGTTGGAATATCCTGATTTTCTTGAGATACAATTAAAGTCATTCAAGGACTTTTTTCAATTGGGTACGACGCCTGAAAACAGAAAAAACGAAGGCCTTTACACTGTTTTTAAGGAGAACTTTCCTATCACCGACACCCGGAATAATTTTGTCCTGGAATTTTTGGACTACTTCATAGATCCGCCCCGCTACACGATCGACGAGTGTTTAGAGCAAGGGCTGACTTACGGTGCACCGTTGAAGGCTAAACTGAAGTTATACTGTACCGATCCCGAACACGAGGATTTCGATACTGTGATTGAAGATGTTTACCTGGGGAATGTTCCTTATATGACACCTAAGGGCACTTTTGTAATCAATGGTGCCGAGCGTGTGATCGTGTCGCAGTTACACAGATCGCCGGGTGTATTTTTCGGCCAAAGTGTTCACGCAAATGGTACCAAGCTTTATTCTGCCAGAATTATTCCGTTCAAAGGCTCGTGGATAGAGTTCGCAACAGACATCAACAATGTGATGTATGCCTATATCGACCGGAAAAAGAAGTTACCTGTAACTACTCTTTTACGTGCGATCGGTTTTGAGACGGATAAGGATATTCTTGAAATATTCGGACTGGCAGATGAAATAAACGTTTCCAAATCTGGATTGAAAAAAGTCGTTGGCAGACGTTTGGCTGCTCGTGTTTTGAAGACCTGGGTGGAAGATTTCGTAGATGAGGATACCGGAGAAGTGGTATCTATCGAACGTAACGAAATCATTGTGGATCGTGAGACTGTTCTGGAAAATGAACATATAGATGCAATCGTCGATTCAGGAACAAAGACGATTTTGCTGCATAAAGAAAAACAGAATCTGGCGGATTACGCCATCATTTATAATACACTGCAAAAAGACCCGTGTAACTCGGAGAAAGAAGCAGTGATGCACATATATAGACAGTTGCGTAGCTCTGAACCGCCAGACGAGGCAACTGCGCGTGATGTCATCGATAAACTGTTCTTCTCGGATAAGCGTTATGACCTGGGAGATGTGGGACGTTACAAGCTGAATAAAAAGCTCGGACTGACAACCGATCCTTCGGTGAGAGTGCTTACCAAAGAAGATATGATCGAGATTATCAAATATCTGATCAAATTGCTGAATGCAAAGACGGATGTGGATGATATCGACCACTTGAGTAATCGTCGCGTACGTACTGTAGGCGAACAATTATATAATCAGTTCGGTGTAGGACTTGCCCGTATGGCCCGTACGATCCGCGAACGGATGAATGTAAGGGATAATGAGGTATTTACTCCGGTCGATCTGATCAATTCCAAGATACTGTCTTCTGTGATCAATTCATTCTTCGGAACGAATGCCCTGTCACAGTTTATGGATCAGACGAACCCTCTGGCGGAGATCACTCATAAACGGCGTATGTCTGCCCTCGGCCCCGGTGGTTTGTCGCGTGACCGCGCCGGATTTGAGGTGCGTGACGTGCACTATACTCACTATGGTCGTTTGTGCCCGATCGAAACTCCGGAAGGTCCGAACATCGGTTTGATTTCTTCGCTTTGTGTATATGCAAAGATCAATAACCTCGGATTTATCGAAACTCCTTACCGGAAGGTTGAAAATGCCGTAGTCGATCTGAGCGGGGAAGGTGTAAAATATCTTTCAGCCGAAGAAGAAGAAGGACTGGTGATCGCACAGGCTAACGCGAAAGTAGATGGTGAAGGCCATTTTGTGAACAAGAGAGCAAAATCGCGTAAAGACGGTGACTTCCCTGTGGAAGAAGTGGAAAAGATCGATTTGATCGATGTTGCCCCGAACCAGATTGCCTCTATCGCGGCTTCGTTGATTCCTTTCCTGGAACACGACGATGCCAACCGTGCCTTGATGGGATCGAACATGATGCGCCAGGCTGTACCTATCATTAAACCGCAGGCTCCGATCGTAGGAACCGGGTTGGAAGGAAACCTGATCAAGGATTCCCGTACACAGGTGGTTGCCGAAGGACCGGGTGTGATCGATTTCGTGGACGGACGCCGTATCGTGATTAAATACGACCAGACAGAAGAAGAACGTTTCGTAAGCTTCGACGGCGATACGAAAGAATATCTGCTGCCGAAATATAAACGTACCAACCAGAGTACGACCATGACTTTGCGCCCGATCGTGAAGAAGGGACAGCGCGTGGAAGAAGGTCAGATCCTGACGGAAGGTTATTCTTCCGAAGACGGAGAACTGGCATTGGGACGAAACCTGAAAGTGGCTTATATGCCGTGGAAAGGTTATAACTATGAGGATGCAATCGTAATTTCCGAGAATATCGTGCGTAACGATGTGTTTACTTCGGTACATGTCGATGAGTATTCTTTGGAAGTGCGTGAAACCAAACGCGGATTGGAAGAATTGACCGCCGATATTCCTAACGTAAGTGAGGATGCCACGAAAGATTTGGATGAAAACGGAATCATTCGTATCGGTGCCCGGGTTCAGCCGGGAGATATTCTGATCGGTAAGATCACTCCGAAAGGGGAATCCGATCCGAGTCCGGAAGAAAAGTTGTTGCGGGCGATTTTCGGTGATAAGGCCGGCGATGTGAAAGATGCTTCTTTGAAAGCTTCTCCTTCTTTGAAAGGTGTGATTATCGATAAAAAATTGTTCCAGCGTACGATCGGTGACCGGAAAACGAAAGCTGCCGGTAAAACCATCCTCGCAGAAATCGACGAGCAATTTGAACGTAGCGTAGGAGATCTGACTTCTTTGTTGATCGATAAGTTATTCGAACTGACCAATGGAAAGACTTCCCAGGGCGTGAAGAATTACTTGAACGAAGATGTGATCCCGAAAGGAGTGAAATTCACATTGAAGACGTTGCAAAACCTGAAGATGCTTGAGGTGAACCCGAACAAGTGGACGACCGACAAGCAGAAAAACGATATGATCCGTGATTTGTTACATAACTATGTAATCAAATATAAGGAGATCGAAGGACAGATGAAACGCCGCAAATACAATGCTACTGTCGGTGACGAGCTGCCTTCCGGTATTATCAAGATGGCTAAGGTTTACGTGGCTAAGAAGCGTAAATTGCAGATCGGTGATAAGATGGCCGGACGTCACGGTAATAAGGGTATTGTATCCCGCGTGGTAAGGGTGGAAGACATGCCGTTCCTGGCAGACGGGACTCCGGTGGATATTTGTTTGAATCCATTGGGCGTGCCTTCCCGTATGAACCTCGGACAGGTATTCGAGGCTGTATTGGGATGGGCAGGAAAAGAACTCGGAATCAAGTTCGCTACTCCGATCTTCGACGGTGCTACTTTGGACGAGATCAACGATTATACGGATAAAGCAGGAGTTCCGCGCTACGGTACGACCTATCTGTATGACGGAGGTACCGGAGAACGTTTCGACCAGCCGGCAACCGTAGGGGTTACCTATATGTTGAAACTGGGCCACATGGTTGACGATAAGATGCACGCCCGTTCTATCGGACCGTATTCTTTGATCACCCAGCAGCCTCTTGGAGGTAAGGCACAGTTCGGTGGACAGCGTTTTGGTGAGATGGAGGTTTGGGCTTTGGAAGCTTTCGGAGCCGCTCATATCTTGCAGGAAATTCTGACTGTGAAATCAGATGACGTAATGGGCCGTACTAAAACTTACGAGCATATCGTGAAAGGCGAGCCTATGCCTACACCGGGATTACCGGAATCTTTCAACGTATTGCTACATGAGTTGAGAGGACTTGGTCTTAGCGTAAATTTGATATAAATATCAAAAGTGAAAGCCGGAGTGACGAAAAAGTTACTTCTGCTTTCCACTTTAAATTAACGGAGTTACTATGGCTTTTAGAAAAGACAATAATACAAATAAGCCCAAAAGCTTTACGAAAATAGCGATCGGTTTAGCATCACCCGAAGAAATCCTGGAACATTCCAGCGGTCAGGTGTTGAAGCCGGAAACAATCAATTACCGTACCTACAAGCCCGAACGCGACGGTTTGTTTTGCGAAAGGATTTTCGGTCCGGTGAAAGATTACGAATGCCATTGCGGAAAATACAAACGCATCCGTTATAAAGGAATTGTTTGTGACCGTTGTGGGGTGGAAGTGACCGAGAAAAAGGTTCGCCGCGAACGTATGGGACATATCCAGTTGGTCGTTCCGGTGGCTCATATCTGGTATTTCAAATCCCTGCCGAATAAGATCGGTTATTTGTTGGGATTGCCTTCCAAAAAATTGGATGCCGTTATTTATTACGAAAGATATGTTGTTGTTCAGCCGGGTATTATGGCAGAGAAGGGAATCGCTCAGCTTGATTTCCTGACAGAGGAAGAGTACCTGGATATCGTGGATGCTTTACCGGCAGACAATCAACATCTGGACGACGACGATCCTAATAAATTTATTGCCAAGATGGGTGCGGAAGCTATCCAGATGTTGCTGGAACGCATTAATCTGGACGACCTGTCTTATGATTTGCGGCACAAAGCAAATACCGAAACTTCACAGCAGCGTAAAAACGAAGCTTTGAAGCGTTTGCAGGTTGTGGAAGCTTTCCGCGAAAGCAAAGAAGTGAATAAGCCCGAATGGATGATCGTGAAAGTGCTGGCCGTTATTCCTCCCGAATTGCGTCCGTTGGTACCGCTGGACGGAGGACGTTTCGCGACTTCCGACCTGAACGATTTGTACAGAAGGGTGATTATCAGAAATAACCGTCTGAAACGTTTGATCGAGATCAAAGCTCCCGATGTGATTTTACGTAATGAAAAACGTATGTTGCAGGAAGCTGTGGATTCGTTGTTCGACAATTCCCGTAAATCCAATGCGGTGAAGATCGAGAATAACCGTCCGTTGAAATCCCTGTCCGACAGTTTGAAAGGTAAACAAGGACGTTTCCGTCAGAACCTGTTGGGTAAACGTGTGGACTATTCTGCCCGTTCGGTAATCGTTGTCGGTCCGGACTTGAAAATGCACGAATGCGGTCTTCCGAAAGATATGGCTGCCGAACTTTATATGCCGTTCATTATCCGTAAATTAATCGAGCGTGGTATTGTAAAAACGGTAAAGAGTGCGAAAAAGATTGTAGATCGCCGTGATCCGGTGGTTTGGGATATTTTGGAAAACGTGCTGAAAGGACATCCGGTGTTATTGAACCGTGCTCCGACTTTGCACCGTTTGGGTATTCAGGCGTTCCAGCCGAAATTGATCGAGGGTAAGGCTATCCGTTTGCATCCGCTGGCTTGTACCGGATTTAACGCCGACTTCGACGGTGACCAGATGGCCGTGCATTTACCGTTAGGTAACGAAGCCGTGCTGGAAGCCCAGATTTTGATGCTGTGTGCACACAACATCCTGAACCCGGCTAACGGTGCGCCTATCACCGTACCTTCTCAGGATATGGTTTTGGGATTGTATTATATCACGAAACCGAAGAAAGGTGCAAAAGGCGAGGGATTACGTTTTTATTCTGCGGAAGAAGTAATCATTGCCTTGAATGAAAAAGCTGTCGATTTGCATGCTACCGTGCATGTGAAAGTACATGATATCGATAAGGAAGGTAATCCTGTTTTCCACATGGTAGAAACCACTGTGGGACGTGTGATCCTGAACCAGTTCACCCCGAAAAACTTCCCGTATATCAATGCATTGATTACGAAGAAGGCTTTGAGGGACATTATCGGCGACGTGTTCAAGAGATGCGGCGTGGATGTAACGGCTAAATTCCTGGATGATATTAAAGACCTCGGATACCGTAAGGCTTTCGAGGGCGGACTGTCGTTCAACCTGGAAGATGTGATTATCCCGGCTGAAAAAGACGAGTTGTTGAAAGACGGTTACAATCAGGTGGAAGAGGTTATGGCGAACTATAACATGGGATTCATAACCAACAACGAGCGTTACAACCAGATCATCGACATCTGGACACACGTAAATGCCAACCTGACCAATACCCTGATGAAGCAATTGATTGCCGACAAACAAGGATTCAACTCTATTTATATGATGCTCGACTCCGGAGCCCGTGGTTCCAGGGAACAGATCCGTCAGTTGGGCGGTATGCGTGGATTGATGGCAAAACCTCAGAAATCCGGAGCTACCGGAGGGCAGATCATTGAAAACCCGATTTTGGCGAACTTCAAAGAGGGCTTGTCGGTATTGGAATACTTTATTTCAACCCACGGTGCCCGTAAAGGTTTGGCCGATACTGCGTTGAAAACAGCCGATGCCGGTTACCTGACCCGTCGTCTGGTGGACGTAGCCAACGATATTACGATCACCGAAGAGGATTGCGGTACGTTGCGCGGGGTTACCATTGCGGCAATCAAGAATAACGAAGAAGTCGTATCTTCTTTGTATGAAAGAATTTTAGGACGTGTGTCCGTTCACGATATTATTCACCCGCATACCAACGAAATTTTGGTTAAATCGGGAGAAGAAATTACGGAAGAGGTAGCGGAAGCTATCGAAAAATCACCGATCGAGCGTGTGGAAGTACGTTCTGTACTGACTTGTGAATCGAAGAAAGGGGTTTGTGCGAAATGTTATGGCCGTAACCTGGCAACCGGGAAACTGGTACAGTTGGGAGAAGCGGTCGGAACTATCGCCGCACAGTCTATCGGAGAGCCGGGTACTCAGCTGACATTGAGAACATTCCACGTGGGTGGTACTGCCGGAAATATTTCCAGTGAAAACTCATTAAAAGCGAAATACGACGGTTATATCGAATTCGAAGAACTCCGTTCTGTAGAATATACTCAGGACAACGGACAGAAATGCGATGTTGTCGTAGGACGTTTGACCGAAATCCGTATCGTGGATAAAAACACTAACATTGTTCTGATTTCACACAATATTCCTTATGGAGCCAAGTTGTTTGTGAAAGACGGGCAGGAAGTGAAAAAGAACGAGCTGCTTTGTGAATGGGATCCCTTCAATGCCGTTATCATTACTGAATTTAGCGGTAAGATCGGTTCAGAAAACTTGATCGAAGGTGAAACCTACAAAGAGGAATCGGATGAAACGACCGGATTCCGTGAAAAAGTGATCGTTGAGTTCCGTGATAAAACAAAAGCTCCTGCACTGACCATTGAAGATGCCAAAGGGAATGTAATTAAAAGTTACAACCTTCCGGTAGGCGCACACATCGTTGTGAAAGAAGGCGATCAGGTTACGGCGGGTAGTATCATCGTGAAAATCCCGAGAGCTGTCGGTAAGGCAGGCGATATCACCGGAGGTCTTCCTCGTGTTACCGAGTTGTTCGAAGCTCGTAACCCGTCGAATCCTGCCGTGGTTTCTGAAATCGACGGAGAAGTTACCTATGGTAAGATCAAACGTGGTAACCGGGAGATCATTGTAACTTCGAAGGCCGGAGAAGTGAAGAAATACCTCGTATCGCTGGCTAAACAGATATTGGTACAGGAAAACGATTATGTACGTGCCGGAACTCCGTTATCCGACGGAGCGATTACCCCGACCGATATTTTGAATATCGAAGGGCCGATCAAGGTGCAGGAATATATCGTGAATGAGGTCCAGGATGTGTACCGTATGCAGGGTGTGAAGATCAACGATAAGCACTTCGAGATCATCGTTCACCAAATGATGCGTAAGGTATTGATTCAGGATTCAGGCGATACCCGCTTCCTGGAAAATCAGATCGTCGATAAATTGGAATTTATGGAAGAGAACGATGCTATGTATGGCAAAAAAGTCGTTTTAGAACCCGGAGATTCCGATCGTATAAAAGCCGGTCAGATTATTTCAGCCCGTACGCTTCGCGATATCAATTCCCAGTTGAAACGCCGGGATATGAAGACGGTAGAGGCCCGCGACGCTGTGCCTGCAACGTCCGCTCAGGTGTTACAGGGAATTACCCGTGCTGCATTGCAAACCTCCAGCTTTATTTCAGCCGCTTCCTTCCAGGAAACGACAAAAGTGCTGAACGAAGCCGCTATCTATGGAAAAGTAGATCCGCTCGAAGGTTTGAAAGAAAATGTAATCTGTGGTCACCTGATCCCTGTGGGTACCGGAATGAAAGAGCTGAGAGGCTTGGTTGTCGGTTCCAAAGAGGATATGGAGAGAATGGAAAAACATTAATATTTATTCTCAGGGAAAACCTGAGAAACGGAATAAACCCAATGAGGGAATCCATAACGGATTCCCTCATTTTTTATACTATTGGCAAAATACTGCCGAAAAGAATTGACTTTAAAGCCTGGTAGAAAATTATGCTTACGTTGAAGGCAGCGTGTTTGCAGGCTCTAAAAGAGTAATCTCTCGGTCGGGTTGTTGAAATCCTGCTGGCTGTTGTGTAACGTCGGATTTCGTCTGAGGTGGAATATATGGAAAAGGAACTACAAAATTTGTAGTTTGATCCCGAATCCCAGGCTTAAATAATCTTTGGCGCGCAGGTAGCGGTTGGTAATCCGGCTAATCAGGTACAGGTCGCAGGTACTGAGCTCATAGTAAACGGAAATAGACTTCCAGAGCCTGTTCTCTTTATTCAGATTCCGGGTAACGCTTTGCCCGATGAAGACATGAGCGCGGACCCGGGTGGAAAAACTATAATAACCTTCCGGGTATTTGTCGGGATTTCTTACCCAAAAATCCCGGTCGAGTAATGTGTTGATATATAAACCGCATCGAAAGGGAGCTATCGAATAATTATCCCCTAAAGGAATGTTCCAGGGTATATAATGTTGTTTTAAAGTAAATGTCGCCATGGCATGCCGATCGGAATAGCGGGGAACCAATCCCAGCCAAATATCCGTTTCCCAATGGTCGCGCCCGTAATTCCAGCCTGTTCCGAGGGAGAGCATACCCATAGACCCGGCATATTGCAACTTGCTGTAACGGGGGATTATTTTCTCCCAGTTCGATTTATAATGCTCCACTCTTTTCTCGTATAGTCCCCTGGCTGAAAGAGAGTATGAAATAAGGGTACAAACCGATATTAAGATCGTTTTAAAAATTAATTTCTTCATAAGTATAATTGTCGGGCGTCAGCGTGAACAAATAATAACCTCTTTTTTTCATGCAGGTACATCCATAATATAAAATGCCGTCATTGAAATAGTCGTTGATCTTGAAGCTGTGATCGTGTGCATGTAATGCAAAAAGCAGGTTTGGAAATTGTTTCAGGGAATATTGGAAAATGTCCTTTACATTGTTATTGAATTGTTCGGAGCCGGGAGGGGCGTGCATCACCGCTACTGTCCGGCTGTGCGAAGCAGAATCCTGTAACTGTTCTTTAAGAAAATTGAAATCGGGTATCGGATTCGAATAATCGTATTCGATGGCATTGGTATTCATACAGACGAATTTGGTATCGCCTGCTATAAAGGCGAAGTTCGGATCGCCGTACATTTTTTGGAATACCTGATCTCCATTCCCGATCACATCGTGATTTCCGATCAGGGCGACATAGGGAACATTTAATTTTCCCATGATAGAACGCACCCATTGAAATTCTTTTTTCAGGCCGAAATCGGATATATCGCCTCCATGAATTATAAAATCGATACCTTCCCGGCTATTTACATCCTTGACAAAATCTTCCGTTTCGTCATACCAGCGTTGCGTGTCGCCCATCATGACAAAACGCAGGGTATCTTTATCCCGGCAGCGTTCTGTGATTTCCTCGATGGCTTTGGCATTCAAATCTTTTTCTCCTGTGATCCGTCCATCGTATGGATGATAGTCGATCAGATCACAACTGCACACCAGTAGTGCACAAGCGATACAAATTAATAGTTTCATAACTTAATTATTACACAGACAAAAATGATATGCAAATAGTGTACCTAAATTGTATATTTCTGTTTTTTAACTTTTTTAAGTTCTGAAATTTCGGTTTGACCGTCGGCCAGAAATATAGATGAAAAGGGATACGGCATGTGAATAAACGTATGGAAAATTCCCCTTTTACGCTTTTAAATAAGTCGTTTACAAATAGATCTTAGCAGAGCCTGTTTGGGAGACGATTTGTGAACAGTGGAATTAAACCGGATATTTTTATTAGCTTGCTTTGTTGTTTTTTTCAAAATAACAATTATTTTTGTTTTCATATATGGAAAGATGTTCCAAATAAGAAAAAATAATAGTGCTCATGGAAATAAATAACGAATATAAAGTGCCTAACCTTGAAAAGGGCATCGCGATCATAGAATTATTAACGGGGAACAAAGAGGGATTGACCTTACAGGAAATTAAAGCCGAGACCGAAATCTCCCAGACGTCTGCCTATCGTATTCTGAATACTTTGGTGAGGTTGGGATATTTGTTTTATGACGATGAAAATAAACGTTATCGTCTGACCCGTAGGATATTGACGATGGGATTCCGTACGGTGGGCGAACATGGGCTATTGGAAGCCGTTTTGCCGAATCTCCGGGAATTACGGAACCGGGTGAAGGAAACGGTATTTTTCGGCGTGTTGGGAGATAGGAAAGGTATTTTTATAGAACAGGCGGAAGGGCTATACGATTTTAAATTTTTATTGTCGCCCGGAAAGGAGTTTGAATTGCACTGTTCTGCGCCGGGAAAAGCGATCCTTGCTTTTTTGCCGGACGGGATGCGGAATGATTATATAGCGAATATGGAGTTTACAAAGTTTACCGACCGCACGATCACCGATCCGGAGCTTTTTTTGCAAGAATTGGAAAAGGTGCGGCAATCGGGCTACGCGATCGATGCCGAGGAACAATTAACGGGGGTGGCTTGTGTAGGGGCTCCGATTTTTAACTATACTTCCCAGCCTTGCGGGGCGATCTGGGTTTCCGGGCCTACCGGGCGTTTCGGTGGTGATGTGATCGAACAGGTCGTTCCTGAATTGCTTGCCGTGACCCATAAAATTTCAAGCATCATGGGATATATCCGGGAATGAGCAGGAACATTGAAAGATAATAAACCATAAAATAGACGGTTATGAATCTGTTTACTAAAGTAATAGAGAGCATTTTATGTTTCTGCCTGGCTCTGGGAGGAAGTGTTTCTTGTTTGGCAAAGGACGGGAAACCTTCGGGGTGGGCGGAAGCTGTGATAACTGCGAAACGCAGTTGCCAAAAGCTGGAAAAACAGGGAACTGTGGCATTCCGGTCACAAGTTCTGAAACCGGGAATGCCGGTCGTAAAAATATCTATCGATGTAACGGGTTGGGATGATCTTATTTTATATACACTGGATGCCGGGGATGGTAATTCTTACGATCAGTCGGAATGGGCGGATGCCCGTTTGACGGATGTGAAAGGCAAAACGGTGTGGCTGGATGAATTAAAGCCTAAATATGAAAAAGCGGGTTATGGTAATGTAGGCAGAAACCGGAATGTGGTGGGCGGGCAAATCAGGTTGAGGGGAAAAGTGTACGCTAGGGGGTTGGCCGTTCATGCGCCGGGTGAGTTACATTTTGCTTTGAATAAGCAGTTTAAAAAGCTGGAAGCGGTGATCGGTATCGACGATGCCGCTACTGCCGGAAGCGTGGTTTTCCGGGTGGATCGTTTTTCCTGTCGTACTCTGTTGAATGGGCTGAAACAGAAATACCCTGTTGAAACCGATGCTTTTTTAAGATTGTCCGGTGTTTCTGCCGACGAATGGTTTAGAACTGCCGGCACTCGTGTCGAGCGCGAAGTTGTGGAGAAGCTGATAAAGCGGTTGGACGAGCCTGCATTCTTCCTTGAACAGATGGGAAAAATCGATGAGGAACGCTCGCCGGAAGTACGGCTAAAGGCTTATTTGAACTTGTTACAGGAAGTGGGCCGGATACTGAAGATACAGGAAAGATTATCTTTCTTCGATGCGGAGGCCGTCAGGCTGGCTTATGCCGATATGAAGAAAATGCCCGGTTTCGAATCAGAGCGTTATGAAAAGTTTATACTCGGTTTCGAAAAAGAAATTCAGGATTCCCGTCGCGGATTATATGCCGGCGACCGGAGTGCCGGAGCGCGTTTGAACCGGGTGTTCGAAACGGTGCAGGATATGCTTTTGGCAAATCCTTTGCTACGTAATAAGAAAATCATGGCTACCCGGAGGCATTTCGGGGAGCGTGCCCGTCAAAACATGAGCGGTTCTTTAGGAGTCGCTCCCTCGAATTTTCAAAATAATTCGGAGATCGGAAATCCGCGCAGGGGGTGGGATAATGAATTTATCGAACTGGCCTGCAAATCGGGGAAATGGGAATCCAGAGTCCTTTATAAACCGGAGCCGGGAATGATCGTTTCCGACCCGGAGGTACATTTTGGCGGAGAGAAAGTTTTGTATTCTTCGATCGGCACGAATAACCGTTGGCATTTATTCGAATTGAATTTAAAAACGGGGGAAACGAGGCAGGTCACCCCTGAGAGTTATAAAGATTTCGACAGTTTCGACGGATGTTATACACCGGACGGCAAAATTGTATTTTGTGCGACGGCGACTTTCTTAGGGTTGCCCTGTACGAATGGAGGGAATAAGATGTGCGGTTTATTCCTTTTTGATCCGGAAACCGGAAAAACCCGGCAATTGACTTATGACCAGGACAGTAATTGGGAACCCGTGATTACCAATAACGGGCAAGTGATGTATCAGCGCTGGGAATATGCCGACATACCCCATTCGAACTCCCGTATTATTTTCACGATGAATCCCGACGGAACGACACAGCAAGCCCTTTACGGGTCGAATTCCTATTTCCCGACCGCTCTTTTCGGTGCTCGTCCCATTCCCGGCAAAGGGAGTGCTTTTGTCGGGGTGGTCGGGGGACATCACAGCGTGTCGCGTAGCGGGCGTTTGATGGTGTTCGATCCGGTTGTCGGGAATAAAGAGGCAGACGGGGTTGTTGCGGAGATTCCCCGACGGGGTAAAAAAGTTTTGCCTGTTGTGAGAGACCGGCTGCCTGACGGTATATGGCCGCAGTTTTTACATCCTTATCCATTGAACGATACTTATTTTCTGGTTTCTGCAAAATTATCTCCGGCTTCTTTGTGGGGCTTGTATTTAGTGGATGTTTTCAATAATATGACCTTGATTTCGGAGGAGGAAGGTTGTGCGATTTTGGAACCACAGGTGCTTGAAGCCCGGAAATTCCCTCCGGTTATTCCCAACCGTGTCGTCGAAGGGGAAAAGCAGGCTACTATCTATTTGCAGGATATATATTTTGGAGACGGCTTGAAAGGTATTCCGAAAGGAACTGTGAAAAAATTGAGGATAGGGTCTTATCATTTCAGTCCTTATACGCAGGGAGGATTGCTTGGAACGATCGGCATGGACGGTCCATGGGATATTAAGCGGATCTTGGGAACCGTGGATGTGGAAGAGGACGGTTCTGTCATGTTTTCCGTGCCCGCCAATGTACCGATATTCATACAGCCGTTGGACGCAGAGGGAAAGGCTTTACAATTGATGCGTAGCTGGTTTA
This sequence comes from uncultured Odoribacter sp., assembly GCA_900544025.1. Classification (GTDB taxonomy): domain Bacteria; phylum Bacteroidota; class Bacteroidia; order Bacteroidales; family Marinifilaceae; genus Odoribacter. Next base: position 13,586 of record UQTM01000040.1, read on the forward strand.
CCGCAATGCCGGGCGAAACATTGTCTTGCCTGGGATGCCACGAAGACCGCCGGAGTGTACCCCGGCCACAGGTCCGTATCGCTTCGAAGAAACAGCCGCAGCCGATAAAGCCGTGGCTGGGGAAAGAGCGCGGTTTTAGTTTCCGGCACGAGGTACAGCCTGTTTTGGACCGGGCTTGTGTAGGGTGTCACAATGAAAATCGTCCCGATCTTCCTTATCTGAAAGGCGACCGTTGGATAAATGATTGGAGATCGGGTATTTCGGGAAGAGCCGGAACGGGATATGGCGGGCATTTCACGCTGGCGTATGCAAATTTGCATCGCTATGTACGCCGTCCGGGGATCGAGAGCGATATTCATATGCTTGTGCCGATGGATGTGCATGCCGACCAAACAGAGCTGATGCGGATGTTGAACAAGGGACACCATAATGTCCGCCTTTCTCAGGAAGAGATAGAACGCCTGGCTTGCTGGATTGATTTTAACGCACCTTTCCACGGGCGGCGTTCGGATATTCCCGACTATGATAAAGCCCGGAAATGGGTAGAGTTGAAGAAAACGTATGCAGAAATGCTGGGGGCGCCCACGGTCGATTATGATTATTTACCTGAGTTGAAAACGGATGTTGTTGCCGAATTGCCCTCGCAACAGAAAATTGCCGCAGGAGAAAAACAGTTGTCCGGCTGGCCTTTCTATCGTCCGGAAAAAGGAGTAAATCAGGCATACGGGGCGCATAACAGGCAGATGGGAGGAAACCGGAATTATCAGATGGAAATACCCGTTTCCGGAAAAATATCGATACAGTTGGTGAAAATCCCTGCGGGAGAATTTTTAATGGGAAGTGAACGGGCTGTGGACGAGATGCCCGTAACCCGCACAGAGATAGAAAAACCTTTCTGGCTGGCGCGTTTCGAAGTGACGAATGAATTATATGCTCTGTTCGATCCGGAGCACGATAGCCGCGAGGAACATCGCCACGGTTACCAATTCGGCAGGAAAGGGTATCCGCTGAACAAGCCGGAACAACCTGTGGTACGGGTATCCTGGCAGGAAGCGATGGCATTCTGTGCCTGGTTGTCCGAAAAGACAGGTAAGAAATTTACTTTGCCTACAGAAGCTCAATGGGAATGGGCGTGCCGGGCAGGTAGTGCCACTCCTTTTTATTTCGGGGAAATGGGAAGTGATTTTAGCCGTTTTGCTAATTTGGGAGATATCCGTTTGAGGGATTTTGCAGCATGTACCGCATTTAAGTTTTACGAGAGTGCTATGATTCTCGATAATCCTAATAAGTATGATGATTGGATTCCCCGGGACACGGTGTACGATGACGGTGGGTTTGTGTCGGAACCGGTGGGGCGCTATCGTCCCAATCCCTGGGACTTGTTCGATATGCACGGGAATGTTGCGGAATGGACCCGTACGGCTTATGCTCCTTATCCTTACCGGGAAGATGACGGACGGAATGATTTGGAGGGGAAAGAAATGCGGGTTACCCGTGGCGGGTCCTGGTACGACCGTCCGTTCCGGGCGACTTCTTCTTTCCGGCAGCCTTACCGCGAATATCAGAAGGTATTTAATGTGGGATTTCGGGTTATTATGGAGGAATAAGCATGAAGTGGCGGATATATGCGTTGCTTTGCCTGTCCGTAGGATTTTACATACAGGAAATGCGGGGAGAAACTACCGGAAGGAAGGGAACGGAAAAATTTCTGATTGCCGGATGCGGTTGGAGTAAGATTGCCGTAATCGATAAACAAACCCAGCAATTGGAGTGGGAGCATCGCCTGAATAAGGGGGACGATTGCAATGATGTGGAATTGACACGGAAGAATGAGATTCTGTATGCTTATACCGGAGGGGCTCGTTTGATAAATTGGGAACAGCAGGTCGTTTGGGATTATAAAGTGAAAGCCGGAGAGGAGTTGTTCACGGCGACCGAAATTGTCCGGGGGCGTTACTTGTTGGGAATATGCGGGCATCCTGCCCGTATCGTCGAATTGAACCGGAAAGGGAAAGTGGTGGACGAATTTACGTTCGAAACGGGGATTGACAGAGTGCATAACCAATTCCGGCAGATTCTTAAGACGAAGCGGAACACTTATATCGTTCCGCTTTTCGGAAGCGGGGATGTGGTGGAAATAGACCGGGACAGAAAAATATTGAAGCGGGTGAAAGCCGGAGGAAATCTGTTTTCCGTGAAGTTGTTGCGGGATGAATTTTGGCTGGTCGGTTGTGGCGATGCCCACAAATGGGTTGAAATCGATTCCCGGCTGGGGAGGGTAAGCCGTACGGTACATTCGGACAGTCTTTCGGGCATTTCTTTACTTTTTGTGGCGGAAGTTTGTCCTTATGAAAACGGACATATCCTGGTGGCGAATTGGAACGGACACAGCAAGGATAAAATGCAGCCGAAACTGTTGGAAATCGATAAACAGAATCGTGTGGTGTGGCAATTGGAAAATACCGGGGAGATTGTAAATGTTTCTGCTGTTTTTCCTTTCAGAAAATAAGCGGACGGAAGAAAACGGTTGTCGTTTGGAAAAATAAGGGATTTTATAAAGTATTGGAATATGTTGTTCAGAAATGACTAAAAATTCCCTATTTTTGTTCAAACGATAATATGAAGCGTAATGGAAGAAAAACAACAATTAGACATAGAATTGAACCACGAAGTGGCTCAGGGGACTTATGCCAATCTGGCTATTATTTCTCATTCTACCTCAGAGTTTATTGTAGATTTTGTACGGATTATGCCGGGAATCCCGAAAGCGGAAGTAAAGAGCAGGATTATATTGACTCCTGAACATGCCAAACGCCTTATGCTGGCTTTGCAGGACAATATTCGTAAATTTGAACAAACCAACGGTACGATACGAATGCCGGAGGGAAATCCTTCGGGAGCCGTGTTCCCGATCGACATCGAGCCGAAGGGGCAAGCATAATCGGAAAATAAACGAATGCCGTTTTCTGACGGAAAAGCCTTTTAAAAAGATAGGGGGATTGTTTATTCCGGGGGATGACCGTGTTTTGAGTTGGATTCTTAAAAGATAGATTTCCGGCGTGAAAGGTATGAGACAGCGGGAAGATAAGATTTCAAAAATTTTGAAGCTTATCTTCCTGTTATTTTAGGTGGGGATACGATCGGTAGCCTGATATTTATATTATCTTTGCTATGCCTGAACAGCGTGTGGATAGAAGGTGTAACTGTATGGGTGTGAGATGTGTGACTATTATAAATTATTAAAAATTAAAGATTGAAATGACAGCAAATTGGTTTGAAGCAAAGGTGAAATATGTGAAGGTAAATGAAGATGGAAGAGAGAAAAAGGTGAATGAGGCGTATCTGTTGGACGCTTTGTCATATACAGAGGCAGAAAGCCGCATCATGCACGAAATGGAATCGGTTATTAAAGGCGATTACTATATCAGCAGTTTGAAAAAGTCGAATATCACGGAATTGGTTCCCTCGGACGATGAAACGGACGACCGCTGGTATAAGGCTAAAATCGCGATTATCGATGCGGATGAAGTGAGTGGCAAAGAGAAGTCCAGCTATCAATATTATTTAGTGGCTGCCTCCAATATTAACCGTGCATTGGAGAATTTGGAAAAAAGTCTGTCAACCTTTGTCGTGCCTTATGAAATCTGTAATGTCGCCGATACTCAGTTTATGGATGTGTTCCCTTATTTTTCTGAAAACGAGGATGAGGTTCCTGCTAATTTGAAACCGTTGAAAACGGAAGAAGAGGAGATCGATCCGGAAACAGAACCGGAGATTTGACCGGATTATAATTCCGGGTTTAACGGCGAAAGACAGGCTCTGTAAGGCTGTGCCTATGAGCTGAAATAGTAGTGGAAAAGTGATTTCTTATGCGGTCGCTTTTCCACTATTGTTTTAGTAGGTGGATTTCTAAAAACAGATAAAGGTCATCGTGCTAAAAAAGAATAGAATCGGAACCTTTTCTCGGCTAAAGAAAAGTTATTTGTGTTAAAATTTCGTTATCGTTTGCATAGATCGCTGTAATTCTTTTCATTGCCTTACTCTGCCGGAGATTTTTCTTAAAAGAAATATTTCGTTTAATCGTGTTTTCTTTTCTATCTTTGAATAGCTTGTAAAATGAATTGTTGGTATTTTTAGAATATAGATTAAAGAATTTAATGAAAAAGTTGCGTTTCGGTTGATAATTGAAATGAAATGAAACATTGATTTTATCCGAGCGTATCAGAAAGAATAAAAATGGATCATATTATGAAAACACGTATTGAACACGATCTATTAGGAGAAAAAGAAGTGCCGGCAGACGCTTATTATGGAATCCAAACTTTAAGAGGGATTGAGAATTTCCGCAATATCAGCGGTATTACCATCGGTGATTATCCGAATTATGTGAAAGCTTTGGCTATGGTGAAATGGGCTGCAGCCAAGGCAAACCACGAATTGGACCTGTTGCCGGAGGATAAAACCGAGGCTATTACGAAGGCTTGTGAGGAAATTATCGACGGTAAGCTTGCCGACCAGTTTCCTGTGGATTTGGTGCAGGGGGGTGCAGGGACTTCTACTAATATGAATATAAACGAAGTCGTGGCAAACCGGGCTCTCGAGCTGATGGGGCATCAAAAAGGAGAGTATCAGTATTGTCACCCGAATAACGACGTGAATTTGTCGCAATCGACGAACGATGCTTACCCTACTTCTTTTAAGCTGGCGTTTATTTTTATGAACGAAGAACTGATCGCCGAGTTGAAATTATTGATACATGCTTTCCGGGCGAAAGGTGTTGAGTTTAAAGAAGTGCTGAAAATGGGACGTACCCAGTTACAGGATGCCGTGCCTATGACTTTGGGACAGGAGTTTGAAGCTTTTGCTGTGACTTTGGAAGAGGAAATCGAACGCTTGAATCAGATGGCGAAGTTGTTCCTGGAAGTGAATATGGGAGCTACGGCAATCGGTACCGGGATTAATTCAGAGCCGGAATATTCTGCAAAGTGTATTAAAAATTTACGGATCATTGCCGGACAGGAATTTGTGCTGGCTTCCAACCTGATCGAGGCCACTCCCGATGCCGGGTCTTCGGTGATGTACTCTGCTGCTTTGAAGCGTATGGCAGTGAAACTGTCGAAGATTTGTAACGATCTGCGTTTGTTGTCCAGCGGTCCGCGCTGCGGATTGAACGAGATCAATTTACCGCCGATGCAGCCGGGCTCTTCCATTATGCCGGGCAAGGTGAATCCGGTGATCCCTGAAGTGATGAACCAGATTTGTTTCCGGATCATCGGTAACGATCTGACCGTGACTTTTGCTGCAGAAGCCGGACAGTTGCAGTTGAATGTGATGGAGCCGATCATGGTGCATGCCATTTTCAGTTCGATCAAAATGTTGCAAAAAGGAATGGAACGTTTGCGCGTGTTGTGTGTCGAAGGCATTACGGCGAATGCGGAACGTTGCCGGGAGATGGTGCTGAACAGTATCGGAATTGTCACAGCTTTAAACCCTACTTTAGGTTATGAAAACTCTTCCCGCATTGCCAAACGGGCGCTGAAAGAAAATCGCAGTGTATATGATTTGGTGCTGGAAGAGGGTTTGCTGACGAAGCCGGAACTGGACGAACTGTTGAAACCCGAATTGATGATTCGTCCGCATAAGTTTTATAAAAAGAAGCAAAAATAGCGGAGGAAAGAAGATAAGGTAAGTCCCCGGAATGTTTATACATTCCGGGGATTTTTTACAGGCTACATCAGGTTTTATTTCTGCCGTTTCAGAAGAATAAGACTCGATCAAAGGGTAGGAGGTCATGGGGACGGCAATGACGATAACCAATAAACACTTTTTCATTTTTTTTAGTTTTAAATTATTATAAATATTTGTTTTATAAAGGATTCTGTGTTTTAGGAAACTATTTATATTAATTGAGATTCTGTCATAGATTTTGCACATAAAAAACACATCGTTTAATTCGACAGGGGTAGGAGAGAGAAGTAGTCGTATTAAATTTTTGAATAACAATGTTTTGATTTGTTTATAAATTTTGTATTTTTATCCCATAAAAATGTACGTAATTGTAGTTGTTTATCAGAAAGATAGATATTCCGACTGCTACTTGAATTTCTTCAAAATGAGTGTGTACAGGGATAAAAACGGTATATAAGGTGATCTTTTATTTTTATGAAAGGATAACAAAGTTGTGTGAATTCAGTATAAATGGAAGAGATGCATGTTTTTCTATACTGGTTTTTAGATATTGAGTTTGAGTATATTTAATTTATTAATTAAAAGAGAAAGAAGATGAAAAAAATGTTTACAAAAACGATCGCAATTGCTTTGATTGCTTCTACATCTGTTGCAATGTCCGGTTGTTATGGCCCATTTGCCCTGACTTCAAAGTTACATGACTGGAACGGTCAGGTATCGCAGAAAAAATTTGTCAATGAATTGGTATTTTTAGGATTGTGTATCCTGCCTGCTTACGAATTGTGTGTATTGGGTGACGGATTGATTTTTAACTCTATTGAATTCTGGGGAGGAAATAATCCTATTGCCATGAAAGCCGGAGATGTGGAAGAATCTAACATCTTGCGTGACGGACAGTTGTATAAAGTGATCAAGAGCCGGAACAGTCTTACCATTGCTGCGCACGATAGCGATATGAAGGTAGATTTTAAATATTTCCCGAAAGAAAAGGCTTGGTATCAAATGAACGGGGAAAGTAAAGTGAAAGTGGTGGATATGAAAGATAACACCGTATTTACTTATTTGCCGAATAATAAAACTTTAGCTTTCGATGTAAATTCAGTCAATCAGATCGAAGAACAAGTGATGGCTGCTGCTCAATAAATCGGGTAAACATAAATAAAATGCCGGAGATATTCTCCGGCATTTTTTGTGCGTTCAGGTGAATGGGGAGAGAGGTGGTTTTATGGGATGAAAAAGACGGTAGAAATTCCGGAGTGTGTAAAATGTCGCTTATTTTATAAGGAATAAAAAGGGGTATGTCGTCCGGGAGGGAACGATTTGAATCGATTTTTTAGGTCTTTCCCGATAAGCCGTTGGCTTTTTCTGAAAAGATATTACTTTTGAAATCGAATAACGATTTAATGAACGAGTATGTATTTCAATGAGCAAACAGCAAAAGAATTGACTTTAGTGGCTACGTTACGTGCCCAAAAAGAGAAAATAAACGACCTGAGACAGGCTTTGTTGTCGTTAATGGATAAGACCAGAGCCGAAGAAGGGTCGGTGACCTATCATCTTTATGCAGACCGGGACGATCCTCAAAATTTTATTTTTCATGAAACATGGGCCAGCCAGGAGTTGTGGGAAAAACACATGGAAAGTCCTCATATCAAAGGTTTTTTCGCCGGAGCGGATGCTCTTTTAGACGGAGAGCCTACCATGTACCGGTTAGAACGTTCGCTCGCCCCTGCTCCTGTGATCGATAAAGAGGCTTTGGTTTTGTTTGCTTATAACCGGGTTAAAGCCGGAAAAGAGCAGGCCTGGCAAAAAATATTGGAAGACCTGATCGAGCCTACATTGGCTGAAAACGGATGTTTGCATTATGAATTGCACCGTGACAGGGAAGATGCCCGGAATTTTATGTTCCACGAGAGCTGGAAAACGGTAGAAGCCTGGAACGACCACATGCAAGCCGGTCATTTAAAAGCTCTTTTGAAAATCATCGACGATTATACGGAATACGGGATAAAGGTAGTAAAAGCACAGGTGCTGGATTGATCGTTACGAGCCCGGGGTTTAACTGATAAACCTCCAATTGATACGGGTTTTGAAAAGCCGTTTGATCTGGGTGGCGAAAAGCTGATTTTCTTCTTTGGCAAGGTCGGGATCGTCTTCGAGGATTGAATTGGCGAGACGTGAGGCTTCGTTCAGGAGCAAACCGTCTTTTCCGAGGTTGGCGATTTTCAGGCTGCAGGTCAGGCCGCTTTGCTGAGTACCTTCCAGATCACCCGGTCCGCGAAGTTTCAGGTCGGCTTCGGCAATTTCAAAACCGTCGTTTGTCCCTGTCATCGTGTCGATCCGTTTGCGCGATTCGTTGGAGATTTTGTAAGAAGTCATCAGGATACAATAGGATTGGTCGGCTCCTCGTCCTACCCGTCCTCTTAGCTGATGGAGTTGCGATAAACCGAAACGTTCTGCGCTTTCGATCACCATGATGGAGGCGTTCGGAACGTTTACTCCCACTTCGATCACTGTCGTTGCTACGAGAATCCGGGTTTCCCCTTGGACAAAACGCTGCATTTCAGCATCTTTTTCAGCCGGTTTCAGTTTACCGTGGACAATGCCTGTTTTGTAACCTTTGGGAAGAAAGTAGTTATTGATTAGATCGAAACCTTCTTCCAGATTCCTAAAATCCATTTTTTCCGATTCCCGGATGAGGGGATATACGACGTATGCCTGCCTGCCTTTTTCCAACTCCTGTTCAATGAACCGGAATACGTCTGTCCGTTTTTTCTCGAAAGCGTGGAAGGTGGTGATGGGCTTTCTGCCCGGCGGCAACTGGTCGATTACCGATACATCCAGGTCGCCGTAGAGTGTCATTGCCAGGGTACGGGGGATCGGGGTGGCAGTCATCACTAACACATGGGGAGGAATAATATTTTTATTCCACAGTTTGGCCCGTTGTGCTACCCCGAAACGGTGTTGTTCGTCGATGATAACCAGTCCGATGTTTTTAAAGGTCACGACATCTTCCAGCAGAGCATGTGTACCGATGAGAATTTGAAGGCTTCCGTCCTGTAGTCCCCGGTGTATTTCTTCCCGTTCTTTCTTTTTGGTGGAGCCGGTGAGCAGAGCGACGGTAATCCCCATCTCTTTCAACATTTCCGATACGGTGGCGTAATGCTGGGTGGCGAGGATTTCTGTCGGAGCCATGAGGCAGGTTTGATAACAATTATCCAGGGCGATCAGCATGCACATAACGGCTACCAGTGTTTTCCCGCTTCCCACATCACCCTGGAGCAGCCGGTTCATCTGTTTGCCCGTTCCGCAGTCTTGCCGGATTTCCCGGATTACCCGCTTTTGGGCTTCGGTCAGCTCGAAGGGAAGGTAATGATGGTAAAAGGTATTGAAATAATCGCCGATCACCTGAAACTGATGCCCTTTAAAATAAGTTTTCCGCTTGTATTTTAGTTTTAATATATTGAGCTGTATATAAAACAGTTCCTCGAATTTCAGGCGAAAAATAGCTTTTCGCAAAAGTTCCGGAGAGCCGGGGAAATGTATGTTGTATAAAGCGTCATGCAGGTACATGAGCTTATGTTGCCGGATAAACCACGCCGGAAGGGTTTCTGAAATTTTCCCGTTGAGGGTTTTGAATATCGTTTCCTGAATTTTGCCGATCGCCTTGGAATTCAGAAAAGATTTTTTCATTTTTTCCGTGGTGGGATAAACCGCCTGAAAACCGATCAGCAGGTGAGAGGCTTTTTCAAATACATCGATCTCCGGATGAACGATATTCAGTTTGTGGTTAAATTCAGAAGGTTGTCCGAAAATCAGGTAGTCTTTGTCGGCATCGAGTTGATTGGTCAGGTATTTAAATCCTTTAAACCACACTAACTCCAGCGTTCCGGTTTCGTCGTATGCCGTAGCGGTCATTCTGACACCTTTCCCTTCGCCTACGGTTTTTAAATCGCGGATCCGGGCTTTGATCTGAATGTAAGGCAAATGGCCGTTCAGTTCGGCTATGGTGTAGATTTTCGAGCGGTCGATGTATTTAAACGGGACATGGTATAACATATCCTCATAGCTTTGTACCTGAAGTTCTTCATAAAGTACGGCCGCTTTCTTTTCGCCTACGCCAGGCAGGAATTTTATGTTTAATCCGGATAGTTCCATTTAAATTGTTGTCCCATAACCGACAGCTTTTCCAATGAATACTGTCTGTTGTTTTCCTGTTTTATTTTATTCCTTTTTTCCCTGAATAATTTTAAATAACGAAATTAAAAATTAATTCCAAACCGGAGGGTACAAGCTCGTATATTTTTTTTATTTTCGTTTTAAAATGCTTGCCGGAAAACCGATATGTTCCGGTAAGCCTGTTTGTTCGGATGTTTTTTTATTATGAGTTATCTGAAAGAAAGAATCAAGCATGCGGTAAGATTCAGGCATAAAAGAGGATACGGGGTACATTCGCCCTTTATGTTCAATTTGATTCTGAATGCGATCCGGGATAAAGAGAAACAATATACTTATCCCGAAAATATAGAGAAAAGGGATGGCTTAGGGCATCGTAAGAAAAAAGAATTTCGTTTGTTGTCGCGTTTGACCCGTTACCTGAAAGTGAATTCAGTAACCTGCTTCGGGGCAGAAGCCCCCCGCATCGGGAATTATCTGAAAGCGATGGAGCCGGGTGCGGACATACAGGTAAATGGCGGCACGTTGCCTCCTGAGGTCGATTTTATTTATTTGGGCCGGGGATTTCAGCAATATCTTCCGGCCGACTTGGAACGGGAGATATTGTTTGTAGCAGGCGGGAAAAGAAGATGTATCGTGATTACCGACATTTATAAAAGCCGGCAGGCGGGGCGTTTGTGGCGGCAAGGCAGAGAGAAGGCTACGGTATGCCTGGATATGATGTGGTATGGCATTCTGCTGTTCGACGAGAAGCTGCAAAAAGGAAGATATAATTTGATTATTTGAAAATAGAAAATATAAATAGAAAGAGTATGAAAGTTTATACCAAAACCGGGGATCAGGGAATGACTTCGTTGATCGGAGGGACAAGAGTCGCTAAGAATAGCGTTCGTCTGGAGGCGTATGGCAGTGTGGACGAGTTGAATTCTTATATCGGGATGATCCGTTCGTTGGCGGTGAGCGATGAAATAGCGGGGGAACTGGCCGAGATCCAGATGCGATTATTCGATGTGGGGGGAAATTTGGCAACCGATCCTCACGGTAATTCCCGGAAAATGCCTGTGGGGGTGGATGAAGAGGATATCAAGGTGCTGGAAAAGGCGATCGACCGGATGGATGCGGAAGTTCCGCCTTCCCGCTTTTTTGTTTTACCCGGAGGCAATGAATCGGTAGCTTTTTGTCATATTGCCCGTACCGTTTGCCGGCGGACAGAACGCCGGATACTCGATTTGAGCCAGGAAACCGCCGTAGAGGCAGAGGTCATAAAATATATAAATCGTTTGTCGGATTATTTGTTTATGCTTTCCCGTAAACTGGCTCACGATACCGGGACAGAGGAATTAAAATGGATTCCACGGCAGAAATAATTTTTTTTTAATTTTTCTCCATTCTGTTTTTAATTTTTTTGCATTATTAGGTTTTGTTGCGTAATATTGTTGCACATTCTTTTGGGCAATTTTAATAAAGATCAATAATAATTTATGGTAAACAAAATCACAACATTCGTTTTGTCGTCGATATTGTTAGCGGGAATGTTCATTCCTGTTACCGGGCAGACAAAAAAGAAGCCAGTTCCGCAAACGTGGGAGACTGCTGTATTAAATGCAAAGACGACTTTGCGGGATGCTTTGTCTAAACATAAAATGCCGGTACAGAGCGAGGTGGTGCGGCGTGGACAGGCTGCCACTCCGATAAAAGTGGATGTCAGTGGTTTGGATCAGCTGATTCTTTATACCTGGGAAACGCCCGACGGGAACGGCAGCGACCATGGGGTGTGGGGAAATGCCCGTCTGACCACGACCGACGGAAAGACCGTATGGCTGGATGAGTTGAAGCCTGTGTATGAAAAAGCAGGCTGGGGCAGTGTGAAACGAAATAAGAATTTGAGTGATAATCCGTTGAGTATTGCCGGAAAGAAATTCGAACACGGAATTTTGTGCCATGCCAGTGGCGAGATCGTGTTCGCACTGGGGAAAAAATATAAGACTTTCGAAGCGGAAGTGGGGATCGACGATGGAGCCGGAGGCGGTAGCGTGGTTTTTAAAGTGCAGAATATTTCCGGGCGTTCGGTGGTTGAGCAATTGCAAAAAGAATATGGTTCCCGTGTGGCCCGTTTCGTTTCGTTTGCCAATGTTTCGCCCGATATCTGGCTGGCAACGCCGGATGCCAGCGTCGAGCGCCGTGCTGTGGCGAATGTGATTAAGCGGATGAAAGACAAAGGGACTTTTACGGCAGAACTTGAAAAGGCCGATGCCCTGAAGACGGTAAACGAGCGGATTGTCGCTTATTTCGGTTTGCTGGATAAGGCGGCGGAAGTGCTGAACCTGGAAGAGCAGTTGGCCTGGGTGAATTTGCAGGCTTTGCGGGAAGCTTTCGAAGATATGAAAAAGACTTCTTCTTTCGATGCCGCCGCCAATGGCGAAAAATTGAAATTCATCGAGGCGAATTATGCCGATGTCGTGAAAAATATAGGTAGCGGCAATCCGGAGGTCGTTGCCAAAGCGAAAGCGATTGTAAAAGCAAAGCGGGATGTGCTGATGGCAAATCCGGTGCTGGATATCGATAAGATTGTAGTGGAAAGGTATCGCCTGGGAGCGAACGACCGAAAAGCGATGGCTCCTTCGCTGGGAACTCAGAATAATAACTGGTCGAGCCAGCCGTCGGCGCGGAGGTACGGATTCGACGCTGAAATTTGCGAGTTGTCGAACTTGCGGGGAGATATTAAGAGCCGCACGATCTTTAAGCCGGACAATACTTCAGCCGTGACCGATTTGCAGTTGCATTGGGACGGCGACCGCCTGTTGTTTACGATGGCCGACGATAAAAACCGCTGGCAGGTGTATCAGGTGGGAGTGGACGGGAAGAACCTGAAACAGATGATTGTTTCGGAAGAGCCCGACCTGCATTTCTGTGATGCCAACTATCTGCCGGACGGACGTATCGTAGCGACTTCCAATATGGGATACCACGGAGTGCCGTGCGTGAACGGTTGGGATGCCGTGTTTAATTTAGTACAATACGATCCGGAAAAGAAGAAATTACGCCGTTTGACTTTTGACCAGGACGGTAACTGGAATCCGGTGGTGATGAATAACGGGCGGTTGATGTATATCCGTTGGGAATACACCGATCTGACACATTATTTTTCGCGTATCGTTATGCACATGAATCCCGATGGTACGGACAACCGTTCTTTATACGGCAGTGGTTCTTTCTGGCCTAACAGCACTTTCGACGTGAAGCCTTTACCGGGAAATACAAGCCGTTTTGTCGGAGTGATCTCCGGACATCACGGAGTGGCCCGTTCCGGTCGCCTGATGCTTTTCGATCCGGCGAAGTCCCGTAAGGAGGAAAAAGGGGTGATACAGGAAATCCCGTTCAAGGGGCGGAAAATCATTCCGGAAGTGAAAGACCAGCTGGTGGACGGTGTGTGGCCACAGTTTATCAAACCTTATCCGCTGGATGATAAATATTTTTTGGTGGCTGCTAAATTAAGCCCTTCTTCACTCTGGGGTATTTACCTGACGGATGTTTTCAATAACCTGACTTTGGTGGCAGAATTTGAAGGAGAAGGTTTAATTGCTCCTATTCCTCTACGAAAAAGCCCTACGCCTCCGGTGATTCCTGACCGGGTGAACCTCGACGACAAGGAATCGACTATTTTTATTCAGGATTTGTATGAAGGCGAAGGATTGCCGGGAGTGCCCCGGGGAACGGTGAAGGAGTTGCGTATCTTTGCTTATGAGTTTGCCTATAATTATTCTCCTTCCGACCATTATGCACAAGGGATACAGGCAGGTTGGGACATTAAGCGGCTGCTGGGAACCGTTCCTGTGGAAAAGGACGGGTCTGCCATCTTTAAAGTCCCTGCCAATACGCCTATTTCTATCCAGCCTCTGGACGGGGAGGGGCGTGCCGTGCAATGGATGCGTAGCTGGATTTCGTCCATGCCGGGAGAGACGGTTTCCTGCGTAGGCTGTCACGAGGATCAAAATCAGATACCGATGCCGAAGCGTGTCGTCGCTTCTACGATTGCTCCGCATAAGATAAAAGAGCCGGAAGGCGGCGTGAGGTCGTTTACTTTCAATCTGGAAATACAGCCTATTCTCGACCGGGCGTGTGTGGCCTGCCACAACGAAAGCAAGCCCTCGCTCGATTTCAGAAGCGGACGTACGGAAAGCTGTACGGACTGGGCCGGGTTTAAACGGGAGTTCGAGACCAGTTATCTGGCCGTAATGCCTTATTTCTATCGCCAGGGGCCGGAAGCTGAAATGTATGTGCTGAAACCTTATGAATATCACGTATCCAACAGTGAGCTGATCCGTATGTTGAAAAAAGGGCATTATGGGGTGGAATTGACGGATGAGGAGTGGAAAACCCTGTATGCGTGGATAGATATGAATATGCCGGATGCCGGGAGATTCGACAATATCACTCCTTTCAATGGTTTCGACCAATATACCCGCCGGATAGAGCTGGCCGATAAGTATAGCCATTCGGGTGTGGATTGGAGGAAAGAGTTGAGTGATTATGCCGATTATCTGAAAGGGAAAGGGGAGATCGAGCCTGTGATGCCTAAACCTGTGAAAGAGGCGAAGTATAAAGACGTGAAAGTCGGCGGCTGGCCGTTCGATGCCTCGAGAGCTAAAGCGATGCAGGGAGAGGCGGAGAAAAAAGTGATCGAAGTGGCTCCGGGAGTGAAAATGACTTTCGTGAAAATTCCTGCGGGAAAATTTGTTATGGGTTCCAATCTGGGAGAGAGCGATCATGCTCCGGAATTTAAGACCGAAGTGAAAAAGGCTTTTTGGATGGCTGAAACCGAAGTGACCAACGAGCAGTTTTGTGCTTTGTTCCCGGAACATAATAGCCGTATCATCGGGCAGTTTTGGAAAGATCACACGACAGCCGGGTACCCTGCCAATAAACCGCAGCAGCCGGTGATCCGGGTGAGCTGGGAGGAGGCTATGGAATATTGCAAAAAACTGAGTGAAAAAACGGGTTTCCGTATGACTTTGCCGACAGAAGTGCAGTGGGAGTGGGCGGCTAAGGCCGGTAGTGACGATAATTTCTGGTATGGAGATAATAATACGGATTTCAGTACTTATGAGAATTTAGCCGATGCTCAATTATCGAATATGGCCGTAACAGGCGTAAATCCGCAGCCTATGTCCAAGAACGATCCCTGGCGTAAGTTTTATGATTATCTTCCGAAAGCCGCTTCGGTGGACGATGGAGAGATGATCGTTTGTGAAGTTGGAAAATACAAGCCTAATCCGTGGGGATTGTATGATATTCACGGGAATGTAGAAGAATGGACGAACAGCGATTACTTGCCTTATCCTTATAAAGATAAATGGTGTCTACCGGGTGGTTTCGTTTTGATTAATGAGAATTTAGAAGATGCTCCTAAGCGAATTTTAGCTAAGGAAACAAATCTTCATAATATTTATATGGAAGTCCGTATAAATAAGCTTTAGCAGGCATAGTCTGGTGAAATGCAGTATCAAATACAGCTACCATTGGTGTATTTGGCATTAATTCTTCACAAGCATTAATACCTATCATATTAGCTGGGTTGTGAAGTGGGGCTAATTTAAAACATTCTTCTATATATGCTTTAACTTCTGAATCTATTACAACTGAAGCGTTGTATTTTTCACCACCATGAACAACTCTGTGTCCTACTGCTGAAATTTCATCCATAGATGAAATAACTCCA
>UQTM01000041.1 GCA_900544025.1 uncultured Odoribacter sp.
GGGAAAAGGCCGTGCGGTGGAATCCCGCCCCTTGCCCGTGGTCGCCATACCCACTACTGCCGGAACAGGTTCGGAAACGGACTCTGCCTGCGTGGTAACGAACGACAGAACACATGAAAAGACCGGATTCGGCCATCCGTCGCTCTATCCCGTTCTGGCGGTCATTGATCCGGAGTTAATGACTACCGTTCCGGCTACTTTCACGGCCTATCAGGGTTTCGATGCTTTGTTTCACAGTATCGAAGGCTATGTGTCGAACCGGGCCAATCCGATGAGCGATATGTATGCGCTGGCTGCCATAGAGCATATCGCCCGCTATCTGCCTATGGCCGTGAATGACGGAAATGATTTGGAAGCACGTTCCCATGTGGCGTGGGGCAGCTATCTGTCGGGCGTGGTGATGTGTGTCGGTGGCGTGACGAGCCAGCATTCATTGGAACACGCCATGTCCGCATATCATCAGGAATTACCGCATGGAGCGGGGCTGGTCATGATAAGCCGGGCTTATTTCTCTCACATGATTGAGGTACACGCTTGCGACGAACGGTTCGTGCCAATGGCGCGGGCAATGGGTATGGCCGATGCTGCCAAGCCCGGAGATTTCATTAAGGCACTCGGAAAATTGCAGGATACGTGCGGGGTGGCCGACTTGAAAATGTCGGACTATGGCATCAGTATGGAAGAGGCCGCTGCTTTCGCTTGCAATGCCCGCGAAACAATGGGGCGGCTATTCCAGCTCGACCGTGTTCAGATCTCCGAAGAGGATTGCATACAGATTTACATAAAATCTTATAAATAGAAACGAATGAAACGATTGATTTTTACATTGGCCGCTGCAATCTTATCATTGCATGGCTTTGCACAGACCACAGAGCGGATTGCCTCGAAAGGTTACGCCCTCCATACTGCCGATGGAGAACTGAAACCGTATGACTTTAGCCGCCATCCGATAGGAGAAAACGATATTCTGATCGAAACGCTTTATTGCGGAGTTTGCCATAGCGATATTCATCAGGGACGCGGCGACTGGAGCCCGCAAAGCTATCCGTTGGTCGTCGGGCACGAAATAGTAGGACGTGTCGTACAGACGGGATTGAAAGTTACAAAATTCAAGGTCGGCGATTATGCCGGTGTCGGTTGCATGGTGGGTTCCTGCCGGCATTGCGAGTATTGCGATTCCGGAGAAGAGCAGTACTGCCTGCATGGGCGCGTACTGACATACGGGGACAAGGATGTTTATCATGACAATGAAATATCGCAGGGCGGCTACTCGAACAATATGGTAGTGGACGAACAGTTTGCCGTTACGATTCCGAAAGGAGCAGACATAGAAAAGGTCGGGCCGCTTATGTGTGCAGGTGTTACGACATATTCGCCGATTATGCACGCAGGGGTGAAACGTGGCGATAAAGTGGGAATCGCCGGCTTCGGCGGTTTAGGACACATGGCGCTGCAATATGCCGTGGCAATCGGAGCAGAAGTAACTGTTTTTGACATTACCGATGAAAAACGTGACGAGGCATTGGACATGGGGGCAGTCCGCTACGTGAATGTACGGAATATCGAAGAACTGGAAGGCTTGAATAACATGTTCAGTTTTATTCTCTCCACGATACCGTCTGCTTACGATCCGATGCTTTATGTGAATATGCTCAAAGTGGATGGAGAACTGGCTGTTGTGGGAATGCCGGCGGCAAAGGATGCACCGGTCGTTCCGGTATTGGGATTGAGAGGCAGGCGAAAGGTGTGGTTTTCGGTTATCGGGGGAATGCGTGAAACGCAGGAAACAGTCGATTACTCGGTATCGCACGGTATCTATCCAAAAGTGGAAATAATCCCCATTCAGCAAATCAATGAGGCTTGGAGAAATGTCGTGGACGGGAAAGTACATTTCCGTTATGTAATCGACATGAAATCGTTGGAATAGAAAGATAGGCGGCTCCCTAAAATATCAAAGAGCCGCTTATTTCAGTTTCAATGCGGAGAGATACTCTTTCGGGGACATTCCGGTGGCGTTCTTGAACATACGGCTCAAATGATGGGTATAGTTGAATCCCATATCGTATGCGATTTCGCTGATTGTCTTTCCGCCTTCCGCCAAACTCTTTTTAACACGCTCTATCAGAAAGCGCTGGATGTGTTCGTGTGGAGTTTCTCCGGTTTCCCGTTTGACAAGGTCGCCGAAATAATTGGGCGACAACGATAACCGTTCTGCACATTCTTGTACGTTGGGCAGTCCGTGCTGAATCTGCTCGCTCTTGTCGAAGTATTCGGTCAGTATCCGTTCGAAACGGGCCAGAATATCTTTACTTGCAGTTTTGCGCGTAGCGAATTGCCGTCCGTAAAATCGCATGCAATAGTTGAGCAGCACTTCGATATATGCAACCAAAATCGCGCGGTTGTATTCGTCCTGCGGCCCGGACAATTCCGTGCGGATGTGTTTCAGGCATTCGACGATTGTCTCCCGTTCCGAATCCTGCATATGCAGGGCTTCGCTCACTTCGTAGGAGAAGAACGTGTATTGCTGGATTTTTTGTGCGAGAGACGTACCATGCAGTAACTCCGCATCGAAAAGGATTGCCCATCCCTTGCGTTGTACGGGTCGCCCGATGTCTTCAGCTCCGCTTATCTGGCCGGGAGCAATGGCAATCAGCGTACCGCCGAGAAAGTCATATTTACTCGTGCCGTAAACCACATTCTGCGGCTCGTCTTCTCGGATATAGATGCCGTAAACTCCCAACAATGCGCGAAAAAGAGGACGTGGCGGGTATGCCGAAAAGTCGATCACGCTGACAAACGGATGCCGATCTTCCACATCAAGGAGGACATTGAAATCGTGGACGGTAGATATTTTCTTTATTTCACCCATTTATTAAAAATAGCTGATTGCAAAAATATAGATTATTCTCCACATGCAGAGTATTTTGTGTCTATTTCATTTGTAAAGTATACCATGTTTCATAATCATCTATAGTAGGTTGTTTGTGTCTAATTTACCTTTTAAAAAATAAATCTCCACCGTTGATTATCGTGTGTAAAACAATATGAGAATTGAAATCAAGAGATTTATAAATTGAAAGATAAATAAATATGACACACTATATTACAGCAGATCATTTGGTAGAATCCGCGATCAAAGCCGTCACGGAAGAACTGTTCCGCGACTTCGACAATACACTCCGTTCCCTCTGCGACGGGGAGGACGACCGCAAAGCCGTTTTTCGTACTTTGCGTTATGCGCGTATCCGTTTGCACGTATTATGCGGATATATCTCGAAAGAAGAAATGCCGGAGAGCCGCACTCAAATTCGATTCTTACATATTGTTATCGGATATATCGACACAGAACTGGAGATATTGAATCGCTACGGCGATACCTGCCCGCCAAAAAAACATGTAAGCAAACGACGTTGGACGGGTACGGTTGTCGAATTAGTCGAGTTGATATACGCCTTGCACGAGATGAAACGTATCGACGACGGGGAGATAGCCATGAACGAATTGGCCGGATTCTTCGGCGAACTGTTCGGCATTCGTCTCGATGCGCGAAGCGTTTACGACGCTTATGCGGACATCAAGCGACGCAAGGGCGAGAGCCGTACCTATTTTCTCGACAAGTTGCGCGAGCATCTGAACCTGCGGATGCAACGCGACGATGAAAAAGAAATGAAACGACGATAATGAACGATGCGGACGGGGAAATCCCATCCGCATTTTCTATGAAATTCAGATTGTTTATTTTGTAGTTTCCAAGAAATTCACTACATTTGCATAGAGTTGTTCGACAAGTTGCAAAGTGCAGCAGTTCAGCGCAGTTACAAGGTCGCTAAATCGTTACCGACAACTTTCTTAATCTCCGCTCTGCGCTGTCATTCAGACAGATACATGAAAGTTTTTTTTATCCGGTGCAAAGATAAGATACAATAGGTGCATTTTATGGAAACCGGGATAAAATTTATCTTTGTTTCGTGGAAATCCTACATAAAAAGCATTATTTTCGTATCGAAAATTAAGGAGTGTTAAAATCATTTACGGTTTGGGCGATAGGGAATGAAGGGAGAGGAGAGGCGAACGCCTGAGTCGAATGCCGGAATAAAAAGAAGGTATAGGTATGAAAGGAATTTTATTCGTTGTTTTTTTATTTTCTTGTTCTGTTTCCTTTTCTCAGGCTGTTATCAGTTTTACGGAAAAGGCTCACGATTTCGGAAAGATTAAAGAAATAAACGGGGCTGTATCGTATGATTTTGAGTTTGTCAATACCGGAAATGCCCCTATTTTGATTAAAAATGTGGAGTCCTCTTGTGGGTGTACCTCGCCTCAATGGAGCAAGCAGCCTGTGTTGCCGGGAAAAAAAGGCTTTGTAAAGGCGACTTTCGACCCGAAAGACCGTCCCGGATTTTTTGATAAGACCGTTACCGTATATTCCAATGCCCGCACTCCGGTCGTGGAATTGAAGATCAAAGGAACTGTCGAAGGGCGTGCCCGTACCGTACTGGACGATTATCCCTATGAATTACCGTCGGGATTGCGGTTGCCCCAGGAAAATATATCTTTATTGAAGGTGCGTAAAGGAGAAAGTAAAACCATACAGGTCGGAATTTTTAATAATTCGGGTAAAGAGGCTGTCGTGACTTTTCAGGGATTGCCTTCCCATTTGCAGATGAAAATCGAGCCTCAAAAGATCGGCAACCGGGAGAAAGGGCTGATTACAGCCACCTATAATACGGCTCAGCGGGGAGAATACGGCTTGAACGAAGAAGAAGTGACGATGCTGGTAAACGGTAAGAAGTTTGCTTTGCCCGTTACCGTCTATGTGGAAGAGGATCTGAGTAAAGCCGATCCGGCAAAAGCTCCGGCTATCGATGCCGATAAGAAATATTATAATTTTGAAAAAACTTCTTCCGGACAGCCTGTGTCTTATACTTATCAGGTGAAAAATACCGGGAATGCCCCCATGCAGATTCATCGGATTTATACGAACGACAAGCGGGTGGAGGTGGAAGTTGCCAAAAAACAATTACAGCCCGGGGAATCGGTTCCGGTGACGGTAAAAACTAAAATCGGGGCAGAAACGGGTAAACTAACCTGCCTGATCAGCGTAATAAGTAATTGCCCGGTGACGCCTGAATTTAATTTGCGTTTTTACGGAGAGATCGACTGAAAACGGGTGAGTATCGAATTGAAAAATTAAAGTATGAAAAAACATATCCCCAATTTAATCACGTCTTTGAACGTTATTTCCGGAACTTTGTCCGTGTTTATGGCAATGTATGGCCGGATGGAATTGGCTGCAGTTTTGATTCTGGTAGCTATGGTGTTCGATTTTTTCGACGGGATGGCTGCCCGGCTGTTACATGTGAAGTCGGAAATGGGAAAAGAACTCGATTCTTTGGCAGATATGGTGAGTTTTGGTGTCGCTCCGGCGATATTGGCTCATTTCCTGATTAAAATGACATTGTTTGCAGGGGTGCCGGGTGATTTGCAGGATTTGCCCGTGAGCCAGCAGGTGTTACTTTTCAGCCCTTTACTGATTCCTGCTTTTTCTGCATATCGTTTGGCAAAATTCAACCTCGATCCGCGGCAATCTATGTCTTTTATCGGAATGCCGACTCCTGCAAATGCCCTTTTTTGGGTTGGACTGATTTTCGGCTTTTTTTATGCCCAGGATATGTATATCACGTTGTTCGACAGCATCTGGACATTGGTTCTGTCCGTTGTGATCCTATCGGTGTTGCTGGTATGCGAAGTGCCGATGTTCTCTTTGAAGATAACCGGTTTCGGCTGGAAAAAAAATAAGGTCAGGTATTGTTTTTTGGGCAGCTTAATTATTCTCACCCTGATCTTGGGTAAGGCTATGGTGATGTTTGTTATCCCTTTGTATATTCTTTTTGCTGTGGCTGAGGCGTTGTTGAAGGCGGCCGCTACTACCAAATCAGATCGTTGAGCGGATCGTAATCCACGTAATCCTGCTGCGGAGAAATCACCGAATTGTAGTTCGATTCTGCTTTTCCGGCCGGTTTAACAGGAAGAGTAGGCTGTACGGCGGTTGTATTCGTAATTATTCCTGCAGAATCCTCTGTATTGAAATTGAAGATATCCATTTGTAAGATCACGGCGACTCCTGCAATTCCTGCTGCTGCCAGTCCATATTTTAATAGACGGTGCAGAAAAGTGCCGGAATTATTAATGTAGGCTGCCGGAATGTCGGGCACTCCCGTTGTGGTGGGAATACTGATCTGTTTGGGGGTAGGCTTACCGTTGTCATTGGCGGCGACCGGTTCCATTGCAATGGCTTCCATTCCGAATGCTTCCGAGAAAAAATTGTTTTTCCCCGTTTCGAATATGATGTTGAAACGCCGGTCGGTGAAGAATACGCCTATATCCCCGAATACTACCCGTTGTTTTTGGTTTAAGCGGATTTTCAGGTCTTCACAGAATAAGGTCAGTTGCTTGGCTGCTTTATCATAACCGATATTTTCTTTGTCGGCGATCCAGTTCACCAGCAATCCGTCGTTATGCGTCAGGTTACGATTGAAGAGAATATCTTTTCCCGGCGGACAAATCACACCGCTGTCCGCGTCTATGTATGCACTTCTGTAATTGCATATAAAACCTCCGAAATCGGGGATTATCACACAATCGTGCAAAAATAGAAGATCCGATATATAATCTATAAACTTATGCATGCTACAAAAGTAAAAAAAATAGAATGAAAATCAATATGCATACGTTGGAAATTTGTAATCTTTTTTTAGCCCTCTTGTTCAATAAGTTATGGAAGTTAATAAATTTTTTAAGAAAGTTGTCCGTTTCTTGGAAAAATTCGTATTTTATTATTTACTTTGTAGAGTGGTAATGTGAGAGAGAAAAGCTAATAATATAAACTTTATACGCATGAAAATTTTTGTAACAGGTGGTACCGGGTATATCGGTTCACATACGGTTGTTGAATTGCAACAAAGCGGTTTCGAAGTGATTATCGTCGATAATCTGTCAAATTCAAATATCGGAGTTTTGGATGGAATCGAGAAGATCACAGGAATCCGTCCTGAGTTTGAACAATTTGACCTGACAGATGCTGTTGCTGTCCGCGATTTTTTTGGACGTCACCGGGATATTGAAGCTGTTATTCATTTTGCAGCGTTGAAGGCTGTGGGAGAATCTGTCCACAAGCCGTTGGAATATTATCAAAACAATCTGAATTCCCTGATGAATGTATTGTCTTCCATGCGGGAATTCGGTGTGCGTAATTTGGTGTTCTCTTCTTCTTGCACGGTTTACGGTCAGGCAGATGTGCTTCCTGTAACAGAAAAAACTCCGCGTAAAGAAGCTGAATCTCCTTATGGCAATACGAAGGCGATGTGCGAGGATATTATGCGTGACCTGGCCAAAGCCGATCAGAATATGAATTTGCTGGCTTTGCGTTATTTCAATCCGATCGGTGCTCATCCTTCGGCTTTGATCGGCGAATTGCCTAACGGAGTGCCTAATAACCTGATTCCCTATCTGACACAGACTGTGGCAGGAATCCGGGAGCAGCTCAGCGTATTCGGCGACGATTACAATACCCCCGACGGCTCTGCTGTCCGGGATTATATCGATGTTGTCGATTTGGCCAAAGCTCATGTGGTGGCTATCCGCCGCTTGCTGGACGGTAAGAATAAGAAGAATTATGAATATTTCAATATCGGAACGGGGAATGGCGTGTCTGTATTGGGATTGATTAAAGCTTTTGAAAAGGCTACCGGTGAAAAAGTGAACTATAAAATTGTAGGCCGCCGTACCGGAGATATTGAAAAAGTATGGGCCGATACTACTTTAGCCAATCAGGAATTGGGTTGGAAGGCAGAGCAGCCGCTTGAAGTTACTTTGGCAAATACCTGGCGGTGGCAACAGGTTTTGGATAAGAAAAAGTGATTGTCTATATGAGATAAAAAATAGGGTATCTGTTCAGATACCCTATTTTTGTATGATGTAAGCCCCTTTATACTAAGAATACGGCTTTATTTTTAGCAAGTTCTATGACTTGTTTCGTTTCCGGTTTTTTCGATTGCCCGGAATTGTGATTTATTTCTTTACAGGAACGGATTCCAGTATTTCGTCGAAAAAGTTGGCATATTCGTCGATGTATTGCTCTTGAGTGGAGTATTCAATCAGCGGTTTGCCTGTCTTTTGTGCGTAAGTTTTCAGTTCCGGATCGATTTCATGGCTATTGAAAATAATGCCATCGGAATAATCGAAAGCTAATTTATTTACATTGGTGTGAGTAGGCTCTTTCAGCACCGATACATCTTTCGCATCGATGTTGTCGTTCAAGATCTTTTTGTGAAAATCTTTATGCAGACAGCCTTCGAACTGATCATTGTAGGTGGAAAACACGATTTTTGAGTGAGCGAATACCGGATCTTCCTGATATTCTTTTTTTAGATACAGCGGGACTAAGGCTGTAATCCAACCCTGACAGTAGATCAGGTCGGGCGCCCACCTTAGTTTTTTCACGGTTTCGAAAACACCTCTGGCGAAGAAAATAGCCCGTTCGTCGTTGTCCGGGAAAAAAGTTCCGTCATCATCGGCGACAATGTGTTTACGTTGAAAGTAGTCTTCATTATCGATGAAATACACCTGCATACGTGCAGCTTGTATAGAGGCCACTTTAATAATAAGCGGGTGGTCGGTGTCGTTAATGATTAGATTCATTCCCGAGAGCCGGATCACTTCGTGAAGCTGGTTCCGTCGTTCATTTATGCAACCGTAACGGGGCATAAAAGTTCTGATTTCCTTGCCTTTTTCCTGAATCCCCTGAGGTAGGAAACGACCGATGTGAGCCATTTCCGATTCCGGTAAATAAGGCATTATCTCCTGAGATATAAAAAGAATCTTTTTTTTCGCCATAACTACATTTCCCAAAAAAAACCATACAAAGATAGTGAAAATTGTTCAGAAATCAAAGGTAGGTTTCCGAATTATAAAAATGTAAGGTTTTGATGGATAGTGGAAAATTATGTTTTTTTTGTTATTTTTGAAAAAACTTCCGGTATGGCCGAGCATTTGGAATATGGAAAAATGGGAGAAGAAAAAGCGGTGGAATACCTGATACAGAGTGGATACGTGATCCTTGAGCGCAACTGGCGTTTGAAACATAAGGAAATCGATATCATCTGTACGGACGGGGATTTGCTGATTGTTGTAGAGGTCAAGAGCCGGAAAACACCGGAAGAACGTCCCGAAGAATTATTGGATTATAGAAAAAGGCACAATTTATTATGTGCGGGTGAGGCCTATTTGAAAGCTCGCGGAATAGATAAAGAACTGCGTTTCGATTTGGTGTTGGTCACGGGGAGCGGGGGGAAAGTAGAACATATTCCGGGAGCGATCACTATTTTTGATTAACGTTTGGCCGGAGTGACACTTTTGCCGTTACTTTCCGTATAGACCTCTAAATAATTAGTTTATAAATACGGAAAATATGACAAAAATGATAGCCAAATACCTGGGAGGACTCCGGGTGGAATGTGAGCATTTGCCGAGTGGCATGAAACTGGTGACGGATGCTCCTGTGGATAATCAGGGAAAAGGACAGGCTTTTTCACCGACCGATTTATGCGCTGTGTCGCTGGCGGCTTGTATTCTGGCCGTATTGGGGATTTATGGAGAAAAACACCACCTCGATTTGACGGGAATAGAAGCGGAAATTTCCAAGGAAATGGTCGATGAGCCTCGCCGGATCGGAAAAATCGATATCGTGGTGAATATGCCTCCCAAAAGTTATTCGCAAAAAGAAAAAATGATTCTTCCGCGGGTTGCAAGCACTTGTGCCGTTCATTATTCTTTGAGCGAGCAAGTGGTTCAGAATATTATTTTTAATTGGAGATAATGGATAAAAAGACCGTTTTTGTTACGGGAGCTACCGGATTGGTGGGTAGTCATTTATTATATTATTTGCTTCGGTCTGGGTATTCGGTCTGGGCTTTGTGCCGGAAATCCAGCCGGATAGAGGACGTTGAAAAAGTCTTTTCCCATTTTCCCGGCGGTGAAAGCCTGTGTCACCGGATAGAGTGGGTGGAAGGGGATATATTGCAGCCGGAAACTTTGGAGGAACCGATAAAAAGAGCGGACTGTGTTTTTCATTGTGCGGCTGTCGTGTCGTTTTCCGGCGGCGATAAAGAACGATTGCGGCATACGAACATACAAGGAACGGAACATATCGCGGCGTTGTGCCTGAAATACAAGGTGCGTCTTTGTTATGTCAGTTCGATTGCCGCTTTGGGGGATGCTGCACGGGAAGGAGAATTCGTGGATGAAAATACGGAAGAAATCCCGGGACGCCCGCATTCCGAATATTCCCATAGTAAAAGTGATTCTGAAAAAGTGGTATGGCATTATATCGACCGGGGGCTGGATGCCGTGATCGTGTGTCCTTCCATTATTTTAGGTGTAGGAGCTTCTCATAAAAGCAGTTCACAACTGTATGCTGCGGCTTCGCGGGGGATTCCTTTTTATACTCAGGGAGTTTGCGGGTATGTGGATGTGAGGGATGTGTGCTGCCTGATGATCCGCCTGGCAGACGACCGGAATGTGAAGGGAGAAAGGTTTGTGCTGAACGGGGGGAATTATTCTTACCGGGAATTGTTTTTGGAAATCGCTAAGGTGAATGGGAAGCGTCCGCCTTATTTTTATATGCGTCCCTGGATTACCGAATCGGTATGGCGGTTGTTGGCTGTGTGGGGCGGGCTGACAGGGCGGAAACCTGCTTTCACGAAAGAAACAGCCCGGTCGGCACATCGCAAATCATTTTATTCCAATCGTAAAATCGTATCGCTTTATCCCGATTTCCAGTTTTACCCTTTATCCGAAACGGTGCAATATATCCGGGAAAACTGGAACGGGTAAAAACGAATCCATATCATTTCATTCCGGTAGAGATGCCTGGACACAATCGGAAGCCGGGAAAAGGCCGGAAGTTGTTTCTGCAAGGCTTTTGCCACTCTCTTACTTTTTATTACTTTTGCATGAAATTGTATTCCGGCTGTGGCTGAAACCCGTTCGGGACATTGCGTCCGGCCTGAGTTTTGCAACAAAAATCATTAAAGGAAACAGATGGATAATCCGTTATTAGAGAAGCTGGAAACATTTTATATCCGTTTTAAAGAGATCGGGCAGTTGATTACAGACCCGGAAGTGATTCAGGATATGGAACGTTATGTGCGCCTGACAAAAGAATATAAAGATTTGGAAGCGATCACCGTTGCTGCCGATAAATATAAACAAGCTCTGGGAACGCTGGAGGAATCCCGTGAGATTCTGGAATCGGAGGAAGATAAAGAGCTGAAGGAAATGGCGGAGATGGAGATCGGGGAACTGACCGAGAAACTGCCGCAAATGGAGCAGGATATAAAAATGCTGCTGGTTCCAGCCGATCCGGAGGATAGCAAGAATGTGATTCTGGAAATCCGGGGAGGAACAGGAGGAGACGAGGCCTGTTTGTTTGCGGGGGACTTGTTCCGTATGTACACCAAATTTTGTGAGCGCAGGGGATGGAAAATGGAAGTGACCAATGCGAACGAGGGGACTGCAGGAGGATATAAAGAAATTGTCGTGAATGTTTCCGGGAACGGAGTATATGGGATTTTAAAATATGAATCGGGAGTTCACCGGGTGCAACGGGTGCCGAGTACCGAAACCCAGGGGCGTATCCACACATCGGCAGCAACGGTAGCGGTGTTGCCTGAGGCGGAGGAGGTGGATGTGCAGCTGAATCCTGCCGATATCCGTAAAGACACTTATTGTTCGTCGGGACCGGGCGGGCAGTCGGTGAATACGACTTATTCGGCTATTCGTTTGACCCATATCCCTACCGGAATCGTGGTAACCTGCCAGGATGAAAAATCGCAAATCAAGAATCTGGCGAAAGCCATGAAGGAATTGCGGTCGAGAATCTATGCGATCGAATATCAGAAATATATGGACGATATTGCTTCGAAGCGGAAGACGATGGTCTCGACGGGCGACCGTTCTGCAAAAATCCGTACCTATAATTTCCCGCAGGGACGGGTGACCGACCACCGGATTAATTTCACCTTGTATAATCTGGCAGCCGTTATGGACGGTGAAATCGATGAAATTATCGAGAAACTGCAAATCGAAGAAAATACGGAACGACTGAAAGAGAGTGGTTTGTAAAATCCTGCCGATACAAAAGAATTTATTCATTAAAAATAGATCAGATGAATTATACAGCACTTTTTGAACAGATAAAGAAAAAGAAGTCTTTTCTGTGTGTGGGGTTGGATTCGGATATAGCCAAGATTCCCCAGCATTTGCTGAATACCGGAGATCCGGTGTATGCCTTTAACAAGGCGATTATCGATGCTACGGCAGCTTATACCATTGCTTATAAGCCGAACATTGCATTTTATGAAAGCCGGGGAGTGGAAGGCTGGCAAAGTCTCGAAAAAACGGTGAACTATATCCGGACGAATTACCCGGAGGTTTTCACGATTGCCGATGCCAAACGGGGAGATATTGGAAATACTTCGCAGATGTATGCAAAAGCGTTTCTGGATACCCTGAATTTCGATTCGATCACCGTAGCTCCGTATATGGGTGAAGATTCCGTTACGCCGTTTATTAAATATGAAGGGAAATGGGTGATTTTGCTGGCATTGACTTCCAACAAGGGAGCTTTCGATTTTCAGTTTATGGAAGAGAACGGGGAAAAATTATACGAACGGGTATTAAAAGTCTCTCAGCAATGGGGAGGAAAAGACAATATGATGTATGTTGTGGGTGCGACAAAGGCTGAAATGCTGGGAGGTATCCGTAAAATCGTGCCGGATCATTTCCTGCTGGTGCCGGGAGTCGGAGCCCAGGGCGGTAGTCTGGAGGAAGTGGCTAAATACGGTATGAACACACATTGCGGTTTGATCGTTAATTCTTCCAGAGGGATCATTTTTGCCGATACGACGGAAAATTTCGCCGTCCGTGCCGGAGAGGAGGCGCGTAAATTGCAGCAGGATATGGAACGCTTGCTGAAAGAAAAGGGAGTACTTTAACCTGAAAGCTTATTTAGAAAGAACTTTGCCGGGGGTGTAGATCTCCTGGTGAGAATATCCCCTGAGTTCTTATCTGTAAAACAATAAAAAAGGCATCCGAAAAGGTGCCTTTTTCTTATTTGGATGATAACAAGCCGGAGGTTCGGGATCGTTTTAGTTTTGGGAAAGCCTGTATTCATGGGGAGCTATCCCTGTTACTTTTTTAAACAGGCGGCTGAAATATTGAACGTTTGAATATCCTAATTTATTGGCCACGATGCTGACGGTGTTGTTTTTATCCAACAGCATCTTCTTGGCTGTTTCCAGCCGTTTTTGCTGGAAGTATTCATATATATTTTTCCCCGTTTCGAATAGTAGTAAGTCGTTCAAATAATGAGGCGACAAATGAAGAAGGTTTGAACAGTATTCTGCTGAAGGTAAAACACTGTTTTCCAGCCCGCCGGACTGAATATATTCGTCCAGCAGTATATCGGTTTTATTTAATATTACTTTATTCGCCTCGTTCCTGGTGATGAATTGCCGTTCGTAGAAGCGGGAACAATAGTCTAACAGTAATTCTATGTACCGTGAGATTAGTGTTTTGCTATGGCAATCTATGGCGTGTTGCAACTCGTCCCCGATGTTGCACAAACATTCTATCGCTTTTGCCTTTTCGCGCAGGGAAAGATGTAACGCTTCGTTCAAATGGTAAAAGAAAAAAGTATAGTTTTTTATATTTTCACCCAGCGAAGTACGATAGAGCAAATCGGGATGAAATGCCAGCAGCCAGCCTTTTGGGGGAAGTATTTTATTTTTATCTATTTTGATTGATTCACCCGGAGTGAGGAAGATTAAAGAAGCATTGGAATAATCGTAGTATTTGCGCCCATAGAAAGACTCTTCGGTTTGATTTTCTAACAATAAGATTGTATAAAAGTCAAACCGAAGAGTCCGTTGCTCCAAATTGGCTTTCGACAGGTCGATAACACACACCAACGGGTGTAGCGTTTTATACCCTAAGCAGCAATTACATTGATGTACCGTTTCTATATTTAATATGTCTTTTTTCATAAAAGCGCCCTTTTTCCAACAAAGATAGAAGGTTTCATACTGAGTTGTTCCTTTGTTTTTCTTACTTCCGTAATTGAGGTTATAATATCTGTAATTTGTATAAACCTATGTGCTTTATGATAGAAAAATCGCAACTTGTCTTGTGAAGGAATAGTTGCGATTTTCCAGGTCGTACGAAGCGACTTTATCAGAGGATGATATGGTTTTGTAGCCTGTATTCATTGGGGGTGCATCCTACATTCTTTTTGAACAGACGTGAAAAATGCTGTGCATACTGAAATCCGAGCTCATAAGCGATTTGGGAAATCGGCAGGTTTGTATTGAGCATCCGGTCTTTGGCGAGGTTTATCAATTTAAACAAGATGTGCTGTTGGGCTGTCTTTCCGGTTTCCTTCTTAATCAAATCCCCGAAATAATTGGGAGAAAGGCACACTTTATCTGCAAAGTATTTAACGGAAGGGAAGCCGTTCTTTTCCGGATTCTGATCGAGGAAATAATTGTTCAGTAGACTCTCGAATTGTATTAAAATATCTTTGTTTACCTTGCTGCGGGTATTGAACTGACGTTCATAAAACCGCATGCAGTAATCGAGCAGCAGTTCGATATTTTTGGCAATCAAAGTCTTGCTGTGCCTGTCGATGGCATGTTCCAGCTCCATATTGATTTTTTGGAGGCAGTCGATGATGATTTGCCTTTCTTCTTCGGATATATGGAGTGCTTCATTCACTTCGTAGGAGAAAAAAGAATATCGATTGATGTCCTGTCCCAAAGATGTCCCGCGAATTAAATCGGGATGAAAAACGATGCCTAAAGAGGATGGTTTTACACCTTCTTTCATCTCGATGCCGATCACCTGGCCCGGAGCGAAGCTGACAACCGTCCCTTCCTGATAGTCGTATTGTTTTTTCCCATATTTAAGGTCGCCGCATTTCGTCTGCTTTAAGAAAAGCGCATAAAGTCCCATATTGATACGAATATGATCCACTCTGTTCGTAGCTTTCGTTAAATCTACGATCCCTACCAATGGGTGCATCGTTTCTAAACCGTATAGCCTGTTGTATTGGTTTACCGTATCGATTTTTATTATTTCATCCATTGTATGAAGTGTGAACGAGGAATTGGTTTACGTCATTGAATGAGTTGTCCTTGCTGCAATCTGTATTCATTGGGTGTGCAGCCTACACGCCTTTTGAATAAACGGCATAAATGCTGCGGGTATTGGAAACCCAGAGTATAGGCAATTTGGCTTACGGTTTCGTCCGTTTCCGTTATATGTTCTTTTGCCAGTTCGATCACTTTTTCCTGGATATGTTCCTGAGGTGTTCTCCCGGTTTCTTTTTTTACCATATCCCCGAAATAATTGGGAGAAAGGCACACTTTATCTGCAAAATATTTTACAGAAGGCAAACCGTCCTGCATCGGGTGCTGGCTTTGGAAATATTCTTCTAAAAGTTGTTCGAATTGAGAAAGGGCATCTTTATTGGCGTTGCAGCGGGTGATGAATTGGCGTTCATAAAAGCGCATGCAATAGTTCAGTAATAACTCGATATTCATAGCGATCAACGCTTTGCTGTGTTTATCTATGGCATGTTCCAGTTCTATGCTGATTTTTTCCAGGCAATCCATCACAATCCCCCTTTCCTGATCCGATAAATGAAGAGCTTCGTTTACGGCATAAGAAAAGAACGTATAGTTTTTTATGTTTTTCCCCAAAGAAGTTTCCCGGATGAGGTCGGGGTGAAAGATAACGCCATAAACCTGCGGACTTACTTCATCCTCCAGGGTTTCTACTCCGATGGTCTGGCCGGGGGCAAAACAAACGATCGTCCCTTCCTGATAGTCGTATGACTGGCGGCCATATTTAATATCACAGCTTTTGGTTTGTTTTAGAAAAAGTGCGTAAAGACCATAAGTCATCTGTATGTGATTGACTGTTTTAGTCGCTTTCGTAAGATCGACGACACTGACCAGCGGATGTAGCGTTTCGAGTCCGTACAAACTGTTATATTGGTCTATATTTTCTAATTTTATTATTTTATCCATAGACGTAAGTGTTTGAATTATAGCAAAGATATAAATAATAATCATTCTTTTTTTACAGGATTGCCCGAATCTGTAATTGGGGTTATTATATCTGTAATCAAGGTACAATTTTTATAAGTGTCCATGCTTTAAAAATCGATCTGTTTTTTTGTTTTTCTGTGTCGTACTTCGGAATACCCGAATGGCAACTTCTGTAATTGGGGTTATCATACCCGTAATTTATCTACCCATGTGAATTGTTTGCCGCTCTATCTTTGTGGTGTAGAAAACGGGAATCATAAAGATGTCGATTAATTATGAAACAAAAAAGTAAATTAAAATTCAGTCCGGGCGGGTTACTTGTGTTTATTCTCACAGTCGGCGTATTCGGGATTATCAATACCGAAATGGGAGTTGTGGGAATTTTACCGCTGATTGCCGAAAATTTTCATGTCACAGTACCCGAAGCAGGCTGGACGGTGGGTGCGTTTGCCCTGGTCGTGGCCGTTTCGGCTCCGGTCACTCCGTTATTGTTTTCGGGAGTAAACCGGAAGAAAGTGATGTTGCTGGCCCTCGGACTATTTACCTTGAGCAATATTGTCGCCATGTTTACTTCTAACTTTACGATTTTATTGATCACGAGAGTGCTTCCGGCTTTTTTACATCCGGTATATGTATCTATGGCTTTTACGGTAGCGGCGGCTTCCGTCGGTAAAGAAAAAGCGCCCAAAGCTGTGGCTAAGGTATTTATCGGGGTGTCTGCCGGGATGGTGCTGGGAGTGCCGGTAACCAGTTTTATCGCCAGTGAAGCTTCATTTTCTATGGCAATGCTGTTTTTTGCAATAATAAATGCTTTGGTGTTTGCGGCTACCGTCCTGTTTATTCCTTCTATGCCCGTTAAAGAAAGATTATCGTATGGTGCACAGCTTAGCGTGTTGAAGAAAACGGTTATGTGGCATTCTATTATTGCGGTGACATTGATTAATGGGGCTATGTTCGGATTTTTCAGTTACATGTCGGATTTTCTGAAAAATGTAACCGGGGTTTCTTACCATGTTATCAGTACGATATTGCTTATATACGGGCTGGCTAATATTTTCGGTAATATCCTGGCCGGGAAACTCCTTTCGATGAATGCTACCCGGAGTATTGTGATTATTCCTTTCGTTCTGTTGATTTCTTATATCGGTTTATTCCTGACAGGCGAATGGATTTCAGCGGTGACGGCGATCGTTTTTGTCCTGGGAGTTCTGGCCGGTATCGCCAGTAATAATATGCAGTATATGATTACGGAGGCGGCTCCTGAAGCTCCCGATTTTGCCAATGGATTATTTTTGACTTCCGCTAATCTCGGAACAACAATGGGTACGGCTGTATGCGGAGTGTTTATTACGGAGATGGGTACGCGTTATTCCATTTTCGGGGCTTTGCTTTTCCTTATTGTAAGCCTTGTATTTGTTTATTTTAGGATTCGTATGGCTCGATCTCAGAAAACGATTAAAACCCTATTCCGATGATAAATGCAATGAATACAGCAGGTTTCAGCCCTATACGGCCGAAAGAGCGTTATATTATTCTGGATGCTTTGCGGGGATTGGCTTTATTCGGGATCTGCCTGGCAAATTTTCCTGAATTTTCCCTTTATTCCTTTTTGAAGAGTGACGTGGCGGCAGGAATGCCGACTGCAGGGATCGACCGTGTAATCCGCTATCTGCAATACATATTCATAGATGGGAAATTCTATACGCTGTTTTCTTTGTTGTTCGGAATAGGTTTTGCTATCCTGATTTCGAATGCCGTGCGGAAACAGGCCGACGGATTTCGTGTTTTCTACCGGCGCATGGGGATTCTGCTGGTGATCGGCTTCCTGCACCTGATGTTTATCTGGAGCGGGGATATTTTGGTGCTTTATGCCTTGATAGGTCTATTTTTACCTTTATTCCGAAATGTATCTAACCGGGGACTGCTGGTTACTTCGGCGGTATTGTTACTGTTGCCGGTAGGGGTGGATGCTTCGACGGCGTTATGGGGTATCGATCTTTCGGCTCCGGTGGTCCGCATTCAGCAATATTTTTGTGGGAAATACGGTATTACCGATGCAAATTTTGCATATTGGTTGCGGGATGCGGATGCTTATGCAGATGTTTTTAAATTTCTGATACAGGGTGCATTTGTACGTATGCAGGAGTTTATCGATGGTAACCGTGTTTTTAAAGTAATGGGCTTGTTCCTGCTCGGTTTTTATATGGGCAGAAATCGCCTGTATGCCCGGCTCGATGAACACAAACAACTGTTGAAACGGGTGTTTATTTATGGTCTGGCTATCGGGTTGCCTGTTTCCGTTTTTTATGCCCGGAGTGCTTTGAATGATTATCCCTATGGCCTGGTGGGACATTCCGTCTTATATGCTGTCAGTGTGTTCCCGTTAGGGTTGGCTTATGTGGCCGGATTTTGCCTGTGGTATCTTCGCCGGAAAGAAGGGAAGGTTTTCCGGCTGCTGGCTGTTCCGGGAAGGATGGCTTTAACCAATTATATCGGGCAATCTGTGTGGGGAATGGTTATTTTTTACGGTATAGGTTTGGGCTGGGGTGCCGGTATGGGATTATTGTATGTCGTGCTGATAGCGACGGGCGTCTATTTCATGGAAATCGTATTTAGCCGCTTCTGGCTGCGTTATTGCCGGTTCGGCCCATTAGAATGGATTTGGCGTATGCTGACTTATGGGAAATGGTTTAAACTTTTAAAATAAACAATTATGGCTAAGAGAGTATTGATTTTATCATCCAGCCCGCGCCGGGGTGGAAATTCCGACACACTTTGCGATGAATTTATGCGCGGAGCCGTCGAGGGAAACAACGAGGTTGAAAAGATTTTTTTACGGGATAAGACGATTCATTATTGTACGGGTTGCAGTGTATGCAGCCTTGAAAAGAAACCTTGCCCGCAAAAGGACGATGCTGCCGGGATTATAGAAAAAATGCTGGCTGCCGACGTGATCGTCATGAGCACTCCGGTTTATTTCTATACCATGAGTGCACAGATGAAAACGTTGATAGACCGTTGTTGCGGACTTTATACTGAAATGAAAGATAAGGAATTTTATTTTATCGCCACGGCAGCCGAAGACGACCGGAAACTATTGGAGCGTACGATCGATACTTTTCAGGGATTCCTCGATTGTCTGGAGAGACCGGTGATAAAGGGGGTTATATTGGGAGCAGGGGTTTGGCATGTGGGTGAGATAAAGGATAAGCCGGCTATGCAGGAAGCTTATGCAATGGGAAGAAAAATATAAAATCAAGTAAAATTAAAAAACAAATCTATGAGTAGTTTTAGAATTTATATTCCTACCCGCACCTTGTTCGGTGCCGGAATGGTAAAAGAACTTCATCGGCAACAACTGCCTGGGAAGAAAGCGATGATAGTCGTTTCTAACGGTCGTTCGACAAAGGATAACGGCTATCTGGATACGGTCGGATCGGAATTGAAGCAGGCTGGGATAGAAGCGGTGGTGTTCGACCGGGTGGAAGCCAATCCGTTGAAATCGACGGTTATGGCCGGTGCGGCTTTCGCTAAAGAGAACGGCTGTGATTTTGTTGTTGCTTTGGGGGGTGGGAGTGTGATGGATGCGTCCAAAGCAATGGCATTTATGGCGACCAATCCCGGAGATGTATGGGATTATATTTGCGGGGGAACCGGAGGTGGACGGACGATGCAGAGCAAGCCTCTGCCGTTGGTGTGTATTACTACGACAGCCGGAACCGGTTCGGAAGCCGACCAATGGGGAGTTATTACCAACGATGAAACCCATGAAAAAATCGGATTCGGTGGATATGATGAGTTGTTCCCTGTTTTGTCTGTCGTCGATCCGGAATTAATGAAATCCGTTCCTCCGAAGTTTACGGCTTACCAGGGATTCGATGCCTTGTTTCATTCTACGGAATGTTATATCTCTAAAACAGCCAGCCTGATGAGCGATATGTATGCACAGACCGCTATCGGGAATGTGGCGAAATACCTGCCGCGAGCCGTGAAAGACGGGAACGATGCGGAAGCCCGCGAGCGGGTTGCGTTTGCCAATAACTTATCGGGTGCGGTGATGACTTTTTGCAGCACGACAGCCGAACATTCTTTAGAGCATGCTATGAGCGCGTATCATCAGAATCTTCCGCATGGTGCCGGATTGATTATGATCTCTAAGGCGTTTTACGAATTCTTTATAGAAAAGCATGCCTGTGACGAACGCTTTATAAAGATGGCACAGGTTATGGGTATGCCCGAAGCCGATAAACCCGGGGATTTTATTACCATGCTGGTGAAGTTGCAGCAAGATTGCGGAGTGGCCGACCTGAAAATGAGCGATTACGGTTTTACTCCCGATGAATTCGATACGCTTGCAACGAATGCCAGAGAAACAATGGGCGGGTTGTTTCTCGCTAATCCCTGTGAATTGGGACATGCGGATTGTGTAGAAATATTTCGTAAATCTTTCCGTTAATTCGTTACGGGGCTCAGCCGGTTGTCCGCCCGGATAATTTTGGCGGATGCCCCGTTTTATATTAGATTGGCCGGAACAGGGGAGCACTATTCGATTGTTCGTTCTTTTTCTTTTTCTCTTTCTCTTTTTCCTTTTCTCATTCTTTACCGGAATTACATAGATCTTTTTCTTTTTTTCTATTCTGTGAAACGGTTCCTGTGTCTCTGGCATTGGGCGTTGATTCCGGGATATTTTTATAAAACAGGTAAAAATAAAATAACCTGTAATTGGGGTTATGATGTCTGTAATTCATCTACAAAGGATATGTTTCTTCTGCCATACATTTGTAATGTAGAAAATAGATAATCAATTCTTTAATCACTAAAACAAAGAAGATATGAAACGAATATTATTATTAACGACAATGTTTTTTATGCTGCTTGGCATAGCGGCAGCTCAACCGCAAGGTGGTAAAGTTTTTCCGGCAAGCAGTAAAGTGACCAGTCAAAAAGTGTCGTTCTACAACCGGATGGGAGTTCAAATTGCAGGGGACCTTTATTTACCGGAGAATTTCGACCGGACACGGAAGTATGCCGCCATTGTCAGTAGCCATCCTTTCGGTGGGGTGAAAGAGCAATCGGGTGGTCTTTATGCCCAAACGATGGCTGAACGCGGTTTTGTGGCTTTAGCAATAGACCTTTCTTATAATGGCGAGAGTGGAGGACAGCCGCGCCATATTGCAACTCCCGAAGGATACGTGGAGGATTTGAGTGCTGCGGTGGATTTTATGGGCACACGTCCGTTTGTGGACCGTAATCGTATCGGAGTTATCGGTATTTGCGGCAGCGGTTGCTTTGCCGTGAGTGCGGCGGCCGTCGATCCGCGGATCAAAGCCGTGGCGACGGTGAGCATGTACGATATGGGACGTGCCAACCGTCAGGGATTGAACGACGTGATGACTTTGGAACAGCGCAAGGAATTATTGAAGCATGTCGGAGAGCAGCGCTGGAAAGAGTTTGAAGGGGCTCCGGCCGAATATGTCGTGGGAACACCTGAGAAACTGACTCCTGAAACCGATGCCGTCGGCCGTGAATTTTTCGACTATTACCGGACTCCGCGCGGACAGCATCCGAGCTCGACTACGGCTACTTCTCTGAACAGTGTGCCGGCATTGATGAATTTCTTTCCGTTCGCCAATATCGAATTGTTGTCTCCGCGTCCGGTGTTGTTCATTGCGGGGGAACATGCCCATTCGCGTTATTTCAGTGAAGATGCTTATAAGCTGGCTTCGGAGCCAAAAGAACTTTATATCGTCCCGAATGCAGGCCATGTCGATCTTTACGACCGGACAAACCTTATCCCTTTCGATAAGCTGGAGTCGTTCTTTAAAGAAAATTTGAAGTAATATTTTTCTTTTATGAAACGTTTGATGGTTTTGTGTGGGCTAATCGTGATCGGTTTGGCTTCCTGCGAAAACGATAGTGTGAAAGCTGCGGAACCGGTGGTGGACACTACCCGGCGATTGAAAATCGTAGTCGGCGACCGGGCATTGACTGCTGTGTTGTATGCTAACCCGACTGCCCGGGATTTTGCTTCCCGCCTTCCATTAACGGTCGATTTGTCGGATTACGGCGGTGCGGAGAAAATATTCACTCCCTCACCGGCTCTGACGACGGACGGTTCGCCGTCGGGACTGGTTCCCCGGGCCGGGGATATTACGGTATATGCTCCGTGGAGGAATATTGCCATTTTTTACCGGAAAGGAACGTCGTCCGGTTCGTTGATTCCTGTGGGGCGTATTGAAAGCGGGGTGAATGTTTTGGAAGTTCCCGGTGCGATAAAGAATGTCAGGTTTGAACTTATAGATGTGAAACCTTAAAAGGCAAGGTAATGAAATATTATTTTATGAGTGTTTTGGTACTGTTGGTGTTATCGGTAGGATTTATTTCATGCAGTACAGACGATCCCGAACCGGCTCCGGATAACGAGCAGCCGATTCTTCCTGAAACTCCCGGTAATTCCAACGGTGAGGAGTCCTCCGGTAATAATAATCCCGGTAACTCCGGCAACCCGAATCATCCCGGCCGTCCGGACCCGCCTGTCGATCCGGGTAATAATAACGAAGGTAATCATAACGACGATAACGATCCAATGGGTAATCGGCTTTATATCCGGGTGGGCCCGGTTGCGTTCACAGCTACGCTGGAAAACAATGCCGCCGCCACAGCATTTAAGGCTTTACTGCCTATAACGGTGAATATGTCTGAATTGAACGGGAATGAAAAGTATTATTATTTGCCGGGCAGCCTGCCTTCGACGGCCTCGAATCCAGGAACTATCCGGACGGGCGATTTAATGCTTTATGGTTCCGATTGCCTCGTGCTTTTCTATGAGACTTTTTCAACATCTTATCGTTATACCCGTCTCGGAGCCGTGGATAATCCATCGGGACTTGTTGCTGCTCTCGGTTCCGGCAGCGTGACGGTAACTTTTGAACTACGATGATACTTTTCATGCAAAAAAACGAAACGACGGCTGATAGAAAAATAAGTAATAATCTTAAAATAACAGAACAATGGAACAAATTAAAAATGTACATTATGAAGGTGAACGTCCTTTGTTTGCTACTCGTGACCTTTATTTGGAGAATGTGACGATTCATACCGGTGAATCGGCATTGAAAGAATGTAAAAATATCGAGGCGGTAACTTGCCGTTTCGAAGGGAAATACCCTTTTTGGCATAATGACGGGTTTGTTGTGAAGAATTGCTTCTTTACAGAGGGGGCGCGTGCCGCTTTGTGGTATTCCAAAGATTTGCAAATGACGGATACGATGGTGGAAGCTCCGAAAATGTTCCGTGAAATGGACGGGATCAGGTTGGAAAACGTACAGTTGCCCAATGCGCAGGAAACCCTTTGGCATTGCTGTAATGTGGAATTGAAAAATGTACAGATCGATAAGGGGGATTACCTGTTTATGCACGGTGAAAATATCCGGATCGAAGATTTTACTTTGAACGGGAACTACTCTTTCCAATATTGTAAACAGGTGGTGATCCGGAATGCCCTGATCAATTCGAAGGATGCGTTTTGGAATACGGAGAATGTAACCATATACGATTCTGTATTGAACGGCGAATACTTGGGCTGGCACTCTAAGAATTTGCGTTTGGTCAATTGTAAGATTTCGGGAACACAGCCGCTTTGTTATGCGACCGATTTGATTCTGGAAAACTGTATTATGGCAGACGACGCTGATCTGGCTTTTGAACATTCCAGCGTGCAAGCCACGATCAACAGCTCTGTGCACAGCGTGAAAAATCCCCGCAGCGGTTGTATTACGGCTAATAGCTTCGGCGAAATTATTATCGACGGTAATATTAAAGCACCGGGAAACTGTGAATTGAAATTGTGGGATAATACAACCTGTTTTAATCAATGAAATACGATTTTGATGAACGGGTTCCGCGTAGGGGTACTAATTCCTATAAGTGGGATACGGTGAAAGATGAAGATGTTCTGCCTATGTGGGTTGCCGATATGGATTTCCGTACGGCTCCCGCTATTGTCGGTGCATTGCAGAAACGGGTGGAACACGGTATTTTCGGTTATACGAAAGTTCCGCCCGCTTATTATGAAGCGGTCGTAAATTGGTTTAGGAGGAGGCATGCCTGGCTGATCGAGAAAGAATGGATCGTTTATACAACGGGTGTTGTTCCGGCGATTTCGGCTATCGTTAAGGCGTTGACCGTTCCGGGCGACCGGGTATTGGTACAGACTCCGGTTTATAATTGTTTTTTTTCTTCCATTCGGAATAACGGTTGTGAGGCCGTCGCCAATCCGTTGATATATGCAAACGGAACTTACCGGATCGATTATGACGATTTAGAACGGAAAGCGGCGGACCCGAAGGTGAAACTATTATTGCTTTGCAATCCGCATAATCCGGTAGGGCGGGTATGGACTCGGCAGGAACTGAGGCGTATCGGTGAAATTTGCATTCGGAACCGGGTGTTGGTCGTGGCGGATGAAATTCATTGCGAGCTGGTTTTTTCAGGGCATGTTTATATTCCTTTTGCTTCAATTTCGGAAGATTTCCGGGAACATTCCGTGACCTGTATTTCGCCCAGCAAGGCATTTAATCTGGCCGGGTTACAGATTGCCAATATCGTGGCTGCCGATACCGATATACGAATGAAGATAGATAAGGCCATCAATATAAATGAAGTTTGCGACGTGAATCCCTTCGGTGTGGAAGCTTTGATAGCCGCTTACAATCGAGGTGAAGATTGGCTGGAAGAATTAAAGCATTATTTGTCTGTGAATTATAATTACCTGAGAGCTTATTTCGACGAATATCTTCCGGAATTTCCCGTGGTGATGCTGGAAGGAACTTATTTAGTGTGGGTGGATTGTAGGGGGGTAGGACTGTCTTCGCGGGAAATTACGGATATTTTGCTGGAAAAAGAAAAGGTTCGGGTGAATCCGGGGAGCTTGTATGGGGAGGCCGGAGAGGGTTTTATCCGCCTGAATATAGCATGTCCCCGGGAAAAATTGATTGAAGGATTGAATCGGTTGAAACGAGGCTTAAAATCATAAGGTACTGACAAAATTAAAGTTCGGTGCGCATTTGCCGTAACGTGTTATTAAACAAGAAAACGAGTATGGGAAAAGGGAATAAAGCGAGCGGGAATAGGACAGGAATTATTATTGCCTATTTTCTGATTTATGTGGTTTGGGGCTCCACCTATTTTTTTATCGGTGTGGCACTGAAAGATTTTCCGCCTTTTTTGCTCGGGGCGTTACGGTTTACGGCTGCCGGATTAATTCTTCTGAGTGTATGTTATTTGCGTGGAGAGCGGGTGTTTAAGAAAAGCCTGGTTGTACGTTCTGCCATTAGCGGGGTTGTTTTGTTGTTTGTGGATATGGCGGTGGTCATGCTGGCCCAGCGTTATGTCACCAGCAGTTTTGTCGCTATTATCGCTTCTTCGACGGCGCTTTGGATATTACTGCTGGATGCTCCCGGGTGGAAATCTAATTTTCGTAATTTTTTTACCGTATCGGGAGGGCTTGTCGGCTTTGCGGGTGTCGTGATGCTTTATTTGGAACAGCTGCATGCGGAATGGCTTTCCCCGTATAGCCGATGGGGATTTTTACTTTTGGTTTTCGGGTGTATCTCTTGGGCGCTGGGGTCGTTATATGCCAAATATCGTTCTTCGCAGGAAGAAGAAGTAAATGCCTTTGCTGGCTCTGCGTGGCAAATGCTTATTGCCAGCGGCATGTTTTGGTTGTGTGCCGTGGTGAGGGGAGAGTTGCCGGAAACGGATTTCAGTAGCGT
Source organism: uncultured Odoribacter sp. (assembly GCA_900544025.1). Taxonomy (GTDB): domain Bacteria; phylum Bacteroidota; class Bacteroidia; order Bacteroidales; family Marinifilaceae; genus Odoribacter. Next base: position 25,940 of record UQTM01000041.1, read on the forward strand.
GTCGGCCAATAGCTGGTTCTCGTTGGCTTATTTGATTGTTTTCGGTTCATTGCTTGCTTATTCGGCTTATGTGTGGCTGTTAAAAGTCCGCCCGGCTACAGAAGTGGGAACGCATGCTTATGTCAATCCGTTTATTGCAGTGCTTTTAGGTGTGTTTTTAGGGAATGAACAGGTTAGTTTTGTTCAGATCTCCGGTTTATTTATTATTCTGCTGGGGGTGATGATGATCGGGAGGCAGCCTAAGAAACAGCCGGTATAATATATAAATGTTTTCGCCTTTTTCTGTGGGCACAGTAATCACGGCGATCTTATCTTTATCTTTTTTAATTTTTATATTTTCTGATTATTGGGTTTGACAGATAAGGTGAAAACATTCTTCTGCTCTTGAACTTTTGTTCCTGTGATTTTTCACACATTTTACAGCCTTATGAATCCGACTTTAATGTAACTGATTCATAAATTCGGTAAAGCCGCCGTCTTTGTCGGCAGCTACGGATTTATAATGGGGGTTGAGACGTTGCGGGGCATTAGCCACTAAGTAGGCCTGTCCGCAAATATCCAGAAAATCGACATCGTTATAGTCGTTCCCGATCCCGGCGCAATCGGCTGGCGAGATACTTAATTCCTGGAGCAAGGAAGCACAGGCCGATCCTTTATGGATGCCCTGGGGAAATACTTCAAGCCATATCGCCCGGTTATCTACCGGAGAAGTACTCCGGATGACGGAATAATTTTTTAGATCGTTACGGATTTGCTCCAGCAGGTGGAGTTGTATGGGGTCGAGAATCATAATCAACTGCGTTGCTCCGGTTTGAATCTCTCCGGTGGTCCCGATACAAGTTCCGAATTGGCGATAGGTTTCTATCCGGTGACGAAAATCGTCGTGCAGGGGATAGAGGTCGGTGTAATAAAAATGATGATTATTGGGGATTTCCTGCTGGATCGTGAAATTGATGTTATAATTCCAAAGATACTCCGCCAGTTCCACGGTTTCTTGCCGGGAGAGATGATGAGCGGAAATGATTTTTTTGTCGTTCCAGCGCATAATTCCTGCCCCGGAGGAAAAAACCAAATAATCTATCGGCAAGGTGTCCGGTATCACTTTGCGTGCGGCAAAAAGATTGCGTCCGGTGGCGATAATCCGTAACATTCCCTGCTCTCCCGCTTGTTCCAAAGCTTTTACGGTAGCGGAGCTGATCTGTCCTCCATGTGGTAGGATCGTCCCGTCCAGATCGGAAATAATGGCTTTGGTCGTTAAGATTTTATTCATACAATTCGTATGTAAAATAGGGGAGAGGCTCTTTCAGGTAGCATAATACTTTCTCCTGATTCATGCCGTCGAGCGGGTTATGTTCATAGCCGAAAGTGGCTTTGATCCCCATGTTGATGAAATGCACTGCCCTATCCACGGCTTCGGGCAGGCTGTCGCCGTTGAGCAGGCAGCCTGTGATTACGCTGGCGAATGCGTCGCCTGTGCCCGGATAAGAAGCCGGAACATAGTCGCTACCCACGATCCAGGTGCGTCCGTCGTTCCGGTTATAGGCAATGGTCGTTACGTTTTTGCTGTTATCCGATGGCGCCGAGGTGATGATTACATACTCCGGTCCGGTTTCAGCTAATTTCTTACACCATTCGACCGTTTTTTTACGGTTTATACCGGAACTGACAGTCTCTCCCAGCAGGAACGCAGCTTCGGTCAGGTTGGGGGTAATCACCTTGGCTTTTGTACATAGTTTGCGCATCCCTTCGATCATTTCCGGATTCATGCCCGGATATAATTGATTGTGATCGCCCAATACGGGATCGACAAGGATAAAATTTTCCCGGTTCCCGAAATCTTCAAAGAAGCGGGAAACGATATCCATCTGCCGGACTGAGGCCAGATAGCCGGAATACAGGGCATCGAAATGCAGGTGCAATTCTTTCCAATGGTCGATGATTCCCTGCATTTGATCGGTGAGATCGAAACTCCTGAAATTCTTATATTCGCTATGAGCGGAGAGGATTGCCGTGGGAAGAGGACAAACCTGATAGCCCATATAGGAAAGAATCGGGATGGCAACGGTGAGAGAGGCTCTCCCATAACTGGATAAATCGTGTATTGCGGCTATTTTCTTCATCAATTTTATGGGTTTAGGGAATTACTGCTCCCGGAATTACAGAAATGCTATCCGGCTGCAAATTAAATCTGTCCGGTTTACGCTAAAGGACCGTTTATTCCATACAAAGATAGTGATAAAAAACGAGAGTTAGAGCGGATTGGGGCAAGGAGGTTGAAAATAAAGTGTTTAGTGAAAAACGGGCTGCAATGATGAAGCCAAGCGAAACCCTTCTCAAAGCCACTTGAAACCGGAGTTGCGTTACCATCCCGTTACTCTTTTCCGAATGGTAAAGGCGGTTTGGGGAGGATTTCAAAACGCTGAATTACAGGCACGATTCGGGAATCTTCGACTGTAAAAACGGTCGGATTTCCGGATTTTGGGCTTGCTGCCGTGAAAAAAGTCCGTTTCCCGCCTCGATTGCACTGATTCGCTGCGGTTTGCATTTCGAAGAACAGCTCTACAAGCAATAATTTTGTTTCATTAAAAATCGTAGAGTTATGAGATCGACATTCAAAGTTTTATTCTATTTGAAACGCAATGCCCCGAAGAAGAACGGGCTTGTTCCGGTCATGTGTCGTATTACCGTAAACGGCAAAATCGCCCAATTCAGTTGCAAACTGGACGTGGAGGAAAAATCAT
>UQTM01000042.1 GCA_900544025.1 uncultured Odoribacter sp.
CGGCAGCCACAAGCCGCCGGAAAGGTAAAATTTCGACCAAATGTAACCTTACGGTTTTAATTTATCCTCGACAATCTCCGTAATAACGTCTCTCAGCGTAACCCCCATAGCCCGCACCATTTTAGGGATAAAACTATTGGCTGTCATTCCCGGTGTCGTATTTACCTCCAGCATAATCACCTCGTCCCCTTTCACGAAACCATCGATCCGGACAATTCCTTCACACCGCAACAGATCATAAACCTCCGATGCCATCGACTGAATCCGGTCTGTGATTTCCTCCGAAAAACGTCCCGGAATAATTTCGTCCGACATCGTTGCATCGTATTTCGCCTCAAAATCGAAAAACTCTTTTTTAGAAACGATCTCCGCTACCGGAAAAACCACCTTTTTACTCCCCACTTTATACAAGCCGCACGTAAACTCCGTACCGTCGATAAAGGCCTCCACCAATACTTCCCGGCATTTACCGAACGCTTCTTCCATCGCCGCATCGAAATCCTCTGCCGTTTTCACTTTCGACACGCCGAAACTCGACCCTTCGGCGTTAGGCTTCACAAAACAAGGCAAACCCACAGCAGCCAACACCGCCTCTTTATCATACCCCTGCCCCCGGGTCAGCATCACAGGCTCGGTCGTATGTATGCCGAAACCATGCAAATAATTGGTACAGGTATATTTATCGAATGTGATAGCCTCACAAAGCGTACTGCATGTAGAATAAGGAATCCCCATCATATCCAAATACCCCTGCAACATGCCGTTCTCTCCCGGCACACCGTGAATGGTGATATAAGCAAAATCGAATGCGATTTTCCGGCCTGCCAAAGTGAAAGAAAAATCGTTTTTATCCACATCATATCGTTCCCCGTCGATATCCACCTGCCATTCCCTGCCCCGCAAAATCATCAGATATTTATTAAAACGTTCCCCGTCCACTTCCGAAAAAACATGATGACCGGATTTTATAGACACATCGTATTCAGAAGAGTTACCACCGGCAATAACAACTACATTTTTTTTCATAATCCTTTTAATACCTTTATCGATTTTATTACCCGAATAAAAAAGAAACAGCGGAATGATCGACGAAAGATACCCGCTCTTTAAACCAGATAATTTTCACAAAAGTAAAAGTAATTTTCACATTCGGTAAACAGGCTTTTAATTTTTTTCAATCCCGTTAAAACCATTTTTCAATATTCAATTATTTAGTACCTTTGCCGTCCACTAATCATTTAAAAAACAAAACTGAATGCCAAACAGCTCACAACGCGGAATAGATATGCCCGCTTCGCCTATCCGAAAATTAGTACCGTTAGCCAACAAGGCTAAAGCGAAGGGTATCAAAGTATATCACCTCAACATCGGCCAGCCCGATGTGGCAACGCCTGAGGTCGCGTTACGAGCGGCGCACAACCTGGATCGGAAAGTGCTGGAATACTCTCCCAGCGAAGGAATTCGCAGTTTCCGCGAAAAGCTCGTGAAATACTATGATAAGTTCAAAATAAACGTCAGTGCGGACGACATCATCATAACGACCGGAGGTTCCGAAGCCGTATTTTTTTCATTTATGGCCTGCCTCGATCCGGGAGACGAAATCATCGTGCCCGAACCGGCCTATGCCAATTACATGGCATTCGCCATCTCCTGCGGGGCGGTAATTAAAACTATCCCGTCCACGATAGAAGAGGGATTCGCCCTTCCTTCCGTGGAAAAATTCGAAGAACTGATCACTCCGCGCACCAAAGCGATCCTGATCTGCAATCCGAACAATCCGACAGGCTATCTTTACACACAGAAAGAAATGAACCAAATCCGCGATTTGGTAAAGAAATACGATCTCTTCCTATTCTCCGACGAGGTGTACCGCGAATTTTGCTACACAGGCGCACCCTATATCTCGGCCTTCCACCTGGAAGGCATTGAAAACAATGTCATTCTGGTAGATTCCGTTTCCAAACGTTACAGCGAGTGCGGTATCCGTATCGGCGCGCTGATCACCAAAAACAAACAAGTAAAAGAAAACGTGATGAAATGGTGTCAGGCACGCCTGAGCCCTCCATTGATCGGACAGCTCATCGCCGAAGCCTCGTTAGACACCCCGGACGATTACATGCTCGATGTCTATAACGAATATGTAGAACGGCGGAAATTCCTGATCGACGGATTGAACCGCATACCGGGTTGCTATTCTCCCATACCGATGGGGGCTTTCTATACCGTGGCGAAACTTCCGGTGGACGATGCCGATAAATTTTGTGCCTGGTGCCTGGAAGAATTCGAATACGAAGGACAAACCGTATTTATGGCTCCGGCTTCCGGCTTCTACACCACTCCAGGCTTAGGTAAAAACGAGGTTCGCATTGCCTATGTCCTGAAAAAAGAAGACCTTGCCAACGCCCTGACGGTATTAGAAAAAGCTTTGGAAGCCTACAACAGTAGAAAAACGAAATAAAATCCAAACCGGAGAAAACAATCGTTTTCTCCGGTTTATTCCATCATCTCCCAACACCGGGATTTCCCGGCTGACAATAACGATACATGAAACAACCGACCGATCTCACCCAGGGAAGTATTTTTCAAGGGCTGTGGGTTATGGCAGTTCCCCTGATCTCAGCTTCTTTTATCCAAATGGCATACAGCATGACCGATATGCTATGGCTGGGGCATTTGGGCACGACCAGCGTGGCCGCTGCAGGAGCTGCCGGTTTCTTTACCTGGCTGTGCAACGCATTTTCTCTGCTGACCAAAACCGGAGCGGAAATCACCGTATCGCAAACCGTAGGGGCGAAAGATTTAAAACGGGCGAATGTATATGCGAATCAGGCGATCAAGCTATCGGTTATAATCGCTTTTCTATATGCCTGCCTGATCCTGATTTTCGCTCCCCGGCTGATCGGGCTTTTCGATTTTGAAGCAGAGGTAGCCGAACAAGCTATCGGCTATATGCGTTTTGTTGCTCCGGGACTATTTTGCCAATTCAACAACAACACTTTCAGCGGCTTATACAACGGGCAGGGAGACAGTAAAACCCCATTCCGCACAACAGCCGTAGGGTTGGGCGTTAACATCGTTCTCGACCCTTTACTGATTTATGGTTACGGCCCTTTCCCCGCATTGGGAACGGCAGGCGCAGCCATTGCCACCGCCCTTTCGCAATTGGTGGTTTTCAGCATCTTTGCCAAAAAAGTATTCTCATCCCGGTTTCCCCTGGGGGCAATGGCCCTGTTCTCCTCCTTTAATAAGTCGTTCGCAGGCAGGATCGCCCGTCTGGGCCTGCCGGTAAGCATCGAAAATGCCATGTTCGCCCTTTTCTCGCTTACCCTGGCGACCTTAGCCGCCCGCTGGGGAGCAGTAGGGGTAGCCACGCAAAGTATCGGCTCACAAATCGAAGCGATTTCCTGGATGACCGCCGCCGGATTCTCCACCGCGTTAGCTTCGTTTACCGGGCAAAACTACGGAGCAGGCAATTATGAACGGATCCGGAAAGGCTATCGCATGACCTTGCGCATCGCCTGTTCGTTCGGGGCGATCGCCGCAATTCTGTTCTGGATATTCAACAAAGAGATATTCAATATTTTCGTTACGGAAGAAGCCGCAATTCTGGCGGGAGGGGACTATCTCAGGATATTGGCACTCTCCCAGCTATTCATGGTTTTGGAAGCCGTAACCGCCGGAGCCTTTAATGGCTGTGGCAATACCACGCCTCCGGCATTGGTAAGTATTATATTCACAGGAGCGCGTATTCCTATGGCCTACTGGCTGACCTCCTTCCCTGAACTGGGGCTGAACGGCATTTGGTGGAGCGTTTCCCTGTCCAGTATTGTCAAAGGTACGGTATTGCCTCTATGGTTCGTATATTTCCAGCGCAAACGGCTAAACCTTTCCACAAAACAATCCTAACAAACAAAAATACCGCCGGGGGAAAGCAACAGGCCGGAAACACCCGATAAATATGAACTTCAGCAGGAAACCTCGCCAATAATTTTCAAAACAAATTCCCGCACAAAAAATTAAAGAATTATTTCTCTAATTATTTTGCACGATTACAAAAAAGAAGTAAATTTGACGTCGGTATAAAAGCCCGGTAAAAGAATTTTAGTATAACAATAAAAATAATAACGAAATGAAAGTAACAGTTGTTGGAGCAGGTAACGTTGGTGCAACATGTGCTAACTGCATTGCAGAAAAAGACATTGTAAATGAAGTAGTTCTTCTCGATATCAAAGAAGGTGTTTCAGAAGGTAAATCCCTCGATATGTGGCAAACGGCCCCGATCAACCTTTATGACACCCGTATCAAAGGTGTAACCAACGACTATTCAGCAACAGCCGGATCCGAAGTAGTTGTGATTACTTCCGGTCTTCCCCGTAAACCGGGAATGAGCCGCGACGATTTGATCTCGACCAACGCAGGCATCGTAAAATCGGTTACTGAAAATGTAATCAAATATTCTCCGGACGCTAAGATCATTATCGTATCTAACCCGCTGGATGTAATGTGTTACTGCGCTTATCTCGCTGCAAAAATCGATTCTTCGAAAGTATTCGGTATGGCAGGTATTCTCGACACGGCCCGTTACCGCGCATTCCTGGCAGAAGCACTGAACGTATCTCCGAAAGATATTCAGGCTCTATTATTGGGAGGCCACGGCGACACAATGGTCCCGCTGCCTCGTTACACCACGATCGGCGGTATCCCTGTTACTGAACTAATGGACGCAGACCAACTGCACGCAATCATCGAAAGAACTAAAGTCGGCGGTGGCGAATTGGTAAAACTGATGGGCACTTCTGCATGGTATGCTCCGGGAGCCGCTGCAGCCCAAATGGTCGAAGCCATCGTAAATAACCAAAGACGTGTATTCCCGGTATGTGCCTTGTTGAACGGCGAATACGGAATGAAAAATATCTACCTGGGTGTTCCGGTTATCTTAGGTAAAAACGGTATCGAAAAGATTATCGAAGTGAAATTGGACAACGAAGAAAAACAATTATTGGAAGAATCTGCAAAAGCAGTGAAATCGGTGATGGACGTTCTCGACAACATGAAAATGTTCTAATCGGAATTTTTCCCCACGAATAAAAACAGAGGCTCACGCCTCTGTTTTTTTGTATATAAAAGGTTAATATCCCTTTTTTACCTTGCTATTCCCCTGATATTATTTAAGTTTGTAACCGAATCGTGGGACAAGAATCTATGAAACGGAGAAAACATCTGAAAGCCTGTCCTTTAAAAGGACAGACACGACATACCCCCTATCCTCCCCTTTATATTACCATACCGATAGAAATTGTCGAATTAGAAAGCAACAGCTATCATTTAATTACCCCTTTCGAGATAAACGGTATCCAGGGAGAAGCCATTATCGACACAGGAGCTTCGGTCACCGTGATCGATAACGATCTGCTGGCAGGAAACGAGACAGAGACAACCGGCATACAGATACAATCGGGAAGCGTCACCGGACAGATCGAAGATGTAAAAGTGATCAAGATAAAAGAGGTGAAAATCGGTAATCACCGGTTTAAAAACATGCTACTGGCTGCGATAGACCTGAATTATGTTAAGGAGATGTACAACCGGCAGCTGGAACGAAAAATCATCGCTTTATTGGGATGCGATTTTTGCGTAAAACATTGCGTTGTGATAGATTATCAAAAGAAAATCTTAATCTGCCGCAGGTAATTTGAAAAAATATTATACTTTTGCGCATTAATATTGGTGAAAAGTATTAATAAAATTAAGTAATATATAATCTATTGTAAAAATGCAGAATAAAGGAGCGATTACATTACTCGCTATTGCTTTGGCATTAGTGAGTATTTACCAGTTATCTTTTACCTACAAGACGACAAGGGTTGAAAAAGCCGCACGCGAATATGCGCAGGGCAACCCCGACATGGAAAAAGCATATCTGGATTCTATTGCAAACCAGGAAGTTTACAACTTTCTCGGACTTGCCAAATTCACTTACAAAGAATGTAAGGAGTTAGAATTAAACCTGGGTCTTGACTTACGGGGTGGTATGAACGTTACGATGGAAGTCGATGTGGCCGATGTCGTTCGCAGTTTAGCCAACTATTCCCCGGACGAAGCTTTTAATCAGGCTATACAGGAAGCCATCAAAATGCGTAACAGCAGCCCGAAAGATTTCGTTACTCTTTTCGGCGAAGCATTTGCCAAAATAGCACCGAACGCCCAGCTTGCTTCTCCCAATATTTTCGGAACGGTTGAATTAAAAGATAAAATTAAAATCGGTGCAACGAACAAAGAAGTTTTGGACGTAATACGCAAAGCCGATGGAGCTATCGATAATACATTCAATATTCTGCGTACCCGTATCGACCGTTTCGGTGTGGCACAGCCTAACATCCGTAAGGCCGATATCTCCGGACGTATCGTGATCGAGCTTCCGGGTATCAAAGATGCACAGCGCGTTAGAAAACTATTGCAGGGAACAGCCGCTCTGGAATTCTATGAAACATTCGACAACGGCGATTTCTATAAATATCTGGAAGTTGCTAACGAAAAAGCACGCGACCTGAACAAAGCCGCCGAAGTATTGAGTGCTGCCGATTCAATCGCATTGGCTGCCGTTAAAGCTGCCGAAGCCACAACGGGAACCACCTCAACCGACACGACAGGCAACAGCCTGATCAGCGGACTGAACGATTCCCTGAAAGTAGCGAGCCAGGAAGAATTCATGAAGCAAAATCCGCTTTTTGCTTTACTGACTCCGAATATCGACCGGGAAGGACGTATCGTACAGCAAGGTTCGACGATCGGTCTCGCCCGCTTAAAAGATACTTCTGCGATCAATAAATTACTGGCATTGCCGCAAATCAAAGCTGTATTCCCAAGAAATGCAAGATTGTTATGGGCGAGCAAAGCTGAAGGCGATGTATTGGCATTACATGCTATCAAGATTACAACACGTGACGGTAAAGCTCCGTTGGACGGAGGTGCTATCGTCGATGCACGCCAGACATTCGACGACCGTAGCGGAGGCGCTCCTATCGTTTCTATGAACATGAACGGAGAAGGTGCTAAAACCTGGGCACGCTTGACCAAAGATAACGTAGGACACAGTATCGCTATCGTATTGGACGGTTATGTATGTTCTTCTCCTAACGTAATGAACGAAATCAAAGGAGGTAGCTCACAGATCACCGGGCATTTCGACGTGAAAGAAGCTCAAGACTTGGCAAACATCCTGAAATCCGGTAAACTGCCTGCTCCGGCACGTATTATTGCCGATGAAATCGTAGGACCGTCTTTGGGTAGCGAATCGATCCAGTCGGGAATGTGGTCGTTCGTGATCGCTTTCTGCTTGGTATTGTTATATATGCTGTTCTTCTATAGCCGCGGAGCCGGTTTAGCTGCCGACATTGCTTTATTTACCAACTTATTTTTCCTATTCGGTGTCCTTGCTTCTATCGGAGCGGTATTGACCCTTCCGGGTATTGCGGGTATCGTATTGACCATGGGTATGTCGGTAGATGCCAACGTGTTGATCTACGAACGTATTCAGGAAGAACTGAGATCGGGTAAAGGTATGAAACTCGCTGTAAAAGAGGGTTATAAACAAGCTTACTCTGCCATTATCGACGGTAATGTCACCACCTTATTGACCGGTTTTATCCTTTATTATTTCGGAGAAGGCCCGATCAAAGGTTTCGCAACCACGTTGATTATCGGTATCTTCACCTCTCTGTTCTGCGCAATCTTCATCACTCGTTTGATTTTGGACAGCGCTGTAAACAAGAGCGAAAACGTAAAATTCACTACTCCGTTTACGGCAAACTGGCTGCGTGACGTTCACTTCCCGTTCTTACAAAGACGTAAAGTAGGTTACATTGTTTCAGGAATCATCACCGTTGTTTGCGTAGCTTCACTGTTCACGAAAGGTTTGGACAAGGGTATCGACTTCGTTGGAGGTAGAACTTATACCGTAGTATTCGACAAACCCGTACAGGTAGAATCTATCGCCGAAAGTTTAGCCGTAGTTTATGGCAGTGCACCTGAAGTTAAAACTTTCGGTGGAGACAATCAGGTAAGAATCACCACTAAATATCGCATTGAGGACGAAGGAACCGAAGCAGACGACGAAGTAGAAGCTTTACTGTACGAAGGATTAAAATCCTATTTGCCGGATGGAACGACGAAAGAAGAATTCCTCTCTGAAAACCGTCAGATGTCACAAAAAGTAGGACCCGCCGTAGCTGAAGATGTAACCAGAGCAGCTGTCTGGTCGGTAATCTTAGCCTTGTTAGTGATCTTCGTCTATATTATGGTTCGATTCTCGAACTGGTGGTATGGAGCCGGTGCTGTACTCGGTTTGGCACACAATACCATTGTTGTTCTGGGTATGTTCTCCCTGCTTTCAGGACTGTTGCCTTTCTCTTTAGAGATCGACCAGGCATTTATTGCAGCGATCCTGACCGTGGTAGGTTACTCGATCAACGATACCGTGGTTGTGTTCGACCGTATCCGGGAATACCATCATTTATATCCGAAACGCGACGATATGGACACCACCAATGCGGCATTGAACTCTACGCTTCGCCGTACATTCAGTACCTCGCTTTCCACCTTGGTCGTATTGTTAGCGATCTTTATCTTCGGTGGAACGTCGATCAAAGGATTTGTATTCGCCTTACTGATCGGTATTGTCGTAGGAACCTATTCTTCACTGTTCGTTGCCACACCGCTGTCATACGACTTTAGAAGAAGATTTGGAAAAAAGGCTGAGATCATCAAAAAATAAATCACCCTTTGCATATATCGAAACCGCCCTCCGGGGCGGTTTTTTTATTTCGTCCTAACTTTCCCTGTCTTCTACCCGCTTATATTCCCCGGCTTTTTTATATTTGTAATTTAAAATGCACCATGTATGCGCCAAATCCGGATATGCCTCGGTAGCTCTTGCTATTCGAGAGGAAACCACACCCACCTGGAAGCAATAAAAAAATACATTGCTGAAAACCGGTTGGAAGCAGAGATTTCTTTCTGTGGCCACCTGTGTGAAGAACAATGCAGCAAAGGCCCTATACTGACCATTGACGGAAGAACTTATCGGGAAGTCAATTTATCGGGACTATTTAAAATTTTACAAGAAGAATTTCCATGCCACTGAAACCGATCTACACCGAGCCGGAAAACTGCCAGGATTGTTACAAATGTATCCGGGAATGTCCCGTAAAAGCAATCCGCATAGAGGACAACAAAGCCTACATCATAGAGGAACGCTGCATCTATTGTGGCCACTGTACACAGGTTTGCCCGACCGGAGCCAAGAAAGTAAGGGACGGCATCAGCCGGGCCCGAATGACTTTGGAAAAGTTTCCTAAAGTAATTCTATCCCTCGCTCCTTCTTATGTCAGTGAATTTAGAGATATACCCGTTCCCCGGCTCATTGCCGCTATCCGCCGGCTGGGATTTTACGGCGTATCCGAAACGGCTCTGGGTGCGGAAATCGTATCTGCAAAAGTCAGCCGGCATCTGCAAACATCCGGCCCTGGAACATACATATCCTCTACCTGCCCGGTAACTGTGGAATATATCCGAAAATATTCGGCTTCCCGGCTCCCTTCGCTCACTCCGGTACTTTCTCCCATGCTATCACATGCCAGATTACTGAAAGCACACTACGGAGAGGATATAAAAATAGTATTTGCCGGACCTTGTATCTGTAAAAAATTAGAGGCGGACGATCATCCGGAATTGGTGGAAGTCGCACTGACATTTCAAGACCTCGTCCGCTGGTTTGAGAAAGAACATATCTCCCCGGCACAAGTGCAACCGGAGAATGAAGACGTATTCATCCCCTATGCTTCCGGGATCGGAACCCGTTACCCCATCGAGGGAGGCATGCTGCCCGGAATCGTGACAGCCGGCAAACCGATCACTAAAATGGCATTTTCAGGATTAGACCAAATCAAAAACTTAATCGATACCCCGGAAGACTTCCCCCGGGATGCGACCTTATTTCTTGAGCTGTTGGCCTGTAAGGGAGGATGTAGTAACGGTCCGGCCCGGCATTCCGGACTTTCGCCTGCGACCCAAAAATATCTTTTGCAAAACCACCGTAATATTCACCCCGGCGATCCGGTAAAAGACTATGGACATTTGGATTTCTCGGCAACTTATACTGCAAATGAAATAAAACAAATTCAGCATACGGGTACAGAAATCGTCGAGGCTTTAGCGGCGATCGGGAAAACCACCCCACGCGACGAGCTGAACTGTAGCGGTTGCGGCTATGATTCCTGCCGGGACTTTGCAATCGCCATGCTGGAAGGAAGAGCCGAAGAAAATATGTGCGTATCCTACATGCGCAGAATAGCTCACGGCAAAGCCACGGTCATACTGCAAAAAATACCTGCCGGAGTGTTACTGGTAGATGCCGGACTGAAAATATCGGACATGAACCGATATTGCGCAGACCTGTTAGGAGAAGAGATCCGGATGATATACGACGTCTCCCCCGGCCTGCAAGGTATGGCATTGGATAAAGTATGCTCTTTCAGCGACTCGTTTTATTCCGTACTCCATTCAGGACAGGAAATAAAAGAAAAGCAAATTCGCGAACAAGACCGGATATGGCTGCTATCGATCTACAACATACAGCCTCATCAGTTGGTGTTCGGGCTTTTGCAGGATTTACGGGAACCCTATGTTCGCAAAGAATGGATACAGGAAAAAATACGGGAAGTGATACAGAAACACATGGCTACCGTACAGCAAGTGGCCTGCCTGCTGGGAGAAAATGCCGCTTTTTCCGACACGATTCTACGCTCCGTGGCAGAAACATTAAAAGACAATCCCGAAAAAGGAATAACCGATGAAACCAAATCCGGCAGACGAAATATTCATTGAAGTCGATTGCTCCCAAAAAAATAAAACCGGGAATCCGGTATGTGGGGATTGCTTCCGGTCGCAAAAACTCGAACAGGAAGGCAGGATTATCACCGTCCTTTCCGACGGGCTGGGGAGCGGCATCAAGGCCTGTGTCCTATCGTCGATGACAGCCACGATGGCAATGAATTACACGGCAATGAACGAAACCATTCTGCAAACAGCCCTCTCGATCATCCATACCTTACCGGAAGACCAGGAAAGAAAAATCAGTTATTCCACCTTTTGTATCTTCGACATCGACCGTTCCGGACAAGTCAAAGCGATCGAATACGAAACACCTCCGATGTGCTTGTTCCGAAACGGGCAGACGGTAGAAATCCCCAAACAGCGTATCCCGGTGGAACGCGCCGATCTGGAAAACACTTATCTCTGGGTGTCGGAATTCCGGCTTGAAAAAGAAGACCGCCTGATCTGTTACACCGACGGTGTCAGCCAATCGGGAATGGGCGCTCCACAGATGCCTTTCGGATGGGACAAGGAAGTCGTTCCGTATATCGGCAAAATCTTACAGCAGCGTCCCGGCATTTCCGCCAAAGAACTGGCGGGGAAAATCGTAGCCCAGGCAGAGAAAAACGACGGTTTCGCTTCGCTCGACGACACCAGCTGTTGTGTGGTATATCGCCGTACCCCCCGCAATCTCCTGATTTGTACAGGACCACCCTATGATCAGGGAAAAGACGGCTATCTGGCAGAAAAAGTGAACGGCTTTCCGGGGAAAAAGGTCCTATGCGGAGGTACGACTGCAAACATTGTCTCCCGGGAATCAAAACGCCCCGTCACGGTGGAACTGGACACGCCCGACAAAGAACTCCCCCCTGTTTCCCATATAGAAGGGATCGATCTGATTACGGAAGGAATCCTTACCCTGAGCAAAGTGGAACGGTTGCTCTCTCTGGAAGTTTGCAAACGTCCGTACGGACCTGCCGAACAAATCATACGGCTTCTTCAAGACAGCGACCACATCACATTCATCGTGGGGACCCGTATCAACACGGCACACCAGGACCCCAACCTTCCTATCGAACTGGAAATACGGCGTAATGTGGTAAAGAAAATTAAATATTTATTAGAAACAAAGTATCTGAAAGACGTAGAAATTAGCTATCTTTGAGGCCGCTAAACAAAACGGAAACGGATGCCGGACGATTGCTGCCGTTTTTACACTCGCAATCCGGATCTGAAATCTAAATCTAAAATTTTCCTTATGCTGTACGACAATTTTGCAATGCTCACCAAACGGGAATTGTTAATTCGAATTGTTAAATTACTAAAAAACGACGAATTAATCACCCGGTTGAAATACCTTCCGGTGGAAATGCGCCCCCGCAATAAACGTCCCGTGAGATGTTGTATTCACAAAGACCGTTACATCCTGAAACATAAAATCATCTCCATTCTCGGATTTGAGATCACAGACGAGGAAATAGACCTGATCCATTTGTCGGATTTCGCGCGAATGGCAATGGCGAACAAAAATACCAAAGAAAACATCTTATCGGTTGTAAACGAAGCCTGCAGCGCCTGTATCCAATCGCAATATGCGGTAACCAATCTTTGCCGGGGATGTGAAGGACGCCCCTGTGTGATGAACTGTCCGAAAACAGCGATCTCTTTCATCGGAGGAAAAGCCAATATCAGCCGGGAAGATTGTGTGAACTGCGGATTATGCCAAAAAGTATGCCCCTACCACGCCATTGTCTATACGCCCGTTCCCTGCGAAGATGTATGCCCGGTAAAAGCCATTACCAAAGACGATATGGGAGTGGAACATATCGATAAAGACAAATGTATCTATTGCGGGAAATGTATGCAGACATGCCCCTATGGAGCTATTATGGAGCGTTCCAAAATTATCGATATTCATAAAACATTAAGCAACCCGAACAAACAGATCGTAGCCATTCCGGCCCCTGCCATCTACGGGCAATTCAATGCATCGCCCGGCCAGGTATTGTCTGCCATCAAGCAAATCGGATTCGACGATGTGATCGAAGTGGCTCTGGGAGCGGAAATCACCATAGAAAACGAAGCCAAAGAATTACAGGAAAAAATGCACGAAGGACAGGCATTCATGACCACTTCCTGCTGTCCGGCCTATACAGGCTGGGTTGAAAAACATGCTACCATGCTGAAACCTTTCGTTTCGGAAACCCGCAGCCCGATGGTCTATGCCGCCCGTTATGCCAAAGAGAAATATCCGGATGCCGAAGTGGTATTTATCGGCCCGTGCCTGGCGAAACGCCACGAAGCCGATTCCGTGCCGGAGGTAGATTACGTAATGAGTTTTGAAGAATTGGGTGCATTTATGGTAGCTTACGATATCGACGTAGCCAACTGCCCGGAAAAAACGCTTAACGCCAAAGTGACCAAATTCGGAAGAGGCTTTGCCCAAGCGGGTGGTGTACGCGCTGCCGTAGTCAATACTGCCGGAGACGGTTTTACTACGACTTCCATTGAAGGACTGGATAAAAAGAACCAGGCATTGCTGAAAGCTATGGCTAAAAAACCGGAAGCCCAATTCGTAGAAGTTATGGCCTGTGACGGAGGCTGCATCAACGGGCCCTGCTCGTTAGCTCCCCTCACCTTAGCTAAACGCCAGATTAAAAAAGTACTGGACAAATAATACAATAAAACCGGAGGAAAATCCTCCGGTTTTTATTTTATCTCAAACGGAAAAATCGGCCTGTCGTCTGCTTTTCTGCCTCCCTGGCAATTTCCTCCCTTCCCACAGCCCTATCTTTTAAAACAATTTACAGACATTTTTTCATCCAATAGTTTTTTAAACGCAATCGGTTGGCTTTTCTTCTTTGTTCACGTTCCACGATATATCCTTTCCGCTCGAAGAACGGTCTCGCCGTTTCGGACACTTCAGAAGTAATTTCCCGGATTCCCCGGTTCCCGGCATATTGTTCGATATGCTCCAGAAGCACTGTCGCCCAACCGGAACCCTGAAAATCTTTATGCACGAACAACGCATGCAAATAACCTTCGTCCGTAATGGATGCAAAACCGGTAATTTGCTTTTGCTCATTCTCGGCCACAACAAAATAAAGCCCGGTGATCAATTCACCCAAATGTGCTTCGTCCTCTCCGCAAGACGCCCAATCTTCGACCTCCTCTTGTGAATAATCCTTCCGGTTTACCGTCAAAACCGTACCCATATATAGCTCTTTCAATTCCGGGATGTCCGACTGTTGCGCTTTTCTCACATTCATAATCTCTGGCAATTTTTACATTCGCTTTTCTTTTTTACATCTTTACGACAAACCCTTTTTCTACATATAAAGATCACGTTCTCCCGAAGCGATCCGGTTATAATAAGACAGGAATGTCGGTAGTAATTTCTTATCGCTGAAAAACGGCATACCCTCGATTGCCTTCAACTCCTGTTCGATCAGTTCTTCACCGATCCGCCGGGTTTCCGCCGAAGCATAGTCGTTCAGGTACTCCCGGAAAGTCAATACGGCATTCAACTTACAAAACTTTCCTTCTATCCCTTTCCCCAGCAAGGTCATAATCTTATCACCCGTCCGTCCGCAGCGATAACCGGCCGTGCAAAAGGAAGTAATATATCCGTCTGTAGCTAGCTCACGTACCACCTCGTCCAGGCTGCGTTCATCCCCCAGCATAAACTGTACTTTATCGGGATTCTCGTCCTGCCTCTTTTTTTGCGCGTAAGCTCCGATTCCAATCTTACTCGACGCATCCGTCTGTGTACATCCGTAATGAATAATCTCCCGCCTCAGATCGGCTCTTTCCCTGGCCGTCACGATCAATCCGGTATAAGGCACGGCCAATCGCAAAACAGTTACAATACGCTTAAACGCGTCGTCTTTCACCAAATAAGGCGAATTCTCACTCACAAACGAACCGGGGGCAGGCTGCATCCGTGGAAAAGAAATCGTGTGAGGCCCTATACCGAACTGTCTTTCCAGATCATGTGCATGATGCACCAATCCCATCACTTCGAAACGCCAATCGTATAAACCGAACAAAGCCCCGATCGCCACATCGTCGATCCCGGCATCCATAGCCCGGTGCATCGCATACAAACGCCACCGGAAATTCCCTTTTACCGTATGGGCCGGATGCAATTCGGCATACCGTTC
The DNA here is from genome assembly GCA_900544025.1 of uncultured Odoribacter sp. GTDB lineage: Bacteria > Bacteroidota > Bacteroidia > Bacteroidales > Marinifilaceae > Odoribacter. Next base: position 15,036 of record UQTM01000042.1, read on the forward strand.
CCGGTGGTAAGTTTCCTGGAACACCTGATAAGTACCAATACCGGCACGCCACAGCTTTCTCAAATCCCCGATACTCATCGGAGCCGCATTGATATTGATACGGCGGATATTATTAAACCCATTCCCGGAAGGAATCGTTCTCTTGGTTGCATAAATCGCAGCCATAGAATCGGCTATATAATCGGCATCACTCTGCGGATGCTCTCCATAAACGGCAATCAGGCGCTTATGCCCTTCGTCTATTACCGCCTCTGTTTCCCGTCGCACTTCCTCCATCGTCAGCACATGCCTTTTCTCTTCACAATTTTCACTCCGGAAACCGCAATAAACACAGCTATTCACACAAAGATTCGAGCAATACAACGGAGCAAAAAATACAATACGGTTATCATACACACGCTTTTTCACCTCTAAGGCTGCTTCCCGCATCTCCTCCAACAATTCCGGATCGGTCACATTCAACAGTACCGCCGTCTCCTCCGGTGTCAGCAAATTAATCCCCAGCGACTTTTTCAAAATGTCGCGAACATGCTGCGGGTCGGGATTTTTATACGTTTCCAGATTCCGAAAAATATTTTCTTCATCGATAAAATCTTTCCCGTTAACCAAGTATTTTTCTATCTCGGCAGGCCTTACTACCTGCTGTGCCCATTCTCTTACATTCATCTTATAAAACCTTCTAATATATCTTTACAAAGTACATCAATATTTCGGACTTGTAAAAACCCGCCACCGTATTTTTAATTTATTTTTTTCAATACAACGATAAATATTATTTATCAAACAAAATTCCCGTAAAACTCAAATCGTTCTACGGGAATCCATATCTATCGTTCACCTCTATTCTCTTACGGTCAAGCCCCAGGCATCCGCATATTGAGGATACTGTTTCCGGATACGCCTCACCTCATTCCAACACTCCTCATGCGTATCGAACGAAGCTGCGCTAACACGGTACATTCCCTGCTCGTTCCGCAGGATAGTGCTATTCCTGAATCCCATAAAGACCAAACGCTTCCTCAAAGCTTCCGCCTTTTCTTTACTCTTAAAGCTACCTACAATCACATAACAAGCCTTGATCTGCGGTTCGTCCGATGTCACTTTTTCCTCCTTCAGGGGAGCAAACGTCGTATCGGCTGGCAAAGTGTCTCTTTTCAGCGTATCTTTAGGTAACGTATCCTTTCTCGGCAACACAGGCTCGACCAAAACTTCTACCGGAGCCACCTCTTTACTTTTCTTCTTATGGTCTTTATGCCCGAACAAAAGATTTATTCCCACACGGGCACTGACCGACTTCGTATTCGTATAGTTGGCTGCCAATGTATTGTCGGTCATAGCATAAAGCTGGAACGGGCCTAACTTCGCCGTAATACCCGCTCCTATATTAGCATAGCTTCCCCGGGTCACGGTATAAGAAACGGAAGCACTTATATTACGGATCAGGCGGGCATTTACAGAAGCGGTCAAAGCCGGAATAAACATCTTATCCACCAGTGTCGCCTTAAACAAACCACCCACATTGAAAGTTTTATTCAATTGATAAGTCGCTCCCAAATGAAGTTTCGGGCTCAGCATCGTATTATAGGAACCGCCTCCCGGAGACAAACGGAATGTGGTATCCATTTTATCGATCAGGCGATCGAAAGCATCGTCCAAATCTTCATATCCATCCTTATTCTGATTGATACTATTGGAAATATCCACCCCTTCCCATTCAAACTCGGTATCCTGATGGAAATTGTAAGTATTGCTCTTATTACCCCAGTGAATAAATCCCAAATCGGTCAAGCTGGCAAACAAATTGATCTTTTCGTTCAGTTTATACTGGCCTCCCAAATCGACGGCAAAACCGGGATTATGAGCATTCAGAAACGAAGAAACACCGAGGCCGTCCGTATTCAGGTCAAAACTATCCCACTCAACAAATCCTTTATCATCCAAACGATACTTGACCTCTGCCGGAGAAGATACCCGGATATTCTGCCGTGACCGTAACAGCAAAGTCCCGTCGTCCAGAGTCCGTACTCCCATATCCGAATCGGTCATATGCACATTGGCGACACCCATCAGGAATTTAGCCCGTCCTCCCACGGTCAGCTTACTGTTTACCTCCTTCGACAAACCCAAAGCAAATTCCAGATAAGCACTCCCATTCAGCCCCAGTCTGCCGAAATCCATGTTCGGATGACTCGCATTTCCTTCCTTCAAAAAAGTAAGCAAGTCCTTATTAAATCGCAACATAAAATCGTTCCGCTGGGTAATATCTAAAGTAGCATACCATTTCTTAGCCTTTATACCGAGCGAAAAAATAGAATTTTCATTATTGAAATTGATAAAATTCCGTTTTTTCAAACCCTTATAAAACTTATCGATATCCACGTGCACGGAGTCCTGCCTTTTCACCAGCAGATCCTCTACCGTAAACGAAGAGTTGAGATAATTTACAGAAATACCGCTAAGCCCGGGCAACCCGATGAAAACTTTATATTCTGGCTGATAGGCCGGATTGATCCGGTAACGTTGTGGAAAATTAGATAAGAAGTAAGACGTATTATTACCGTCCTGTCCGTTCACTCCGCCCACGAATGACAGTAAAATCAAGGAGAGCAGAATACTACACTTAAATTTCATATTTCAAATAAAGAATTTTTAACGCATGCACATTTACGCGGTAAATGTATGTTAAATAACCAAGATTTTCAATAAAAACAGCTATTTATCTTACATATTTTTACAAATTCCTAATAATTTTCTCCAGCCCCGTCCGTTTTTGAGGCATATCTTTGAAAAGTTCTTTAAAATACGCCTCGTCCATCTCTCGCCAATCCTGTTCCGTCAAGCCGATTACTTCCGGCTTAGGCAAAAATTCCGGGACATGATGCTCCTTCGCCTTTCCGTTCCAGGGACACACTTCCTGGCAAACATCACAGCCGAAAATACGTCCTCCGGCAAGATGCTTTAAAGTTTCGGGATATTCTCCTTTATTTTCAATCGTTTGATAGGAAATACATTTCCGGGCATCCACTTCATAAGGGATCAAAGCTCCCGTCGGACAAGCTTCCACACAACGGTTACATCGCCCGCAATAAGACTCCGTAAACGGTTCGTCGTACTCATCGAAAACAGCGGTAGTCACAATCACACCGATAAAGCAAAATGACCCGAACTCACGGCTGAGCAGCAAAGTATTTTTTCCCTGCCATCCCAATCCGGCACGCCGCGCCCATTCATGCTCCAGCACCGGAGCGGAATCCACAAAACACCTGCCTGTGACATCTTCTGTCTTCTGAAGCTCTCCCAACAAATGCCACAACCGTTCTTTCAGCACCGAATGATAATCCCTTCCCCAGGCATACTTCGCGATCCGGGGAATCCCCACAACCTGTTTTCGTGCCGTATAATAATTAGTCAGCGTAACGATCACCGATTTAGCCCCCTCCACCAATAAAGCCGGATTTTCCCGTTTATCCAGATTCCTGGCCATATACTCCATCCCTGCATTTTTTCCCGCTTCGATCCACCTCCGCAATCTCGCCACTTCACCAGACAACAATGCGACAGGAGCAACTCCTGCCGCATCAAAACCGGTTTCCCGGGCTAAATCTTTCAACTTCTGCAATTCCATTCTGAAAGCAGCCGCTTATATATCATATCCCAATTCCAGCTTCGCCACCTCACTCATCCGGTCGGGAGTCCAGGCAGGCTCAAAAACCAAATTCACCGTAACACTTTCAATCCCTTCTACTTCCATCACAACATCATGTACCTGCTGTACAATCTCATCGGCAATCGGACAGCCGGGAGCGGTCAAGGTCATGTGGATCAAGACCTCCGAAGGTTTCGGGAACTCAATATCGTAAATTAACCCCAAATCCCACACATTTACCGGAATCTCAGGATCATAAACCGTACAAAGTTTCTCAATGATTAAATCTCTAACTAAACTTGCAGCCATGCCTTTTCATTTTTAATTATGGAATCTTACCCGAACACTCTTATTGATTGGCATAAGCGATCGCATACATCTTGATCTGCTTCACCATAGATAATAAACCGTTGGAACGAGTCGGCGAAAGATGCTGGGTCAATCCGATCTCATCGATAAAATGCATATCCGCTTTCGCTATATCCTCCGGCTTCTGTCCGGAAAACACCCGGATCAACAACCCTGCGATCCCCTTTGTTATAATCGCATCGCTATCGGCAGTAAAATACAATAACCCGTCTTTCATCTCCGCATGAAACCACACCCTCGACTGACAACCCTTAATCAGGTTCTCCTCCGTCTTGTGAGCTTCGTCCATTCCCGGCATCCCGGAACCGATCTCGATCAGGTAAGCATACTTATCCATCCAATCGTCAAAAACCGCAAACTCATCTACGATTTCCCTTTCTGTCTCTTCTATTGTCATGTTTTTAATTCTTATCGTTAAAACCGCATAATAATTTATTTCGGTCAAACGCCGAACATCGTCGCCACTTTTTTCAATCCGGCACAAAACAGGTCGATCTCCTCTTTTGTATTATACATAGCCAGCGACGCCCTCACCATGCCGGTCACCCCGTAATGCTGCATCACCGGCTCGGCACACAATTGCCCGGTACGCACGGCAATCCCCATTTTATCTAACAAAACCCCCACATCCGAATGGTGAATATCGCCCAACGCAAAAGAAAGCACCGACGATTTATGCGGAGCCTCCCCGAAAATTTTCATTCCTGGCACAGCGTGCATCCGTTCCAAAGCATATTCCAGCACCGGATGCTCATAAGCCGCAATATCATCCAAGCCTATCCCGTTCACATAACGGATCGCCTCACCCAAACCGATAATTCCGATAAAATCGGGAGTTCCCGCCTCAAATTTAAAAGGCAACTCATTGTAAGTGGTTTTCTCAAACCGAACCTCTTTAATCATCTCTCCTCCTCCTTGCCAGGGTGGCATTTGTGTCAGCAATTCTTCTTTACCGTACAACACCCCGACACCGGTCGGGCCATATATTTTATGACCGGAAAAAACAAAAAAATCACAATCCAACGCCTGTACATCCACAGGGATATGCTGCACGGCCTGCGCCCCATCGACCAGCACTTTAGCACCCACGGCATGAGCCTTTCGAATAATTTCCTGCACAGGGTTTACCGTCCCCAGCACATTCGACACATAAGCGACTCCCAGCAACTTCACCCGCTCCGTCAATAACTCGTCCAACTGTGTCGAATCCAGCTCTCCGTTATCCCGGAAAGGAATCACTTTTAACTTCGCTCCCTTCCGTTCACACAACATCTGCCAGGGTACGATATTCGCATGATGTTCCATCTCCGTCACCACAATCTCGTCACCTTCCTTCACAAAGGCCTCTCCGAAAGAATGAGCCACCAGATTGATACTCTCTGTTGTCCCCCTGGTGAAAATCACTTCCTTATCGGAAACCGCATGCAGAAATTCCCGGACAAGTTCCCTCGCCTCCTCGTTGGCATCCGTACATTTATTACTTAAATAATGAACCCCCCGGTGGACATTGGAATTATATTTCAAATAATACTCCCGCATTTTATCCACCACCTGCAACGGCCGTTGCGTCGTAGCCCCACTATCCAGGTAAACCAGCCGCTTACCATATATTTTCTCTTGCAATATCGGAAAATCTTCCCGTATCTTATCTATATCGAACATTGCTTTACTGTAATATATTGCAGCAAAGTTACTAAATATTTTCTGATTTTAGAGAATAGCCCATTCTCCATATACAACAAACACCCTCCTATATACTTTCAAACAATATCCAATCAGATCCCCTCAAATAAACAAGAATCCTACCATCCATTTTATTATCGGTCAAATTCTCAAAAGATAAAATAACATCAAGCAAATTAAAACTATATACATCAGAAACGATCATTATCGCCATTTATAGCTTGCAAAAATACCTATAAATTATCTCCCTATCCTAACAGTAATTTAGTCAAGCGACTAATCTTTTAAAACGAACACAAATAACGAATTAACTTTACTATATTTATCAGATTGAAAACATAAAATTAATTTGCATATTTTTATTAAACGATCACCATAAACTACAGGGTAATCGTAAAGGAACTATTTAAAACCGACTTAGTGATGTGCCCGGATAATGCGTCGCCACAATAACGAAAGAATATCCTATACTGATCAAAAGAACGATTCAAAAATATAACTACTAACAAATATGAAAACCTTATTCCTATTCTCTTTATTCATTCTTTTAATAGGATGTAAAGAAAGTACTCAAAAGCTCTCTACAAATATTCCAACTTACAAAATTAATTTAGATAAAGCGGAAGAACTTTCTATTTACGACATCTTTTCAGAAGTAAACATAATACCCCTCCAAACACCGGACACTATTATATGTAGTGGGATTCATGCTTATACCTATAAAAACAATGTTTTTTTCTGGGATCAACGGCAAAATATCGTCCTGAACTTCGATACCCTCGGAAATTACCGATATAAAATCGATTCCAAAGGCAGGGAAGCCAACGAATATACTGGCATATTAAACATTTCCATTGACCGTTTTAATGACCGTATTTTAATTTTAAGTTATTATAGCATATTACAATATGACCTAAATGGAAAATTCATTCAAAAAATTCAATATCCGGAAAACTTGGTTGTTCATTCCGCTACCATGGTAAATAAAGATATATTACTTTGCGTAACAACAACAGCCAATAATAATCAATCCGACATTTTAAACTATTTATCTATTAAAAAGAAAAAGCTCATTGCCTCACACTATAAGGAAGATCCAATCTTCCCTGTCAATCGTGACATCTCTTATTACAATAAAAATTTATTTTATTGTATCTCTAAAAGTCCTATTGTTTATAATGTTACTTATTTAGAGCCACAACCAGCTTATCAATGGGATTTAGGAAAATACAATTATGATTATAGAGATTTATCGATACCTAAATTCAAGAACCGCCAAGAAATGCAAAAGAATCAAGTTCCATGGATTTATAAACATTGTCCATGGTTTTTCTATACGACACAAGAAAATCGTCAATATATTTATGCTTGTTTCACTCTTTTCGCAAATACGAATTACTTAAAGGAAAAAGCACCCGAATACCATGTTTTTTGGAATAAAAAAACAGGCTCTCCCAAAATCGTTAAGAAATTCAAAGAAAGTGATCGGATTTTTCATGGAGGCTCAAGCTGGACAGACGAAGCCATTTATTGTGCTGTTGAAAAAAGCATGATCCCACAATTTATAGACTTAAAAGCATTGACACCGGAAAATCAAAAAATGATAAAAGAATTACCGGAAGATTGTAATCCGGTATTATTGAAATACATTTTCAAAAAAGACGAATAAATCAATCTATAAAAGTGGCATTTGTTTTTAGCATGCCACTTCTTATATCAATTTATTTTTCAGTCAGGAGTCTTCGCCATTAACACAAACAATATTGTAATTAGAATATTATCGAAATTTTCCTTCACACCCCAGATTAACATTCTCTAAAGGGGCTACCTTTAAATTGCTTACAAAGCCACTCTGCAAAATCAAGAGTACAAAATGCGGCCCAGCCATTCTATCATATAAAATATTGCTACACGTAGATTCTACAAAGAACAAATGGCATTCTGAAAACAGAATGCCATTTGCACTAAAATATAAATTTACTTTTTAATTTTCAGTCTTCGCCGTGTTGCACAAATGGCAATTATAACATTTGGAAAGTTCGCCCCTTAAACGTTTCTCCACCAAATCATCAATTTTTACCCGCAAAGGCTCTAAATCCACCCGGCGAATAATATCGTGGGCAAAACCGAACATCATCATCATTTTAGCTTCTGCCAGACTGATCCCCCGCGAACGAAGATAAAACATCGCTTCTTCGTCGATCTGTCCTACCGTCGCCCCATGGCTACATTTTACATCGTCGGCATCGATCACCAGCTGAGGCTTGGCATTGATACGGGCAGCATCCGACAACAACAAATTGTTATTTGCCTGGTAAGCTTCCGTTTTCTGCGCATCGGGACGAACACGGATACAGCCGGTGAAATTGGCTAAAGAAGCATCGTCCAGCACACCTTTGAAATGTTCGTTGCTATTACAATACGGAGCAATATGATCGATATACGAAAAATTATCCACCACTTGCTTTTTATCCAAAATATACAAACCGTACAAATGACTTTCTCCGCCTTCCTCATTCAAGGCCACATACATATTATTGCGAATCAACCCACCATACAAAGTCACCATATTACTTTCAAAAATCGAATTACGGTGTTCCGAAACAAACAGAGAATTGATCTGCGAAGCACCTAAATGCTGGTTTTGCACCTGATAATAATCCAAATGGGCATGATCTCCCAAATAAACCTCGGTAGTGTTATTCATCAGGAAATGATGATCCGATAACGTATGATCGCATACCAGCACTGTAGCTTTAGCGTTTTTACCCAGGATGACCAGGTTGCGCTGAAAGCTCATTAAATCTGCTTTTGCCCGCAACAAATTAATAATCTGCAACGGCCGTTCCAAAACAACATCGTCCGGCACATAAATAAACACGCCATCCTGGGCAAAAGCGGTATTTAAAGCAACTAACCCGTCCTTTTCGGCAGCAGGAGCATATTGATTATAATGCCGGTGAAACAGATCGGGATATTTAATGCTGGCTTCCTGCAAACTGCATATTACAATCTCTTCCGGCAAATCTTCCCGGATATTCCCCTCGAACCACCAGCCGTTAGTCGTCAATACGGGATAAGTCACCAAATCGGTAACCGCACAGCGGAAAGCCTCGTTCAAATCCACATCCTGCCGGATATATTTCAATACCACACGATAGTCGCGCCCGAATACAGGCAGCAGATCGGTATATATATAATCCTCCGTTTTATAAAGGATTCCTCCCGACTGTATAAACTTCTCGAACGCTTCTTTCCTGAATCCATTCATCACGCTGCTGCATCCCTGCTCCAGCAAGGAACGCCCTTCCTTGAACAAGGAAATGAAGTCGTTATTTATTTTTTCAAGTTCACTCATATTTTCAATTTTTGATTCCGGACTTCTCCTCTGCGGTCAAAATCCGTAAATCATCAACTTTCTTATACTCCCCTCACTTCTTCTTTGATCCAATCATAACCGTGTTTTTCCAGCTCTGCCACCAGCTCTTTGCCGGCAGTTTTCACGATCCGCCCGTCATATAGCACATGCACCACATCCGGAACAATATAATCCAGCAGACGCTGGTAGTGAGTAATCACAATGGTCGCATTTTCGGGAGTTTTCAATTTATTCACACCGTTGGCGACAGTCCGTAAAGCATCTATATCCAAACCGGAATCCGTTTCGTCGAGAATAGCCAGCTTCGGCTCCAGCACAGCCATCTGGAATATCTCATTCCGCTTCTTTTCCCCTCCCGAAAAACCTTCGTTCAGCGAACGGTTGAGCAACTTACTGTCGATTCCTACCAATTCCATTTTCTGACGGATCATTTTCAAAAAATCTCCGGCAGGATAAGGAGGTTGTCCACGATACTTTCGTATTTCATTGACAGCCGTTTTCAAGAAATTTACGGTACTTACACCGGGAATCTCCACCGGATACTGGAAACTCAGGAAAATCCCTTCCCGGGCGCGATCCTCTGCCGGAAGTTCCAATAAATTCTTACCGTTAAATTCCACCTCTCCTTCCGTTACTTCAAATTTATCTCTCCCGGTCAAAACAGCAGACAAGGTACTTTTCCCGGCTCCGTTCGGTCCCATGATCGCGTGAACTTCCCCGGCTTTCACTTCCAGGTTAATCCCCTTCAATATTTCTTTTCCGTCAACAACGGCATGTAAATTCTTTATCTTTAACATAATCGTTCTATTGAAATCTGTAAAATGAAACAGCAGGCTTCATTCCTGTTTTTCCATTTTCCAAAATATATAATCAGTTTACATCGTTCTTTCCATTTGCAGCTTATCCGACACTGCCTTCCAAGCTGATTTGCAACAATTTTTGAGCTTCGACAGCGAACTCCATCGGCATTTTATTGATAACATCCCCGGCATAGCCTTTGATAATCAACCCAACAGCATCTTCAGTCGAAATACCTCGCTGATTGCAATAAAAAATCTGGTCTTCACCGATCTTCGAAGTGGTCGCTTCGTGTTCCACCTGTGCGGTCGAATTCTCGATTTCCAAATACGGAAAAGTGTGCGCCCCGCACTTATCGCCCAACAACAAAGAATCACACTGCGAATAATTACGGGCATTCTGGCAACTCTTCACCACTTTCACCTTTCCCCGGTAAGAATTACTGCTATATCCGGCGGAGATACCTTTCGATACGATACGGCTACGGGTATTATTCCCGATATGGATCATCTTTGTCCCGGTATCCGCCTGCTGATAATTATTGGTTACGGCCACCGAATAAAATTCACTCACAGAGCCGTCTCCTTTCAATATGGTACTCGGATATTTCCAGGTAATCGCCGAACCGGTTTCTACCTGTGCCCAAATCAGTTTCGAATTTTCACCCCGGCAAATTCCACGTTTGGTTACAAAATTATAGATACCGCCTTTCCCCTCTTTATCTCCCGGATACCAGTTCTGCACCGTGCTGTATTTCACTTCCGCATTTTTTTCCACGATAATCTCCACAATCGCTGCATGCAACTGATTCTCATCCCGCTGCGGAGCCGTACATCCCTCCAGATAGCTTACATACGAATCATCCTCCGCCACGATGAGCGTCCGTTCGAATTGTCCTGTATTCTGAGCATTGATTCGGAAATAAGTAGATAATTCCATCGGGCAGCGCACGCCCTTCGGGATATAAACGAACGATCCATCGCTAAAAACAGCGGAATTCAGTGCAGCAAAATAATTATCGCGATAAGGCACTACCGTACCTAAATATTTTTTAATCAAATCCGGATGGTTTTTTACCGCTTCCGAGAAAGAACAAAAGATCACCCCCCGCTCTGCCAGCGTTTCCTTAAACGTAGTTTTCACGGAAACACTGTCCATCACAGCATCTACCGCAACTCCCGATAAAGCCAGCTGTTCATTCAAAGGGATTCCCAGCTTATCGAATGTAGCTTTCAGTTCCGGGTCCACATCGTCCCAATTTTTAGCTTCTTTTTGCTTGGGAGCGGCATAATAAACGATATCCTGATAATTAATTTCTGGTATATCCAACTGTGCCCATTCCGGCATTTTCATCGTCAGCCAGTGACGGTAAGCCTTCAAACGAAACTCCAACAACCATTCGGGCTCCTCTTTCTTTGCAGAGATCGTACGAATAACCTCCTCATTCAACCCCTTTTCGATCATTTCGGTCTCGACATGGGTAACAAATCCGTATTTATATTCTCCTCCGGTTACTTCTTCTAATATATTATCTTGTTCTTTAGCCATATTATAATCATTGAAAAACGAATAACTCCGATTTTGCTCTCCGCTTATCTTCGCAAAAATACAAAATATATTCAACACTCCAATCCTAATTGCCGTCTGCTCTTTGGTAGATATTATTTATTACGTGATAATCAGAAACTATGATCTGGAATACTCCGAAATTCTTTTGTTCTGTTTCCCTTTTACACTACCTTTGCAGTTCAAGTGATAAAATTTAGAAAAACACAACTTACATGAGTAACGAAGAAAAAAAATATACGGAGCTTTCCACTTTGGGAGAATTCGGGCTGATCGACCACCTGACTAAAAACCATAAATCTCAAAACCCATCCACGCTAAAAGGTGTAGGAGACGATGCCGCCGTTCTCGACTACGGAAACAAAAAAATACTGGTTAGCACGGACATGCTGATTCAGGACGTACATTTCGACCTGACCTACACCCCGCTGAAACACCTGGGGTACAAAGCAGTTGCCGTAAATGCCAGCGATATATATGCCATGAACGGAACTCCAAAGCAAATCACCGTTTCACTGGCTCTGTCCAATCATTTTTCGGTGGAAGGTGTCGATGAATTGTATTCCGGCATTTATCTGGCCTGCGAACATTATGGCATCGACCTCGTCGGAGGAGACACCACCTCATCGCAGACAGGCATGTGCATCAGCATCACAATTATCGGAGAAGCCGATGAACAGGACATCGTTTACCGGAATACAGCGAAAGAAAACCAATTAATTTGTGTCAGCGGCGATCTGGGAGCAGCTTATATGGGCTTACAATTACTGGAACGTGAAAAAGTGGTTTTTGCCGACAACAACACAGTGCAACCGGACTTTACCGGATATGAGTATATCCTTGAGCGGCAGCTAAAACCGGAAGGACGCGGGGATATTTTGAAATTATTACGGGAAAAGAATATCCGCCCGACAGCCATGATCGATATTTCCGATGGCCTGGCATCGGAGATCATGCACATTTGTAAAGATTCGGGAGTCGGCTGTAATATCTATGAAGAAAAAATTCCCATCGACTACCAAACCTATAAAATGGCGGAAGAGTTGAACATGAACGTCACAGTATGTGCCTTATCGGGCGGTGAAGATTATGAACTTCTGTTCACAGCCCCACTCGAAGACTTTGAAACGCTTTCCGCAATCCCCGGAATCAGCGTAATCGGACATACCTGCAAAGCGTCCGAAGGTTGCTACATGACCACCCGGGACGGCAATACTTTTGAACTGAAAGCACAAGGGTGGACTAATTTTACCGCACCGGAAGGAAAATAATTTTATATTGGCAACAAGAGTTCTCCCTCTCGTTACCTCAATGAAAGAATACAAATATGGCAAGCGATTTAAAAAATATATTGACAGAAGTGCAGGAAACCAGCCGCACAGGTAACCGCCGTGGACTTACTGCCAGCCTCCGGCAACTACTCGGTAATCGTCGGGCATACTATTGGCAAAGCGTCGAGGAAAAATTACTGGACGATTATGCCGACGCCCTGTATAAAATATTATTGCTGGAACTCGACGAAGAAGAGGAAGACAGCATCGAAATTGCTGAATTAGCCTATATGGGAATTTGTACGGTTTTACAACAAGGTGAAACTCCTTCGCCGGAACTCTACAAACGACGCTTATTGCTGCTGCACTATTTTTGTGATTATTTTACCGATTCGGTCATTGAAATATTCCTAAAAAAATACCGGGCAGACAATTTACTACAAGCCAGAAGTTTAGCAATTGAATGTCTGGAAAAAATGCAATTGTCGGATATGTTTTATCTGGAAGAGAACGAACCCGAGTTCATCAATCGGGACGAACAATTGGCAGACGCCTGCAATACGATAGAAACGGATGTGAATCTTTCGGAAGAAGAACAGCAGGAAGCCAATCTGCTACATAAAGTGCTATATGCTTATTTCAAGGCTAAATATAAGAACAGAGAGCTTTAGGCCCTCTGTTCCTTTCCTTTGCGAATTAATAACGATTATTAAATCTTCTTTCTCCGCCTCTCGGTGAGAATGAGCGACCGCCTCTTTCACCACCTTCTTCTCTCGGTCTTGCTTTTTTTACAACGATTGTTTTCCCCTGAAATTCTGTTTCATTAAGGGCATTAATTGCGTTCATACCTTCGGTTTCATCCTCCATTTCAAC